>NZ_NRSH01000001.1 GCF_016584055.1 Halorhodospira neutriphila
CGGCTGTTTTTCGCCCTCTGGCCGCCGCCGTGGCTGCGCGAGGCCCTGGCCGCGCTCCAGCGCGAGCACCCCGGGCGGGGCCGGCCCGTCAGCGCCGAGCAGATGCACCTGACCGTTCTCTTCCTCGGCGCTGCGCAGCCGCCGGCGGCCGCCGCGGCGGGGGCCGCGGCGGCGCGGGAGGCCTCGGCCTTCCGGCTGGTGATCGACCGGCTCGGCTACTTCGCCCGCGCCCGGGTCGCCTGGGCGGGGGCGGAGGCGGCGCCGGCGCCGCTGGCCGATCTCCACCGGGCCCTGCGCCGGGAGCTGCGCCGCCGCGACCAGCCCTTCGACGGCAAGCGCCTCCACCCCCACATCACCCTCTTCCGCAAGGCCGCGCCGCCGCCGCGCGGCGCCCTGGAGACGCCCCTGGAGTGGCCGGTGGAGCGGCTGACCCTGGTCGCCTCCGAGCGCGGCGTGCAGGGGGCGAGCTACCGGGTCGAGGCGGCCTGGCCCCTCGGCGGGGGCGCGGATGGGGCAGGCGGCGGGACCCTGTTAGAATAGGATCAAGCTCGGCCGGGGGCGGCGCCCGGGTGATGCCCCCGCCCGAGTATGGGATAATTGCTCGTTCTCAAAGCGGGGCGCGGGCCGGCGGCAGGGAGGCTGTCCGGTAGAGGCGCTTCAGCTCCTCCCCGCCCGTGCGTAGGGCCACTAGGCGAAGCAGGTGAGCAAGGCAATGGATGAGGATCGCAAGAAGGCGCTCGGCGCCGCGCTGGGCCAGATCGAGAAGCAGTTCGGCAAGGGGGCCGTCATGCGCATGGGCGACGCCCGCGCGGTGCGCGGCGACGTCGCGGCCATCTCCTCGGGCTCGCTGGCGCTCGACGTGGCGCTCGGCATCGGCGGGCTGCCCCGCGGCCGCGTGGCCGAGATCTACGGCCCCGAGTCCTCGGGCAAGACGACGCTGACCCTGCACATCATCGCCGAGGCGCAGAAGGCCGGCGGCACGGCGGCGTTCGTCGATGCCGAGCACGCCCTGGACCCGGACTACGCCGAGGCGGTGGGGGTGGACATCAACGACCTGCTCGTCTCGCAGCCGGATACCGGCGAGCAGGCGCTGGAGATCGCCGACATGCTCGTGCGCTCCGGCGGCGTCGACGTGCTGGTGGTCGACTCGGTGGCCGCGCTCACGCCCAAGGCCGAGATCGAGGGCGAGATGGGCGACTCCCACGTCGGCCTGCAGGCGCGGCTGATGTCCCAGGCCCTGCGCAAGCTCACCTCCAACATCAAGCGCTCCAACACGCTGGTGGTCTTCATCAACCAGATCCGCATGAAGATCGGGGTGATGTTCGGTTGCTTCTCCTACGACTCCCAGGTGCTGCTGGCCGACGGTAGCCGGGAGAAGATCGGCAAGCTCGTCAACCAGCAGCAGCCCGCCGAAGTGCTCTCCTACAACTTCGAGCACAAGTCGTTCGAGGCGAAGCCCGTCACGGACTGGCACGTCAACGGAGAGACGGACGCATTCCTGCAGTTCTTCGTGCAGAACCCCACGGGGAACGGCCGTCGCGGGTTCTCCTGTACGCCGGATCACAAGATCTACACGCCCTACGGCTGGCGTCCTGCCAAGGCGCTGCAGCCAGGCGACGAGATCTCGGCCTGCACCGAGGAGGTGGCGCTTACGGACCATCAAGAGCAGGTCGTGATCGGCGCGCTGCTCGGTGACGGGAACATCACCCAGCGGAGCGAGCAGACGGCCTACTTCCGGGAAGAGCACGGCCCCCGTCAGGCTGAGTACGCGGAGTGTCTCGCCGAGGAGCTCGGGGATATCGTCTCGAACGTCGCTACGACGCCTCGCGGCACAACCGTCGTAGAGACCCGGCACCTGCTGCGCCTTGGCGATCTGGGCGGGCTTTTCTACCCTGAGCAAGCGCAGAAGGTCGTGCCCGAGTCCATCGTCGAGCACATCACGCCCCGGGCTATCGCCCACTGGTACTGCGGTGACGGCTCGCTCCAAGCCGGTACCTCGTACTGGCGCGGTAAGGCCTATCAGCGACGCCCTGTCGCGAGCCTCTACGTGAACGGGTTCACGGACGCCGAGAGCCAGGAGCGTATTGACCGTATCTTTGCGCGGTTCGGTATCCAGACGAGCTGGCGCCAGTGCGGCGAGCATCGGGTCATCACCTTTAGTGTCGCCGAGTCGCAGAGGCTGTTTGAGCTGATCGCGCCCTTCGTGCCCGGGCCGATGGAGTACAAGCTGCCCGCCGAGTACCGTGGCCGCTACCATCGCCGCTCAGGCGAGGAGGGCCCGAGCGAGACAAGCCCGGTCCTACGGCCGATGCGCGTCAAGGAGATCCGGACGCGGGTGCCCTACCGGGATGGCCAGCGCATTAGCCGGCGGCGCTTCGATATCAGCGTGGCCGATAATCACAACTACTTCGTCGACGGCTGCCTCGTCAGCAACTCGCCGGAGACGACGACGGGCGGCAACGCCCTCAAGTTCTACTCGACGGTGCGCCTCGACATCCGCCGGGTGGGCGGGATCAAGAAGGGCGACGAGGTCCTCGGCAACGAGACCCGCGTGAAGGTCGTCAAGAACAAGATGGCGCCGCCGTTCAAGCAGGCGGACTTCGAGATCCTCTACGGCGAGGGGATATCCCGCGAGGGCGAGATCATCGACATGGGCGTCAGCCAGGGGATCGTGGACAAGTCCGGCGCCTGGTACAGCTACAACGGCGAGCGCATCGGCCAGGGCAAGGACAACGCCCGGCAGTACCTGCGCAACAACCCGCAGGTGGCCGCCGAGATCGAGCAGAAGATCCGCGAGCAGGTCCTCGGCGCCCCCGGCGAGGCCTCCGCCTCCGAGGAAGAGGGCACCGGGGACGAGGCGTGAGCGAGGAGCCGGGCGACGAGCCGGCGGCCCGCGCCGCCGCCCTGCGGCTGCTCGCCCGGCGCGAGCACACCCGCCGGGAGCTGCTCGACAAGCTCGCCCAGCGCGGCTTCGCCGAGGCGCAGGCCGCGCCGGCGCTCGATGCCCTCGCCGAGGAGGGGCTGCTCGACGAGGCCCGCTTCGCCGAGGCGTTCGTGCGCAGCCGGATCCAGCGCGGCCACGGGCCGGTGCGCATCGAGCAGGAGATGCGCCGGCGCGGCCTGCCGGGGGCGCTCGCCGACGAGGCCCTCGCCGCCGCCGAGGTGGACTGGCAGGCGCAGGCCCGGGCGGTGCGCGCCCAGCGCTTCGGCGCGCAGCCCCCGGCGGGGCGGCGCGAGGTCCAGCGCCAGGCGCAGTTCCTGCAGCGACGCGGATTTACGGCTGAGCAGGCGCGGGCCGCCACGCTCGGCGCGGAAGACGACGACGAGAAGGGACCCGTATGGGCGGAGAGATGACATCGGCGCAGCTGCGCGCCTCATTCCTGGAGTTCTTCGAGCGCCGGGGCCACACGGTGGTGCCGAGCGCGCCGCTGGTGCCGGCCAACGACCCGACGCTGCTGTTCACCAACGCCGGGATGGTCCCCTTTAAGGAGGTCTTCCTCGGCCGCGAGCAGCGCGGCTACAGCCGCGCGGCTACCAGCCAGCGCTGCGTGCGCGCCGGCGGCAAGCACAACGACCTGGAGAACGTCGGCTACACGGCCCGGCACCACACCTTCTTCGAGATGCTGGGCAACTTCTCCTTCGGCGACTACTTCAAGCGCGAGGCCATCGAGTACGCCTGGACCTTCCTCACCGAGGTCATCGGCCTGCCCGCCGAGCGCCTCTGGGCGACGGTCTACGAGGACGACGACGAGGCGGCGCGGATCTGGCTCGAGGAGATCGGCATCGATCCGGCGCGCTTCCGGCGCATCGGCGCCCACGACAACTTCTGGTCCATGGGCGATACCGGCCCGTGCGGGCCGTGCTCGGAGATCTTCTACGACCACGGCCCCGAGGTGCCGGGCGGGCCGCCGGGCTCCGAGGACCAGGACGGCGACCGCTACATCGAGGTCTGGAACCTCGTGTTCATGCAGTACGACCGCGACGCCGAGGGCAACCTCCACCCCCTGCCGAGCCCCTGCGTCGACACCGGCATGGGCCTCGAGCGCCTCGCCGCCGTGATCGAGGGCGTGCACAGCAACTTCGAGACCGACCTGTTCGTGCCGCTGATCGACGCCGCCGGCGAGATCGCCGGGGTCAGCGACCGCGGCAACGCCTCGCTGAAGGTCATCGCCGACCACATCCGGGCCTGCGCCTTCCTGCTCGCCGACGGCGTCCTGCCCGCCACCGACGGGCGCGGCTACGTCCTGCGCCGGATCATCCGCCGCGCCGTGCGCCACGGCTATCAGCTCGGCATCGAGGAGCCGTTCTTCTACCGCCTCGTCGACCCCCTCGAGCGGGTCATGGGCGAGGCCCACCCGGAGCTCGCCGAGCGCCGCGAGCTCGTCGAGAAGATCCTCCACCAGGAGGAGCGCAGCTTCCGCGAGACCCTCGAGCACGGCCTCGCCCTGCTCGACGACCACCTGGCGCAGGCCAGCGGCGAGGTCATCGACGGCGACGTGGTCTTCAAGCTCTACGACACCTACGGCTTCCCCGTCGACCTGACCGCCGACATCGCCCGGGAGCGGGGGCTGGCGGTGGACCACGACGGCTTCGAGCGGCGCATGGCCGAGCAGCGCGAGCGCGCCCGGGCGGCGAGCCGCTTCGGCGGGCCGCGCCAGGAGGTGGTCGACGCCGGCGAGAGCCGCTTCACCGGCCACGAGACCCTCGAGGACACCGGCGAGGTCACCGCCCTCTACCGCGACGGCGAGTCCGTCCAGCACCTCGAGCCGGGCGAGGAGGGCATGGTGGTCCTCGACCGGACGCCGTTCTACGCCGAGTCCGGCGGCCAGGTCGGCGACCAGGGGGTGATCGTGGCCAACGGCGTGCGCTTCCGGGTCGAGGACACCGTCAAGCAGGGCGAGGCCCACGGCCACCTCGGCCGGCTCGAGCAGGGCCGCCTCGGCGTCGGCGACCAGGTCCACGCCCAGGTCGACGAGGGCACCCGCGAGGCCACCGTCCGCAACCACTCGGCCACCCACCTGCTCCACAAGGCGCTGCGCGAGCTGCTCGGCGACCACGTCCAGCAGAAGGGCTCGCTGGTGGCGCCGGACCGGCTGCGCTTCGACTTCGCCCACTACGAGGCGCCCTCGCGGGAGCAGCTCGAGCAGATCGAGCGCCGCGTCAACGCCCAGATCCTCGCCAACCTCCCGGCCGAGGCCGAGCACATGGCCTTCGACGAGGCCGTGCAGACCGGCGCCATGGCGCTGTTCGGCGAGAAGTACGGGGACACCGTGCGGGTGGTCTCCCTCGGCGACTACTCCCGCGAGCTCTGCGGCGGCACCCACGTGCGCCGCAGCGGCGACATCGGGCTGTTCAAGATCGTCGAGGAGACCGGCGTGGCCGGCGGCGTGCGCCGGATCGAGGCGATCACCGGCGAGCGCGCCGTCAACTGGGCGCAGGAGGTCGACGGCCGGCTGCGCCGGCTCGGCGAGCTGCTGCGCGTCAGCCCCGAGAACCTCGAGGTCAAGGCCGAGCAGCTCGCCGAGCGCACCCGCGAGCAAGACAAGGAGATCGAGCGGCTCAAGCAGAAGCTCGCCACCCAGGCGGGGCGCTCCCTGGCCGACGAGGCCCAGGAGGTCGCCGGCGTCCGGGTCCTCGCCGCCCGCGTCGAGGGCAGCGGCAAGGGGCTGCGCGAGACCCTCGACCAGCTCAAGAACCAGCTCGGCAGCGGCGTGATCCTGCTCGCCGCCGTCGAGGGCGAGAAGGTGCAGCTCGTCGCCGGCGTGACCAAGGACCTGACCGGCCGGCTCGCCGCCGGCGACCTGGTCAACCACGTCGCCATCCAGGTCGGTGGCCGCGGCGGCGGCCGGGCGGACTTCGCCCAGGCCGGCGGCAAGGAGCCGGAGAAGCTCGACGAGGCGCTGCGCTCGGTGCCGGCGTGGGTCGAGGCGCAAATCGATGAATAGTACGCCTTTCACAATCGCCAGCGATTGTGTTTAATAGGCGCCCTTTCGGAGCCTGAGGATCCTATGGGCCTGATCGTACAGAAGTTCGGGGGTACCTCCGTCGGGACGACGGAGCGCATCCAGGCCGTCGCCGACAAGGTCAAGGCGAGCCGGGAGGACGGCGACGACGTGGTGGTCGTCGTCTCGGCGATGAGCGGCGAGACCAACCGCCTGCTCGAGCTCGCCGAGGCCGTCCACGCCGATCCGCCGGCCCGCGAGCTCGACGTCCTCCTGTCGACGGGCGAGCAGGTGACCATCGCGCTGCTGACGATGGCCCTCGAGCAGATCGGCTGCCCGGCGCGCTGCTACACCGGTGCCCAGGTGCGGATCCTCACCGACAGCTCCTTCAGCCGGGCGCGGATCCTCGACATCGACGCCGAGGTGCTGCGCGACGACCTCCAGGAGGGGCGCGTCGTGGTGGTGGCCGGCTTCCAGGGGGTGGACGAGGAGGGCGCGCTGACCACCCTCGGCCGGGGCGGCTCCGACACCACCGCCGTGGCCCTGGCGGCCGCCCTGGAGGCCGACGAGTGCCAGATCTACACCGACGTCGACGGCGTCTACACCACCGACCCGCGCGTGGTCCCCGAGGCGCGGCGCCTCGACTCGATCACCGTCGACGAGATGCTCGAGCTCTCGAGCCTCGGCTCCAAGGTGCTCCAGATCCGCGCCGTCGAGTTCGCGGGTAAGTACCGGGTCCCGCTGCGGGTGCTCTCGAGCTTCGAGCCGGGCCCGGGGACACTGATCACCTACGAGGACAACGAGATGGAAGAGCCGCTGATCTCCGGCATTGCGTTCAACCGGGACGAGGCCAAGGTGGCGGTCATCGGCGTGCCCGACACCCCCGGCATCGCCGCCGATCTGCTCGGCTCCGTGGCCGGCGCCAACATCGAAGTGGACATGATCATCCAGAATATCGGCCAGCAGGGGCTGACCGACTTCACCTTCACCGTCCACAAGCGCGACTACGAGACCACCCTCGACCTCGTCCAGCGCAAGGCGGAGGAGCTCGGGGCCCGGCAGGTGGTCGGCGACGACAAGATCGTCAAGATCTCCCTGGTCGGGGTCGGCATGCGCTCCCACGCCGGCGTGGCCAATACCATGTTCAAGGCGCTCTCCGACGAGGGCATCAACATCCAGATGATCTCCACCTCCGAGATCAAGATCTCGGTGGTCGTCGACGACAAGTACCTCGAGCTCGGGGTGCGGGCCCTGCACAAGGCCTTCGAGCTGGAGAACGTCACGCCGGTGGCTGAGCTTGAAGGCCTCTCGGAGAGCTAGACTGTCTAGGAAACCGCACCGTAAGAGTCTTGAGGAGTACGAATCGATGCTGATACTCACACGGCGGGTAGGTGAGACGCTGATGATTGGCGATGAAATCAGCGTCACCGTGCTCGGGGTCAAGGGCAACCAGGTCCGCATCGGGGTGAATGCGCCGCGCGACGTCTCCGTCCACCGCGAGGAGATCTACGAGCGCATCCGCCACGAGAGCAGCGAGGAGGGTACGCCCCCTCCCACCCCTCCGGAGGACAGTTCCGGCTCCAAGATCGAGTGACGGGTTTACCTCGCCGGGGGGTATCCCTTAGAGTAATGCGTGCTGGAGAGATGGCCGAGCGGTCGAAGGCGCTCCCCTGCTAAGGGAGTAAGGGCGAAAGCCCTTCGAGGGTTCGAATCCCTCTCTCTCCGCCATATCTTTATTGACTAGCATCGTAAAAACGCTATAATAGAGATCTTTACGCGCCGGTAGCTCAACTGGATAGAGCATCTGACTACGGATCAGAAGGTTGGGGGTTCGAATCCTCCCCGGCGCGCCAAACAAATCAAGGGCTTACGCCAAAAAGCACCTCGCGGATCTGGCACAAAATTGCAATCTGGCACAAAACGCCAGCCGCAAGCCCTCCGTAAGCCCGCTCGCTGTCCCTAGCACAGCGCTCGACGGCGCGGCCCTTGGCCGCGCCGTTCGTCGTTCGAGGTGCGGTAAAACGTCGCACCTAGCGCAGCGGCTCGACGAGCTGCCCAGCCCGGTCGCGCAGGTAGATCTCCGTGGTCGTCCAGCTGGCGTGGCCGAGTAGGGCCTGGGGATCGTGGCCGGCCCGCTGCAGGTCGGTAGCCGCCTTCGCCCGGATATCGTGGAAGCGAAAGCGCTCCACCGCCCCCTCCTTGACCGCCCGGTTCATCAGCCGCTGCCAGTTCGTGTTGAAGCCGTTCACGGTGTACCCCGAGCCGTCCGGCTTGCACACCAGCGGGTAGGCGCCCCCACGGGGCCGGTCCTTGAGCAGCCGGTCGACGACGTCGCGCACCGCCTCGGTCATGCGGATGATCTGGGGGTGGCCGGTCTTCGACTGGCGCAGGTAGATGCCCTCGGCGTCGATATCGCCCTGGCGGATCGCGAGCAGGTCGCCCCGGCGCTGGCCGATGAGCAGCGCCAGGTCCAGGATCGCCTGCATGTGCTCGTTCGCCAGCGCCTTGACGCGCAGGAACTCCTCGTCCGTGACGTAGCGCGTGCGCTTCCCCTCCTTGTTGTACCGCACGCCCTCGCACGGGTTGTGGTGCACCAGCTCGCGGTCGCGGGCGCGGTTGAACACGGCGTAGCAGGTACTCCCGAAGTTCCCAGCTGGCGAGCGTGCCTTGCTAGTAGGCGGCGCCCTCGAGATCGCGGTCACCGCGCTGACCCGAACTCACCAAGGCGATGCCCGTGGTCGTGGCGCCGGGGTCGAAGCGCAGTGCCGTGGCTGCACTGTCGAGGCCGCCCGCACCCGGTCCAGCAGCCGGATGACGAACGGCTCACGGCGGACCACCCGCGCCCGCCCCTGGCGGAGTAGCCGCCGGGCGCGTGGCGGGCTACTCGACGCGCCAGGTGCGCGGGTTGCCGTCCTGGTCGATGCGGGTGGTGAAGCGCATCTCCGGGGGGCTCCGGCGCAGGCGCGTCACCGCCCCGCGCAGGTTCCGCAGCGCCCGGCTGCGGTCCTCGTACTGGCGGAGCACGAGCGACTGCCCGACCTCGAGCTGATCGAGGGGGTAGCGCATGGCACGGGCGGCCGGTGCGGGGACGTCACTCTGGATCTCGTACATCGATCTCCCTCCTTTTGCCGATGACTGCGTGACGCACGCTACGCCTCGGCCAATGGGGACTACGACGTAGGGCGGGCGTAGCGGAACGTGCCGAGGTCATGCAGATCGTTGTGGGCAGCGCGGATGATATTGGCGGTCGTCCCGGCGCACTGCTGCCGGCGGAAAAGCTCGGCGGCAGACGCCGTGACCCGTTGCGACATCGATTCCAGGGTTTGCGCGGGGATGACCGTCGTTGACAGACTGCACTAGCAGGTTGTAGGCCGAGGTGTTAGCGACTATCCAAACTACAAGCCTTCACAGAGCGTGGGGTATTGCGCAGTGGGGGATGTTTGGGGAAGATTGGCATGAATTGCGCTCAAAGGAGGAGCTATGCATTTTCTAGCCTTTTTGCTTGATTTATCTTCCCTCTTTACAGTCGATATTGGCGTTGTGGCCTGGAGGTTTTCGAGCGGTTAGCGCTGATCATCAAGGCCCTTTGGTAAGGCATCTTCTAGGATTTTCTTTGTGCCATTTTTGATGACTTCGTCAAAGGGATAACTGTCCGCATCGAGATGTTCTTTTTGTGTGGATGGAGATGTAAATGGCAAAAGCGAGCAAAAAAACACAAAAACGAGTAGCCGAAAGGCTAATTGAATACACCGAGAACATGGAAGATTGGGCGCAACCTACAGAAAAAATTCGACGCCTTAGTGCGCACGGTGCCAATAGCTTCCTGATTGGGGTTTTGTTTGATCGTAAAATAGAAGCTGAGTCTGCGTGGGAGGCGGGTGAATGGATATCTTTGATTTTGGGAGACAATTCCGATCCTTCAGTTTTGTGGAACAATATATATTCGCTTGATCTAAAAAAACTGAAAGGCTTTGTGCGGTATGGATACGGGGGTCAGCCTTTCCATAGGTTTTGGAAAGAATTCGCGAAAAATCTCAGAGAAATGGCAAGATTGCTTATTGAGAATTATGATGGGGATCCAAGAAAAATATGGAATAGCCAAAGAGATGTAGAATATGTCCGGTCTCTTCTTGAAGAATTTCCGGGGATCGGAGACGCATTGTCTCGTATGGCAGTTCTTATACTTGTTCGAAATTATGGCCTCATGGGGGGTCAAGAGAGACTGCCTGACCTAGACGTCAAGCCGGATAATCAACTGAGGAAAGTTTTTTCTCGTGCCGGCCTAATAGACGACGTAGAAGACCATGAGGCTGCAATACTAGCTGCTCGGCGTTTATCGCCAGATTTTCCTGCTTTGCTTGATCCTTCAGCATGGGAAATTGGGAGAAGCTGGTGCGGAATAACAAACCCTAATTGCGAAGAGTGTTATATAAATGATGTATGCCCTAAGCATTTATGATGGGTATAGTTCCTAGAGATTGGTTGTTGCGACCTGCGTAATTATATAATGCCAAGGAGTTTATGGCTTGTGTAGCTCAACCTCCAAGCGCAACACCCACGCCAGTGCGGGGTAGGATGTAGCGATGAGCAACCGATACCAGCACCTCAATACCAGGAGCGCGCCGTCATCTTGAGTAAGCGTTGTCGAGACAGCAGTAGGCGCTGGAGTTCAGAACGCCCGAGGAGGCCATGACCGAAGAGCTTCAAGCTTTATCGAAGGCTGTTGCGCTTGATTTTTGAGACCATATTTATAACTAAACTGGAATACTTAACAATCGCGTCAATGGGGTTGGTTTGTTCTGGTACTTTCTGCAAACCGGCCAATTACGCTAGCGTTATGTCTCGGGAGCCAAAAAGAAGGTGGGGAGTAACTAAGCGATGAGCATTTATAGAGAATGGGGGTTCAGTGACAACCCGTTCCAGACGAATGTTTTGCCACCCAGTGAATTAGGACGAAGCCTTTTGGTGGGGCGAGAAAATGAGTGGTTTAGACTTAGAAAGAAGCTAGAAAACCCACCGAGGCTTCCAACTATAGAAGGGCTCAATGGCGTCGGAAAAAGCAGTCTAGTTAATGTGGCGTCCTTTGATTGTTATGAAGCATTCTTGAGAGACCCTGAAAAGCCAATGCTTCTCCCATGTCGGAAGTTGTTTCAACTAAACCCTCAGGTAGACTTGGAAGTATTTGTAAGTGATGTTTATCATGAGGTCGTGCAAACTCTGATAGAGCAGGCGTCTTATATAGAGGGTGGGCATATTGAGGTTGATCCCGCGAAAGAAAAACTGGATAGATGGCTAAACTCACCCCTTTACCATACCTTCAATGCCGGTGGGGCGGGGGCTTCGTTTGGGTATGGAACGATAGCTAACCTTAGCGACGGGTTTAGCCGGAGTGGATTTATTCGTGCCGCTAGAGGCTGGCTAGAGGAAATTTTTCCCACTCCTCAAGAAGGTGCCGTCGTTTGTGTAATTGATAACTTAGAATTACTACAAACGTCCGAAAAGGCAAGGGAGCAATTAGAGGCGTTGAGAGATGAGCTTCTCAGTGTTCACGGCCTTAGATGGGTCTTGTGTGGTGCATTAGGGATAGTGTTGGGCGTAGCGGCTTCACCAAGGCTTGAGGGAGTGTTAGAGCCACCAATTGAAGTTGGCGGAGTTGAAAGCGAACGTGTCACCGAGGTCTTCAATTCACGAATTGAGACTTTCAGGGAGAGCGAGCATTTCTATATCCCAATAATGCCAAATGATTTCCAAAGGCTTTATAGGATTCTTTTTTATAACCTTCGAAGCTTATTAGGGCACATTGATTCGTACTGTCAATGGGTGGCAGAAGCCTCCGAACAACCGCCTATTTCCGAGGACGAGAAGGCACGATGGTTTGAGGAATGGCTCCGCGAAGCCTGTCAAAGTGCATATGAATCAGCAAATTCTCAATTGAAGCCGCGTGCTTGGGAGGTTTTTGAAGATGCCATTGCTATTGATGGCTCCTTTAGTCCTAGCGATTATGAGGATTTTCGATTCAATAGTGTTGCTGCTTTCCGGCCTCATGTGAGAGATCTTGAAGCGGCAGGGCTTGTGGTAAGCACGCAAGATGAAGGTGATAAGCGCCGTAAAACAATACAGGTCACACCTAAAGGATGGTTGGTACAGGAAGGGATGCGGAGGGCATAAAAAACTATCAACCGGGGCAGCTTAAGGTCCGGCTCCTTCGTCACTGCGTTTTAAGCTGCCGTTTTGTGCTGTAGGTGTCATACTCGGAGTGCGAATATGTCAACACCGCAATGGGTCAAAAAGCTCGGAGGGCATGCAGGAGAACTCTATGTTGCGGCGGAGCTGTCGAAGCGTGGGGTTCCGAACGCCCTGTTGCCTGAGAACTTCTCGGACGACGATATTATGGCCGGTGGCAAGGATGAGATGCAGCTGTGCTTTATCCAGGTGAAATCGTGCCATCCTGAGAGGTCAAAGTCATTTATTCTACGTGCCGCCCAGGAGCAATGGGAGGAAGCGCCGGAGAATCAGTTCTTTGTCTTTGTGTGGCTTGGGGCGCCGGGAAAGAATGAGTCCCCGCAGTATTGGGTCGCCCGAAAGCATGAGGTAGGAGTGGCTTGCAGGCAGCACCCGGCCCACGGAACATCAAATTGGGACGTCGCTTTGAAGCCCGAGATCTTCCACCAGAGTGGCATAACACGTGGGCCACAATTGAGTCTTACGTGAAGAGCACATAACTATCGGATGGAGAAGTGATAGGCCGTAGGCTCAACCTTCAAGCGCAACACGCCCAACTTGATCACCGTTTGCTATCTGATTGGCGGCAAGCTTACCCATCTGCCGGCGTCACCCTACACATAACATGTAGGCTAGCTGCTGCCTGATCTGATGAATCAGTCAACCACACAATCCGGAATGGCGCCGACAATGTCAGGTGATGCCCGCAACCCGGATTATTCACGGCAGGCGGCCAAATAGGTTGGCGTGACGCCGAAAGCTCTGGACAATCATGAAGATGGAAAGTCCACGGACCAGAGCCGACGCCACGCCATGGGTGAAACGCTACCGCTCTTCCAGCCATCGTTCAACAAGGCCCTTCGGGTCGAGGCTCGCCCCGAGCGGCTGAGCTCCGACGCCGGGGTGCTCCTGCAGCGCGAGGCCCTGGAGCGCACGGGCCTCATCGAGTGGATGACCCAGCGTCTCCAGGACCCACGCGATCCGCTCCGCGTCTGGCATCCGCTCAGTACGCTGCTGCGCGACAGCCTCACGATGATCGGCCAGGGCTGGGACAGCCAGGGGGATGCCGAGGCCCTCCGGGACGACCCGATGCTCGCCGCCTGCGGCAGCAACCGGCGCGGTGAGCAGGTCGTCGATCGGCAGCTCGCCTCGCAACCGACGCTCTCGCGGCTGCTCGACCTCCTCGCCGACGAGCAGAACCCCCGAGTTCGGCAGTTCACTCTGTGAGTTGCCCTTCTCAGATGCTTTAACCGGCTGAGATTGCTTAGATAAGGCGAGGTGCGCCGGAGGCGTCCTGTTGTGACACGCACGTAGGACATGGCATCTTCATGTCATGCGTATTGAATTGTTAGTGTTGTGCTATGTTCGTGCGCGTGACCAAGTCCGGCCCCCGGCGTTACCTCCGCCTCGTCGAGGGCTACCGCGACACCGAGGGCAAGGTGAAGCAGCGGGTCGTCGCTAATCTCGGGCGGCTCGACCAGATCGGCGAGGAGGAAATCGATAGCCTCATCCGCAGCTTGCAGCGGGCTGTAGGCCGATCGGAGCCCGACCCGGAGACGCCGCAATTCGAGCGTGCCCGCGCCTACGGCGATCTCTGGGCCTTGCACCAGATCTGGCAGGAGCTGGGCCTGGATGAGGCCCTGCGCCGCGCGCTTCGCTCTTCCCGGCGTGCCTTCGATGCCGAGGGGCTGATCCGCGCCATGGTCTTTAATCGTCTGGCCGCACCGCGCAGCAAGCGTGGGGTCCTGGAGTGGCTGCAGGAGGATGTCCGGATCCCGGGGCTGCGGTCTGAGCAGCTTCGCCACGACCAGCTCCTGCGGGCCATGGACGCGCTGATGAGCCACTCGGAGCGGGTCGAGCAGGCCATCGCCGCGCAGCTCAAGCCGCTGCTCGACCAGGATCTCAGCGTCGTGTTCTGGGATCTCACCACGGTGCGCATCCACGGGGATCGCGAGGTCGCTGGCGATCTGCGCCAGCACGGGATGAGCAAGGATACCGGCGGTATCAGCCGACAGTTCGCCCTCGGGGTCGTGCAGACCGCCGACGGGCTACCCATCGCCCACGAGGTCTTCGAGGGCAACGTCGCCGAGACGCGCACGCTGGCGCCGATGCTCCGCCGGCTGCTGGATCGCTACCCGCTGAAGCGGGTCGTCGTAGTCGCCGATCGCGGCCTGCTCAGCCTCGACAACGTCGACACCCTGGAGGCCCTGGCCGAGCAGGAGGGGCTGGCCGTCGACTATATCCTCGCCGTGCCGGGGCGACGCTACGCGGAATTCACGGACATCATGGCCGAGCTGCATCCGCAGCTCGCCGAGGCATCCGAGCAGACCGGGGCGGAGTCGGTCACCGAGACCGCCTGGCAGGGCCGGCGGCTTGTGGTGGCGCACAATCCGGAGCGCGCCGCCGAGCAGACCCGCGCCCGGCGGCGCAAGGTCGAGCGCCTTGAGCAGCTCGGCCAAGCCCTGGCGGAGCGGCTGGACAACCAGGACGCCGGCCGTCCGGGGCGCGGACGGCGCTCAACGGATCGCAGCGCCCATCGGCGCTTCCACCAGATGGTGCTCCGCCAGCAGATGAGCAGCATCGTCCAGGCGGATCTCGGCGCCGAGACCTTCCGCTACGACATCGACGAGGCGGCCTGGGCGGCCGCCGAGCGCATGGACGGCAAGCTGCTGCTGGTCACGAGCCTGGAGGCCTACGAGCCGACCGAGATCACCGCGCGCTACCGGGCCCTGGCGGATATCGAGCGCGGCTTCCGGGTACTGAAGAGCGATATCGAGATCGCCCCCGTTTACCACCGCCTGCCGGAACGGATCCGGGCCCATGCGCTGATCTGCTTCCTCGCCTTGGTCCTGCACCGGGTGCTGAGGCAGCGCCTCAAGGCTTCCGGCAGTGAGCACTCCCCGCAGCACGCACTGCGGGTCCTTCGTCGCGTTCAGCAGCATCGGGTCAAGATCGCAGGCCGGAGCTACGAGGGGGTGACTCGGCCCGATGGGGAGCAGCTCGAGCTGTTCCAGCAACTCGGCGTGGAGGTGCCTCAGAGCCCCGCTTGAGAGCCGTGTTGTGACAAATTGCGGGTTAGCGATACCCGCATATCAATAAGTTAGGCGCATAACTGCCGAACTCGGGAGAACCAGGCGGTGCTCGACGAGGCGCTGCTCAAGCTCGTTGAGCAGCGCGTCCGCGCCCGCAGCCAAGGCGCTCGGACGCGGACGATGACCATCGACATCGATGGTGTCCCGCTGCAGGCCCACGGCCAGCAGCCCGGCAGCGCGTTCAATGGGCACACTGGGCAGCGCCAGCATGACCCGCTGTTCGCCCTCTGCGCCGAGACCGGCGACCTGATCGGGGTGCTGCTGCGCCCGGGCAACGCCGGGCCGGCGAGCCAGGCGGCGGCGTGGATCCCGAAGCTGGTCGAGTACCTGCGTGCGCACGTTGCCCGCCAGGTGCGGGTCCGGCTGGACGCGGGCTTCGCGGATGCCGCCACGCTCGCCGCCCTGGATGCGCACGGCATCGGCTACATCGCCCGGCTGCCACGCAACGCGGCGCTCGAGCGCCGCTTCGAGCCGCACCGCTACCGCCGGGGACGCCCCGCCAAGCGGGAACGGGAGTGGACCGAGGCGTTCGCGTACCAGGCGGGCACCTGGGAGCGGCCCCGCCGCGTGGTCATGGTCATCCGTGAGCGCCCGGGCGAGCTCTTCCGGGACGCGTTCTACCTGGTCACCAATATCCAGGGCAGCCAGCGCTTCGTCCGGCGCCACTACCAGCAGCGCGGTAAGGCCGAGGCGCACTTCGGTGAGTATAAAGACGTCATGGGCGAGTCCCTGCCCTGCACCCGCCGAGGCCGAGCGACGGAGGCGCAGGCGTTCGCCCGCAGCCAGGCGCTGCTCACCCTCCGGGCGCTCGCCTACCAGCTCCTCCATGTGCTGCGCGACAGCCTGGAGCGCGGCACCGGCGACGGCTGGAGCCTGCGCCGGCTGCGCGAGCAGGTGCTCAAGAGCGCGGTGCGCGTCCAGCGCCATGCCCGGCGGCTACACGTCATCCTGGAGCGGCGGGCCGCCTCCCACTGGCGCGCCTTGCTCCGGCGCCTGCCCAGGGTCTACCCGGCCCCTGGATAGCTTGCAGCGTGAGGTACAAGCCGGCCGCGTCAGGCCGCTGGCGTGCCCGGCGGTGGGCCGTTATGGCCTCATGCCGCCGTGCAGCCTTCGGGGAACGGGAAACCGGCCCGAGAGAGCACCTGGAGAACGCCCCTGCAGCCGTGAGCGGCCCAACTGCTGGCTACGAACTGACCAACCACCGCCATCAACAAGGCCGCATCTTGGCTCTTACGGCCTTCTCGTGAATACGGCAGGCTCACGGCCTTCTCGTGAATACGGCAGGAATAGTGTTCAGCCACGCTTTATTTTGTTCTGCTATGTCTTTCTTCAATCGTTTGAAGAATATTTTCGGACGGGGTGGCGTAAAAGCCACGCGGGCTTTTTAGTGGTATATCGTCAATAATTTTCGAGAGTTCTTCTCCGTTTTTTACTTTTGTGATGTTGTCTTTATTATTGGAATCATTGAAGTATCCTGGGTTTTTTGGGTTATCGATAATTACAGCACGGCATCCGGCAAGGAGTGATTCAATTAATGCAGTTGAGCTAAGCCCTAAGGCGACCGATGAAGTTATTAGATGTTTTTCTAATTTTGTGTTTTTTTCAATGCGCCAGTTTTTTTCGCAAGTTCTTTCCTTCATTTTTTTGTGTAGCAAGGAACTATTTTCTTTGGGGTGTGGGCGTATTATGATTTCCCAGTCTGGCCTTTTTTGGGAAAAATCTGACGCAACCTCTATAATAATTGAAGTGAACAACGGTTGCGATAAAATAAGGAGTTGCTTGGGTCTTTTTAGGTGTGTTTCGTTTTGTTCGGCTATTGACTCCTCGAGTCGTTTATACCCTACTATATGAACTTTGCAAGCTCTTGGAAAGCTGACGTGTTTGAACCACTCTGGGCCAAAAGCTAAAAACTCATCCGGAAAATAAGGAACATGACTCCAGTCGCTATAGTCGTAACCAAGGTGGCCGCGCCCAAAAGCGCCGTGTTGAAATTCAATTGTTTTTATATCTAGCTCTTTAGCTGCTGCTATCAGTTCCTCTAGTCCGTATGAGCAACCTGTATATAAATACTCTGGTTTTGCTCGATCCAAAAAAGCGGAGTATATGTATTTATTTCCTTTGAAGTTCTTTACTGTGTTATATACCAAATTTTCGAGCTGTTGATAGGATTTTGTGTTGCCAATAAAAATTTTTTCTTCAATTCCTTTTATTTTTTGTTTGTCTTTTTTTGTTAATCTAACTTGCATCGTAGTGCCTAAGATAGATCCTAGTAGTCTGAGCGCAGTAAGTGAAGGGGGGCCATAGAATGAGTTTGGTTTGTCAAGAGAGTTCTTTTCCAAGATTAATGATTTTTCTTTCTGTGAAGGATCCCATAACTGAGAAGCGATTGGGTGAATTTTTTCTCCCTTGTGGCTTGTTTTTCGAATTCCTGATATGATAATACGTTTAGTTTTAGATTTCTTGAAAAAAAAGGGGTTTCTAAATGATAACAATTTCCATGATTCTGTGTATTTTCTTATTTTTGAAGATTTGGGGAGTTCTTGATTTATGTTTTTTAATAGATCTAGTTGGTCACGGTATTCATTGAATAAGTTAAAGCGCAGAACTTTCCATATGTGAATGCCTTCAATTTTCCAGTCTGGCAGACTTAGTTCTTTTTCTATTTTTTCAAATTCTTGTAAAGATTCTTGAAAGTTAGTTGGTAAAGAAGAGTGAGTCATATTTTGTCTCTATTTGTAGGCGATTGTATTAATTGAATTTTGACGGGGGATCCGAAATCTATATTAGCGATTGCATAGGCACCCAATAGAGCTTCATAGTATTTTGGCTCCAACCCATACCCCGGCCGCACCGATTTCACATTCTCCGACGTAAAAACCTCTCCGGCCTTCATGTCTTTCGCCACGTACAATGACCGTCGTAATGGCCGCTGCGTTGCCTCACTCTCCCGCGGCCCCTCGCGCACGCAGCCCAGCGCTTGCCAAGCAGTACGCGTCTGCTCCACCAGATCGCGCAACTCCTCCGGCTCCAACGAGAATGCCGCATCAGGCCCGCCATCGGCGCGGCGCATGGTGACGTGCTTCTCGATCACGCAGGCACCCAGCGCGGTGGCCGCCACCGGCACGGCCATCTCCAGGGTGTGGTCGGAAAGGCCCGGCACCACGCCGTAGCGTTCGCCGAGGACGGGGAGGGTGCGCAGGTCCGCCTCCTCGGGTGGAGTGGGATAGCCGGAGGTGCAGTGGAGCAAGCAGATCTCCTCGCAGCCGGCACGGCGGGCGGTAGCCACGGCCTCCATCACCTCGGTGCGGGTTGCCATCCCCGTGGACATGATCAGGGGGCGCCCCTTGCTGGCGGCGTACTCGATCAGCGGCAGGTCGACGAGCTCGAAGGAGGCGATCTTGTAGGCGGCCGGCTCGAAGTCCTCGAGGAAGTCCACCGCCGTTGCGTCGAAGGGCGAGGAGAAGACTGTCAGTCCGCGCTCACGGCCACGCTGAAAGAGCGCCTCGTGCCACTCCCACGGCGTGTGCGCCCATTCGTAGAGCTCATAGAGGCTGCGGCCGGCCCACGGGCCTTCAGTGAGCTGGAAGTCCGGCCGGTCGGAGTCGAGGGTCATGGTGTCGGCGGTGTACGTCTGGAGCTTCACCGCATCGGCGCCGGTCTCGGCGATGGCGTCGATGATGGCCAGCGCCTGCTCCAGGCTGCCGTTATGGTTCGCTGACAGCTCAGCGATGATGTAGGGCGGATGGCCCGAGCCGATGGGCCGGCCCTCGAGCTCGAAATGGGGTGATGCGGTCTGGGTCATGGGCCCGCTACCTTGCTGATGGGTCGTGGATCATGTATTGGGCGCCGTCTGCTAGTTCCGCGACCGTGCGGAAGCCGAGGCGCTCGAAGAAGTTTGGTATGCGCGTCGTCAGGCTGATGACGCCGGGGTTGTCGGCGAGCAGGGTCTCGACGAGCCGCTCGCCAAGCCCGATCCCGCGGCAATCCGGGTCGACGGCCAGGCTCTCCAGGTGCCCACCCTTGCTGTGCCGCGCGCAGTAGACCGTGCCGACGATGGCGTCATCCTGTTCCACGGTGTAGAGCGGATCGCCGGGCCGGTAGAGCGCGCACATCCGGTCGAAGACGTCGCGCGGCGGCTTGGGGTAGCAGCGGTCGAGCAAGGCCTTAAGACCCCCCCCGTTGTGTGGGATATGGTGCTGCCGGTAGATGGTAAACGTCCCGACGAGCCGATCCGATTCCATCTGGACCCGGGAAAGCTCCATCCGGTGCCCATGCACGTCGAGGAAGGCGCGCGGGTACCCCTCGGCGTCGAGCATGCGGATGAAGTCGAAGAAGTCGTTGAGGTCTTGGACCGATGCCTCGGCCAAGTCGCTCTCCTCCGGCTTGCGGCGCCGGAAGACCACCGGCTCTCCCTCCTGGGGGTGCGGCTCGGGCTCATCCTGGATGATGGCCTCGATCATCGCCTCGATCTCACTGGCTGCCCGCAGGAAGATCTCCGAGGCGGACCCTTCCAGGCAGAGTGGGCGCTTGAGGTAGACGGGCCCGGCGTCCATCTCCTGCACGCAGCGCAGCGCCGTGAGCTTCGTCTCGTGGTGACCGCGCTGGATCAGGTTCTGCAGCGGGCTTCCGCCGCGCCCGTAGGGCAGGTCGGTCATGTGGAAGATGACGCACTCGTAGGCTTGGTGAATCGTCTCCGGCACGAGGTACGACCAGTGCGGGAAGAAGACGTAGCGCGGTCCGATCTGTTCCAGGCGCTCGGGCGTGAGCTCCTCCTTCCGCGTGATGAGGTGGAACGTATGCCCGGTCCGCTCGGCCAGGCGCTGGGCCATGACCTCGTTCCACGGGCGGGAGGTGGCGATGACGTAATCCATGGGGCTCTCTGCTCAGGCGTGAGCGCCCTGCGCCTTGGTGATCCGCAAGATGTACCGCTGGCCGCGCCAGTCGAAGAAGACGGGATAGCGCTCGTTGTCGACGACCCGCAGCAGCTCGAACTGCTCGGCAAGGCTGCGCTGCGGATCGAGGCGGCTATCCTCGGGCCGCCGGCGCGGGTAGAAGCTCTCCTCGCCGCTTTGCTCGTGTCCCTGCGCGGCGCTGGCGGGGAAATCGTCGACAAATGCGCGGCAGAGCGTCCGTGTGGCCTCGGCCTGGGCCCCGCGCAACTCCTCGATCAGCTCGTGGCCCTCGAAGGCGATCCAGCGCTGGTCGTAGATCGTGCCGCTATCCACCTGCTCGGCAGCCTCAAGGAGGGTGACGGGGATGCGGCTCTTGCCCTCTAGGATCTGCCAGGTCAGCGGCGACCAGCCCTTGCCGTGGGGCAGGTCGCTCTCGTGGACCACAAGCGTGTGGCGGTACTGGGCGCGCACGGCCTCGGGAAGGATGCGGCCGAAGCTGAGGCAGAAGCAGAAGTCCCCCGCCTGCGCCTCGCTCGGCTCGTGGGTCCACTGGACGCGGTGGGCCAGCTCCTCCCAGTCCTCGACCAGCTCCAGCAGGTGCTCGTTGATCCAGCTCCCCTCATCCGAGAGGATCACGATCCGCCGGGGGGGGGGCATCCTCGCTGTCCCGACGTGCTGCCAGGGCGTCCATCTGCTCGATGCGCTCGCGCAGGCGCTCGCGGTGTTCCGGCCACTCGGGGGCGAGCATGCCCAGGCGGACGATATCGACCCGCTGCTCGCCGTCGAAGAACTGCTCGCGGAAGCGGCCCTCCTCGGTGAACCCGCACTTCTTATGCAGATGGACCGAGGCGGTATTGCTGGCCAGCGCCTCGCCATTGAGCTTCTGGAGGCCCAGCTCGCCGAAGCCGTGCTCCAGGGCGGCGTAGAGGATGCGGGTCCCCATTCCTTGGGGCGCCCCTGACCGCGTGTAGAACCCCCAGAACGCTGTCTGATGGGCCGGATCGATATCGGTGAAGTAGACCACACCCGTGGGCTCATCGTTGGCGTCGCGGTAGAGGTACCAGCGGGCGCTCGGATCGGCCTGCATGCGCTCGAACCAGGCGCGGTGCTCCTCCGGCGTGATCTCGTGCTGGGTGTACATCTGCCGGCGCACCTCGGGGGCGTTGCGCCAGGGCAGGATGAGATCGCGGTCGGTCTCGGTCAGTGGCTGTAGGGAGCCGCTCATCTATTCGGTCTTTTCAGGCGCCATCAGGTAGTTGGCAGCACGTTCCGTCCCAGCGCCATCAACAGTCCGCTTGCTCGCCTCGGCGAGCCTCTGTAGGTGCTCAGGCCGCTGGCGAAGGCTGTGGAGTGTTGCCGCTAGATCGGCGGCGCTCACCTCGTGGCCGTTGCCCACCCACTCGATGACCCCGTCGTCGGCCATGGCTTCGCAAGCCGGCCGCTGGTTGTCGGCGATGCTCACCACCAGGCTCGGCAGCCCTAGGCAACAGCGCTCCCAGGTGGTGGTACCGCCGGCCCCGATGGCCAGGTCGGCGGCGGCCATCAGGTCGCCGAGGTGGGGGCGCGGGGCGTGGAGCGTGGTGCCTGGGCGCGCCTCGGCTTGGGCCGCTAGCGCCTCGCGGTGCGGGTTATTGGGGCCGACCACCACATCGATGGCCACACCACGGAAGGCCGGTTCGCTCAAGGCCTCCAACGCGCGGCCGGTGAGGTTGTCCGGATCGGTGCCGCCGAAGAAGACGAAGACCCGCTCGAGGCGGCCGCTGTGTGGCCCTAAGGCGTTGCGGTACTGCGCGTACTCCGGCCGCAAGAGGGCGTAATCCGGACCTAGCAGGCGTGTGGCGTGTGGCGGTAGTCGATCGCGGTAGCGGGCCTCGGCATCCCGGCTGTAGTTCTGGTCGAGCAGGGCGTCGCAGTCGTGGTCGCGGTTGGCCAGGTCATCAATCGCCAGGATGCGCTCGACATGGGGCCGCAGTCGGCGTTCCCACTCGGCGTCGAGACCGTAGTGATCTACTACCAGCCAATCGGGTTGGTCGGGCAGGGCGGCGATGGTCTCCTCGGCATCCTGGGGCTGGGATACACCGAGCCACCGTGCGTAGTTCTCATCCTCGGCCGAAGGCGTGTCGGCCACGTCCGGCGCGGGCAAGCTGCAGACGGCGAAACCCTCGTCTCGCAGCATCGCCATGCCGTGGCCCTCGTGGGCGCGGCAGATGAACGTCACGGCCGCCCCGTGCTTGCGTAGCGCCTGCGCCAGCGTTCGGCAGCGGATGAGGTGCCCGGTGCCGGCGGCCGCCGACGCATCAACGCGGATGGCGACTCTCATCGGAGGTGGCGAGCCAGGAAGAAGGCCTCAGCGGCTTCGCAGCCGACGGTCGCGCCCCGCCAGCGCGCCAGGTGCTCGACCGCCTCGCGGGAGCGCGGATGCGGCCAATCGCGCATCTCCGCGGCGTAGGCGTCTAGTGCCTCGAGCTTGCGGGGCAGGGTGGTGCTGATGTCCTCGAACCAGTTCGGCGTGAACGGCACGCCGGAGCCCGGCGGCTGCCACTCGGTGCTCGAGGCCACCTCAAAGCAGAGGATGGTCCGTACCGGATGGCCAAGCTGCGGACGGCACGCCGTCATTACCGCCTGATGGACGCGACGGTGGTCGATGTTCAGGTCGCCGGCGTGGTGCGTCACTACCGTATCCGGACGGTAGGTTTCGATCAGTGCTTCGACGCGCTGAGTGATCTGCAATAGCGGGATGGTATCGAGCTGGTTATCCGGTAGGTCATCGTACTGTACGGAGCTAGCTCCAAGAATCCGCGCCGCCGCCTCCGCAGCCGAGTGGCGCTGCTCTAGCGCCTTGTGCTCGGCATCGGAATCGGGGTTGCGAGAGCCGATGCCGTCGGCCAGGAAGGCGAGGTGAACGGCAACGCCTTGATCGGACCAGCGGGCGATGGTGCCGCCGCAGCCTAGAGCCTCGTCGTCGGGGTGAGCGGCGATGAAAAGTTTTGAAATTTCTTGATAAGCCATCAGCTTAGAACGTCTCCTACCTCATAACAGCGATCTGCATGAGAGAAAGGCAAAGTAAACGTGAGTTCCGCTGACTTATTCGGGCTTTTATGAATCCACATGTATTTAGCGTTATCAAAGTTTATATAATCGCCCTGCGCTATCGGTTTGACCGCCACAAGCTTGAGCCGCCGCTCTCGATAGGTGTTTTCTTCTCTGGAAAGCGCATACTTTTCGGTTGTCCCTAAAGCGGCTTCGGTTTTACGGACTAGAGATATGATCCTATCTAGCTCAGAACATTCGACCGCACTTTCACAGTCTATCCTTTCCTCTTCTCTTTGTAATATAATATGTTTCTCTAGCATTGAAATTCCAAGGGCTACGGAAGCCGAGTATATAAAATCAGCATTTTCGGAATGATGGGTGTGGTCAGCATAACCAATTGGTAAACTGAATTTTTGCTGTAGCTGGCGGATTCGGTTAAGGCCGATATCTTCTGACTGGGTAGGAAATGACTGAAAACCAAGCATGAGAGTGACTGATGTGTTTTTAAGACTAGAATATTTTTTGACCGCAAATTGAATTTCTTCAAGTGTGTAGCCTGATATCGCAAGAACGAGATCGAGCGGATTTTTATGCGATGCTAGGCAATCATAAAAATCTCGCCTGAAAAGATTTACAGCGTGTATTTCAATAATGTCTGCTATTTGCTCTTCAAGCACCCATTTTAAAGCTTGCCAGTCCAAAGGGAGAACGAGCAAGCTTTTTCCAGAAGCCTTTACTTTTTGGAATTGATTTTTCCAAAAGTCCTTATCAAAGGTTAAGGATTCGGCCTTACTTGCCATTGGATGGCTGTCAGCGTATTCTAAAGATATTAATACTTGAAATTTGACGATATCGACATCGGTCTCAAGTGCTGATTCTACTAGCCTTTCAAGGTATTCGGAGTTACCCTCATGGGTGAATGCTGTTTCTGCGATCGTTTTAATTTTGTCCATTTACGTAATCCCGTTCTGTAAGGTTGATTATGAATTGGCTCTTGTTTTTTCTCGCTTCCATGTCCTTTTCAAATTCCAGCCATTTCATTTTTCCCTTAGGGGTATTTATGGGGGTGTCACCTTTTATGGATAAAAAGGGAATCGCTGATATCTTGTTTAGGTGCAGTATCTCATGAAGGTAAGGTTGGTTTTTTGGTGCAAGAGTGTCGTAAATATATTCTGTCCGCTTCCAATCTTCAGGTGTGTCTACAGTTAAAGTAGATCTTTTGGGGGTCCACTCAGAAATATCGATAACGAGCGTATTGTATAGACTGGGGTCAAAAAGAAAAAACATCAGGTACTCAGTTAAATATCGGGGAACCCGGGATAAGCAGTCTTTTAATGCCTCCACCCTAATTACTTCTGGTGTTACGCCAAGAGGAGCACCTTCAACTCTTGCATAGTCTGCGCCTACCTCTTTTGATTTCTTGATTAATATGTCTAAAAGGTGTGGGTCGGTAAAAATGTTATCTCCAGTGACTCGAACGATGTAATCTGCACTTTCAATCGAGGCAATGTCTAGGAGTCGATCTATAACGGCGTCTTCGCTACCCTGATAGCAATTGATAGATTTAGCCTTAGCGATATCGCAAAGTATTTTGTCTTCTTGCGATACTGAGGTAGCAATGTATATATTTTGTAAGTCCTGAGTCATGGCCAAGCGATCGATGATATGCTCTATCATGCTTTGCCCGTAGACAGATTTTAGGACTTTTTTAGGTAGCCTTGTTGATTTTGTCCTGGCTACAATACAGGTAATGGCTCGAATTGTAGAATTTACCATATTGTCCACCCCCCATCTGCAGCGATAATATGCCCAGTTACGGCGCTGCTTGCTTCTGATGTTAAAAACTCAACGGGACCCGGAATTTCAGAATCATTCAACATCCGCCCGTTCGGGACCATCTGGCCGTAACGCTCTTTGAATTTTTCGTTGGTTCTCCCTTCGACACCGCCATACGCCACCGCATTAACCCGGATACCATCGGGCGCCATTCGTACAGCCATCTCGCGTGTTAAATGGTTAATAGCGGCTTTCGCAGTACCGTATTGAATAGGTGACTGGTGATGCCGATCACCATGAACATTGGGATTGCCAGCGACAACGCCGTATTGCGAACTCACATTAACAATTGTTTCAAGCTCTTCTGGTTGTTCTTTCCATAATGCAACCGACAACTCGTAAGGGACGACTACGTCCAAGAGGTACTCATTGATGAAGTCTTCTCGTTTGGTAGTGCCGTCTTCTTCTACTTTTAAAAAAGAGAGGCTTCGGGCGTTGTTAACCAAATGGTTAATTTTTATATCTCTGGTCCGTAGTTCGTCCGTCAACTGCTTAATGGAATCGGTTTTAGTGAAGTCGCATTGAATGCCTACACAACTGCGACCGCATTGGTTATTTTTTTCGAGTTCTTGAGCGCGTGCGGCCGAGGTGCTCGTAAAAACAACTTGCCATTCTTTTTCTAAAAAATGGCGTATATATTGTTTGCCGAATTTGCCTGTGCCCCCAGTTATGAGGATGGTAGGGAGTGTCAACTTTGTCCGGCCTCCACTAAACTGATTGCTTTTTGGTTAAAATGATATGGAGAGCGAGTTGTTTCTGTTGTTATGCCATCAATAAAGTCTTGAAGGGCAGCTCGGAATGCACTAAAGCTGTCTTTAAATTGAAGTTCAAGCCAGCTTTTTTCTCCATGTAGTCGTAATGTCAGAGGTGCAGCAGCTGAACCCAACGTATGAAAAATGGTTTGTATCCCACTTTCCCAGGTGACCAGTAAGCTCGCAGCGCCATCGTGGTGGGAAAATGAGGTATATGGGGTCAATTTTTCTAGTTTGTCGGTGTTATCCAGCAAAGCAAGCGTTGGCTCGATTATATGAATCGCATATTTTGACCAGCTCTTTGGTGTTGTCGCCAATATGGCCTTGAGGCGACCTAGCGAGGCTGCTGTGTCACTTGTGATCTGCAGCTCATGAGCATAGCGCAGTGCTGAGCAGGTAAAGATCTGGCCCGGATAACGTTCGGCGCTATAGAGGTGTTCTAAATCTCGGACGGTTAAAGCTGCTGGTTTGTCAATGTATATTGGCTTCCCTAGCTCTAGTGCTGGCCTAGCGAAATCCCAATGGTTTTCCGCATCATCCCGAGCAAGGAGGACAGCATCTACATTATCGAGTAACTCCTCAACGCTATTACAAACAAGAGGGATTTTGGTTGCGCGAGCAATCCGATCCGATTCAATGAGGCTTTGTGTCCAGACAGCAACGACTTCAGCGTTAGAGATCTGCGCTTCGGGCCATCTTTGCTGCTCTAGGTATCGCGGGATTACGGGAAACCCACAGTCTTCCATTACTTGTGCGTCGTATCCATTGAAGATAGCGCTCCAAGAGTATGGATGGCCATTGCCTTCTGAAATTCCGATTATGCCGAGCTTGATCGTCATAAATTCCACCTAGAAGGGTTCACAAGCTGCTCGTCTTCGATAGCGAGCGAGATAGGTGGATCTACGGGACCGACAGTCAAGGCGGTAGTAATCTGCTGAAGATGTGCGGCACTATCTACGCCAACGACGATTTGGTTGATATCTTGGAGTCCGTTGATATATCCAATACTTGCCTCAACGGCAGAGATCTGGCGCTCTTGCAACCATGCATCATAACGGCTTAGGAGCTGGCTCCATTGATCAAAATAGCGTGGGCGCTTATTGGGAGCCATGAGTAAAAGACCTTGCATAAAAACGGAACGAGCGTGGACTTCAATGCCTCGGTTGGCTAGCGCGGAGAGCCAGCCTGACGTGATCAGCCGACGGTCGAAGATGTTCAGTGGAGCTTGGACGATGTCCGGCTCAAGGTAAGGTGTAGTCATTTCCAAGTCTGTCGGGGAGTAGATAGAGAGGCCGACCGAACGGATTAAGCCTTGTTCCTTGAGTCGTGTGACTGCGCTTACCAGTTTTTCGCCAGACGGGCTAGCAATATCAAGCGGGCGATGAAAGAGCAGAGCATGCAGGTTAGGTAGTTTTAGGTCGTTTAGTGTTGTCGTAACAGTATCGAAGACCCATCCGTCGATATTGGTAATATGTTCGGGTAGGGGGGGGAGCTTAGAGATTACCTGGAAATCAGATACAACTAGCCTTCCCAGTATTTTTTCGCTGTCACCATAAGCTGGTGCGGTGTCAAGTACCCGGACGTCATGATGACGAGCAAGGTCTAGAATGTTTCGTACTTCGGAGTGGCGTAGCTTGCCCCGTTGATTGGCGACTCCGTAGTCGAGACCAAACTGTGCGGTACCGAGCGCGAGCTTTAGGCTAGACATTCCGAAAGGGCCGTGATGATGTACTCCTGCTGATCCTCTTTCATGGTCGGGAACAGAGGAAGGGTCAGTACATTGGAATAAAATTCCTCGGCAATTGGGAAATCACTATGGGAGAAACCGAGGTTCTGGTAGTGGGGCTGAGTGTGTACAGGGATGTAGTGTACGTTGGTTCCCACGCCAGTACTGCGGAGATCCTCAAAGACTTTTCGGCGTGTATGTGAGTCTTGTTGCACACTGAAGCGGACCACATAAAGATGCCAGGCAGACTCCGTTTCTGGGTGCTGCCAAGGCGTCACCACGGGCAGCGACGACAAGGCTGCATCATATCGCTCGGCCAACGCCTGGCGCTGCGCGATATAATCATCTAGACGCTGCAGCTGGCTCAGGCCGAGCGCCGCCTGCAGCTCGGTCATCCGGTAGTTGAAGCCCAGCTCGATCTGCTGGTAATACCACGGCCCGTCGGGCTCCCGGGTCATCTGCTCCGGGTCGCGGGTGATGCCGTGGGAGCGCAGTCGGTCCATGCGCTCGGCGAGCTCGGCGTCGTTCGTGACCGCCATGCCGCCCTCGGCGGTGGTGATGATCTTGACCGGGTGGAAGCTGAAGACGGTGATGTCGCTGTAGCGCCCGCACCCGACCGGCTCGCCCTTGTAGCGCCCGCCGATGGCGTGGGAGGCATCCTCGATGATGTGGAAGCCGTAGCGATCGCTTAAGGCCCGAATGGCCGCCATATCGCAGGACTGTCCGCACAGGTGCACGGGGACCACAACCTTGGGTAAACGCCCCTCCTGCTCGGCCACCGCCAGCTTTTCCGCCAGGGCCTCAGGACTCATGTTGTAGGTGTGCGGATCGATGTCCACGAAGTCTACGCTGGCGCCGCAATAGAGGCCGCAGTTGGCCGAGGCGACGAAGGTGATGGGGCTGGTCCACAGCCAGTCGCCGGGGCCGAGGCCTAGCGCCAGGCAGGCGAGGTGTAGGGCAGAGGTGCCGCTGTTCACGGCCACGCCGTATCCGGCGCCGCAGTAATCCGCTACTGCCTGCTCGAAGCGCGGGACGACCGGCCCCTGGGTGATGAGATCGGAGCGCAGGACCTGGACGACCGCCTCGATGTCGTCCTCGGTGATCTCCTGTCGGCCGTAGGGGATCATACGCCCGCCAGATGATTCATGGCCTGGATGCCCTCAACGTCCAGGAAGTGGGGGTTGGCCCCGGAGTTGTACTCGAAGCCCTGGGCGACGTCCATGCCGTGTTCGCCGAGGGCATTAACATGGAAGTTGGCATTCTTGTTCGTGAAGTTGATCGTTGGCTGGATGACGAAGTGGTCGTCGAACTCGATGGTCAGGTGCGAGTCGTCCGCGGGGCACATGACCTCGTGGAGCTTTTCACCGGGGCGGATACCGATGAACTTCTGCGGGATTTCCGGCGCCATAGCTTTGGCTAGGTCGGTGACCCGTACCGAAGGGATCTTCGGCACGAAGAGCTCGCCGCCCTGCATCCGCTCGAAGTTCTTGAGGACGAAATCGACGCCTTGCTGCAGGGTGATCCAGAAGCGGGTCATGCGCTCGTCGGTGATCGGGATTTCTTCGGCGCCTTGCTCGATGAGCCGCTTGAAGAAGGGCACCACGGAGCCCCGGGAGCCAATGACGTTCCCATAGCGCACCACCGAGAAGCGGGTCGCGTGGCCGCCGGCGATGTTGTTGGCGGCGATGAAGATCTTGTCCGAGGCGAGCTTGGTGGCGCCGTAGAGGTTGATGGGGTTCGCCGCCTTGTCCGTGGACAGCGCGATGACCTTCTGGACCTCGTTCTCCAGGGCCGCGCGGACGACGTTCTCGGCGCCGTGGACGTTCGTCTTGACCGCCTCCATGGGGTTGTACTCGGCCGCCGGCACCTGCTTGAGGGCCGCGGCGTGGATGACGTAGTCCACGCCGCGCATCGCCTGCTTGAGCCGCTCGCCGTCGCGCACGTCGCCGAGGAAGTAGCGCATGCAGGACTGGTTGTACTCCTGCGCCATCTCGAACTGCTTGAGCTCGTCGCGGGAGAAGATGATCAAGCGGCGCGGCGCGTAGCGCTCGAGGATCGTGCGCGTGTAGCGCTTGCCGAAGCTGCCGGTGCCGCCGGTGATGAGGATGGAAGCGTCGTTGAACATGGCCTAAGGGTTATCCGTCCGTGAAGCTGAAGGGAAAGTCGTCGTCGGGGTCGAAGGTGCCGGCGTAGTACTCGATAACCTGCGCGTCCGCGAGCGCCTCGAAGCGATGGGCGATGCCCGGCGGAATAGCGACCTTGGTGCCGGCCTCGACCTCCAGCGTGTCCCGCTCCCCGCTGGCGACCTGGCAGAGTTCGATGCGCAGGTGGCCGCTGATGACGTAGAAGCGCTCGGTCTTGCGCTGGTGGTAGTGCCCGCCGCGGTAGCCCTGGCCGGCGAGCAGGGAGAAGTAGCCGAGGTGCTCAAAGGACTCGCCATCCTCAATCAGCGCCAGTTCGCCGCGGGGCTGGATGAGGCGCTTCTGGCGGCGGAACTCCTCGGTGATGGGGAGTGGCTCGATCTCGATCCAGGCGCTCATTCCACGCCCACTGCCATCGCCCGAAACCGCTCACTCCGCCCCTGTAGCTCCTCGAACCCGCCTGCAGCTGTAATCCGCCCCTTCTCCAGCAGCACCATCTGATCGCAGTTGCGCACGGTGCTCAGGCGGTGGGCGATGAGGATGATGGTCTTCTGGTGGTGGAGGGCGTCGATGGCCTCCATGACCGCCTTCTTACCGTATGGTGCGCGTGTAGCGCTTGCCGAAGCTGCCGGTGCTGCCGGTGCTGCCGGTGATGAGGAAGGAGGCGTCGTTGAACATGAGGGGTCTGAGTCCAAGAAGCTAAGGAGTTTAAATTGAAACAAGTGGATGGGTAATGCGAAGTGCAAATGAATTTACGTTCTAGTTGTGCGGATTCGGTTTTTTATGTAATCAGGCATTATACTCCAACCCTTTGATAAAACTTTTTTGAAAGGGTATTTGTAGTAATATTTTTTTGCTCCCTGGTCAAAGCTGATAAGCAATTTATAGTCGTCTTCTTTCAAAAGCGCTGCTCTAATCTTAGAGAACGTTTTGCTAAACTCATACTCAATCCACGACTCTATAAGTGATGATCTTTTTGATCCGAAGTAATTCGTCAAATTTTCAGCTAATGGCCTCAAAGATCTCAATTGAGATATGCGAGATTCTAAGTGATAATATTTTCCGCCGTGTGTGTCTTGAATTTGAGTTTCAACTTGATATTGCTTATTGCTTAACACTACATTGGTTTTGAAACAGTTTTGATCGTAGAGGTAAACGGCTAATGCGAAGCCAAACATCGGATAGAGCCAAACAATTTCATTATCTTCGTTATCCTTTATAAAAGGAATTATCTTTTTTGCGTGCTGGGCATTGTAAAGTAAACCTGATCCGTAGTTTGAAGATGGCCTTATATTGTTAGCGGTTATTTTTTTGTCACCTGATCGATATAGTTTGTGGCCATAAAAGCGAACAGCTCCAGAGACAAAAGATACGTCATTATTCTTAATATAGTCAAGTGCCCACAAAACCCCTTGTTTTTCGAATTGATCTTCATCGCTGTTAATTAGTATGTACTGACTGTTGCAAAATTCGAACAATGAGAGGACGTTTCCGAATAGTTGCACGTTCTTATTTTGGCGCAGGATTTCAATATTTTTTTGTCCATCAGCTACTTCTAAAAGTTTTTCATAGGTTCCGTCTTCAGAGTGATTGTCGATTATTAAAATGCGGGCGTAGTGATTTAATTCTTTACTTATTATATCTTTCAGGTTTTTTGTGACTATTTCAGCTCTGTTATAAGTGGGAATAGCTAATGTTAACAAATGGTCATCTGCTGGGTGTGCCTCTTCTTGCACTTGTTTTTTGTTAGACATTCAATTTGCTCCTTTTGATATGTTCGGCAACTTCTTTAGCATTTGTGACAGAAGTTAATATTTTTCCGCCTAACAGTGACCAAACACCAAAACCATGATTATGTATAAGGGTGGGACGGTTCCAAAAGTTGTTTGTTTGATTTTGTATTGCTTTATAGGAAATCCAGGATTGTATATATTTGGCTTCAGCTAGAGCTGGTATGTATTCTTTTGCAGCTGATAGTATGTTTGAATAAGAATCTGTTTTTGTTACGTAACCAGAGACCGGAGAAGTTAAGTCATGGGTTTTTAATCGGCGCCTTACTGAGTGGTCGCGATGCGACAGTAAAAATTTGTTTTCATGTCCCATACTAGTTAAAGAAATAAATGGTCCATCAATGATGGTTAAACAAATATCGTCAATATCTGCCTCAATCTCAAGTAATTCGACTTCTTCGATTCGCAGATCGATTTGTGGCAAAGAAAGATAATCAATGATAAGTCCCAGATTTGCGTAGGTGCAGTTAATTACGAAGTCGTAATCATTTTTCCAGCAGCTATGGCTGTTTTGTAAGTAAATGGTTTTTGTTGAGTCTTTTTTTATTTTGCCTGACGTGACTTCAGTGCTAAGAAGTTTCCTGATATTACAATTTTTTTGGATGTTTTTTTCTATGATTTCTTGCATTTTTGGGATGTCATAGATGCCTTCATCTGTTTCTAAACATACGGAAGTAGATCCATCTTTTAAGTGGCGTGGCGGGGGTGTTATTCTATAGTTAAGATTATATAAATTACATGCAGAGAGGTAACGCTCAGCTGGGATTTCTCTAGCATATGACGAAACTAGGTAGTATGAGGTATAAGAATATTTGATAGCTTCCTGGAAAATACTTTCAAATTCTTTTTTTGTTTCTTTTATTTCCTGTGCTGTCTCAAAAGATAATGGGTAATGAAAACCCGAATGATGGCGCCATTGGTTTAAATATGACGATTCATTCATAAGGCTTTTGTTTTTTTCTATTAAGTCGACATCACAGAACTTAGCGAGTTCTATGGCACTTGTCGCACCAAAAACCCCCCCACCGATTACAGCTACTCGTGGTTTGTGTTTTTTTGTTTTGTTTATTTTTTTATCGATACCTGTTGCTTTTAAAACAGTTTTTGCGTTATTGAATGTAGTTCTTAATGATTCGCGTTGATCGATGGCGTTGATGAAGTTGAGAATCTGATCTCGTATTGAGGTTTGTTCTTTTTTTAGGCAGAACTTCTCGAATTTGTCTGAGTTTTTCTTAAGTGCAACTTCATTATTTATGAAATCTAGGTGGAGTGATGCGGAATCATAGAATATTTCTAGCCATCTTTTTTTAGTGTTTTCTGTGTGCCACCCAAGCGTGAATTCTCCGGTGGCGCCGTTTTGGTATGCCACAAAAAGATGAGCAGAATTTCTGAAAGGTTCTTTCCACGTGTGAATTGGTGTTGACCCATAAAAATAATCGCAAATATCTAAAAGGTGGATCATCTCGAGTTCTGGAGATTCGAAGCTTTCTCGATTGTTTTCTGGGTTAAGGAATTCTCCTTTTATTTGGATAGGCGTGGAATTGTATGTTTTTATTAGAGTTTTTGCCTTTTCAGTGACTGGATGAAAGCGAAATATATGTCCAGGAGCAAATAGATGATTGCTTTCTTTTTGTATTAGTTGCTCCAAATTTCTTGTTTCGCATTCGGTTGTAGCAATTGGCTTTTCTGCTAGGACGTTTGTGTATGGGAGATATTTTTTAATCAGCTTTGCGTGTGTTTCTTTTGGAGTTGCAATAATAACTGCATCCACCTGGGTTGCATCATAAGTCGTATATTCGTCTTCTCTGTCGATTAATTCTTCAGGTACGTCACTTACAGGGGAGCCGCTTTTGGTTAGTATTTTTGAGATTCTTATCAGGTTTTGTTTTTCGAGCTTGGAGAGTTCGTTGTAAATCTTTATTCCAAAAGATCCACAGCCGATAAGTGTAATGTTTTTGGGGTGGAAGGGGGGAGTATGCATAAGCTTAGGATATATTCACAAACAGGTGGAACAAGGATAAAAATTTTTTGAGTGGAGTTTTGGGTTTTTTTGAGAGGGGGTTATATCCAAGTTGCCCAAGGAGGTTTGCTACATTGCCATAGATTTTCTAGGTGAATTTTGTCTCTTAAAGTGTCGAGTGGTTGCCAAAAACCGCTATGCCGATATGCAACCATCTGACGATCTTGAGTCATTTTTTCCATCGGGCCACGTTCCCAAATGGTTTCGTCACCGTCGATATAATCAATTGCTTTCGGAGAAAGGACAAAGAACCCACCATTAATCCAACCGCTCTCACCTTCTGGTTTTTCTTGAAATCCAGTTATTTCATCGCCATCTAGATTTAAAGCGCCAAAACGGCCCGGTGGCTGTGTTGCAGTAAGGGTGGCTATTTTTCCATGTTCTCTATGAAATTGTGTAAGTCTTGTGATATCAACGTCGCTTAGGCCGTCGCCATAGGTAAAACAAAAGTCTTCTTCTCCCAAGTAGTCGCGAATTCGCTTTAAACGACCTCCAGTTTCGGTTTTCTCGCCAGTATCAATTAAAGTCACACGCCATGGTTCAGCTTTTCGTTCGTGAACTTCCATGTTATTACTGCTCATGTCAAAGGTGACATCGGACATGTGCAGAAAATAATTGGCGAAATATTCTTTTATTACGTAGCCTTTGTATCCGCAACATATTAAAAATTCGTTGATGCCATGAGCGGAGTACAATTTCATGATGTGCCAGAGAAGCGGTTTCCCCCCGATCTCAATCATAGGTTTAGGTTTAAGGTGGGTTTCCTCGGATATTCGGGTCCCAAACCCACCTGCTAGGATAACGGCTTTCATTGTATTATTACCTTTGGAATAGATTTAGGTTTGCAAATGTGAGAGCTTTTTAAGCATGGGGTATTTAAGCTCAGAACTGCGGTTTTTGTCTTTTTCTGAGATCGTAGTTTTTGGTCTAGGTGTTGCGACCTGCGTGATCATATACCGCCGAGGAGTTATGCTCTCTTCCAAGCCCGGTTGGCGTTGCAAGAGCTGGGCGAGAGCCTGAAGGCGGAAAGACGAGGTCGGTGACATGGGCGGAGCGACCATCCACAAGCAATCCCGCACGACGCCGCAGCTGCGCGAGGAGATCCGCAACTCGCCGCTGTCGGAGCGGGCCCTTGCGGAGAAGTACAACATCAGCCGCGCGACGGTGCGCAAGTGGAAGTACCGGGAGACGAGCGAGGACCGGAGCCATCGTCCGCACCGACTGCACACGGCGCTCACCCCGGCGCAGGAGGCCATCGTGGTGGAGCTGCGCCGGACGCTGCTGCTCGCCACCGACGACCTGCTGGTGGTCGTGCGTGAGTTCATCAAGGCGGACATGGTTCGCTCGGCGCTGCAGCGGCTGCTGGTCCGCCACGGGGTCTCGCAGCTCAAGGAGCTGATCCCGCGCCCGGAGGGCGAGGCGCAGCCGCCGAAGACGTTCAAGGACTACCAGCCGGGCTACGTGCACGTCGATATCAAGTACCTGCCGGAGATGGCCGACGAGCAGGGGCGCACGTACCTGTTCGTGGCCATCGACCGAGCCAGCCGCTGGGTCTACCTGGAGCGCCACCGCGCGAAGTCGCGCAAGTCGGCCGTGCGCTTTCTCAAGCGGCTCCACGAGCAGGCGGCGTTTCGGATCCACACCCTGCTCACGGACAACGACCTGGCCTTTACGGACCGCTTCACCCAGAAGGACCGACGCCCCTCGGGGCGACACGCCTTCGACGCGCTGTGCGCCCGCTACCGTATAGAGCACCGCCTCACGCCGCCGCGCAGCCCCCAGACCAACGGGCTGGTGGAGCGCTTCAACGGCCGGATCAACGAGATCCTGCGCACGACCCACTTCGACTCGGCCGCCGATCTCGACTCGATGCTCTGGCACTATCGCCGGCTCTACAATCACCACATTCCCCAGCGCGCACTCGGGCACATCACCCCCGTCCAAAAGCTCAAGCGGTGGTACGAGGAGCAACCCGAGTTATTTCGTAAGCTGGTATATGACCAGTCAGGTCTTGACATCTAGGGAGTCGGCTATACTGTTCCCACCGCCATCGCCCGAAACCGCTCACTCCGCCCCTGCAGCTCCTCGAATCCGCCCGCAGCCGTAATCTGCCCCTTCTCCAGCAGCACCACCTGGTCGCAGTTACGCACGGTGCTCAGGCGGTGAGCGATGAGGATGATGGTCTTCTGGTAGTGCAGGGCATCGATAGCCTCCATCACGGCCTTCTCGGTGACCGTGTCGAGGGCGCTGGTGGCCTCGTCGAAGACCAGCACGCTGGGGTCGTGGTAGAGGGCGCGGGCGATGCCGATGCGCTGGCGCTGGCCGCCGGACAGGCGCACGCCGCGCTCGCCGACGATCGTCTCGTACTGCTGCGGCATCTCCTGCATGACGAAGTCGTGGAGCTGCGCCATGCGCGCGCAGCGCTCGACCTGCGCGTGGTCGATCTGCTCGGGCGGCACGCCCAGGGCGATGTTCTCGGCCACCGAGGCGTCGGTGAGGAAGATCTCCTGCGGTACGTACCCTAGCGCCTGCTGATAGGCGCGAAGGCTCGCGTCCGTCACCGGCTCGCCGTCCACGGTGATGGCGCCCTGGGTGGGGCGTAGCAGCCCCAGGATGACGTCCACCAGGGTGGTCTTGCCGGCACCGGTGCTGCCCACCAGCCCCACGGCGCTGCCCACGGGGATGTGCAGGTCGATGCCGTCCAGCGCCGGGGCCGGGGCGTTGGGGTAGGTGTAGGTCACCCCGTCCAGCGCCACCGCCCGCTGCGGGATCAGCGGCGCTGGGGCGCGCTTGCGGATCTCGGCGAGCTCCTCGCGCCGGTGCAGGTCGTCGTGGACGCTGTCCATCGCTGCACCGCCGAAGCGTAGTTGAGCCGCGCCCTGGTAGAGTCGCTGTGCGGCGGGGAGCATGCGGTAGCCGGCGAAGGCGTAGAGCCCGAGCACCGGCAGGACCTCGCCCAGCGCGCCGCCGGTGGCGCCGCCGTGGGTAGCCATGAGCACCAGGGTCAGGGCGATGATGCCGCCGAAGGCCACCGCCTCGATGACGAACTTGGGCACCTCGGCGAGCGTCTGGCTGGTAGCCTGGTGCCTGGCGAAGCGGGTCGACGGGCCGCGGAAGCGCGACAGGTAGGCGTGCTCGCGGCCGAGGAGCTTGATGTCCTTGATCCCGCCCAGGGCCTCGCCGGCGGCCTGGAAGCGCTCCTGGTTGGCCCGCACCCGGTCGCGGCCGATGCGGTCCAGGAAGCCGCGGATCGTCCAGTAGATGAGGGCGTACATCCCGCCGAGGACCGCCGCCGCGCCGGCGGCGAGGACCGGATCGATGGCCACCAGTAGGGTGACGATGGCGATCAGCACCACGCCGTAGGCCACGGCATTGAGTCCAGGCCTGATGACCTGCCCTAAAAGCTGCTGCGTCTCCGTGAGGATGTTCTTCGACATGTCGCCGCTGTGGCGGTTGAGGAAGAAGGCGTAGGGCTGGCGCAGGTAGGTCTCCAGCAGCCGCTCGCTGAGGCTGTGCATGCGCATCATCGCCCAGCGGTTCATGGCGTAGATGGTCACGGAGCGGAAGGCGGCGGAGAAGACAATCAGCGCGAAGGCGCCGGCGCCGAGGGCGAGGAGGAACTGGTCCACCGACGCGAAGCCGAGCCCCTCGTAGGCCCGGCTGAGGAGGGGGTTGGTGGTCACCGTCTCCGGGTTGCCGAGGACGCTGAGGAACGGCATCACCGAGGCGACGCCGGCGGTCTCGAGCAGGGCCATGACGACGACCATGCCGAGGACTACGGCGCCGCGGCGCTTCTCCTGGCGGCTGAGCAGGCTGAGGAGTTTCTTGAGCAAAGGGGCTCCCTTCGGCGGGGGTCGGGTTCGGGCCGTGGGCGAGGGCTATGGGCCCGGCGGCGTCGGGGGCGTGCCGGGCCTTTCCGCCTCGTCCCCGGCCTCGTCGGCGGCCGGCTCGCCGCCGGGCTCGGCGGCCTCCACCTCCGCGCGCAGCGCGTCGATCTCCGCCATCAGCCGCTCGTGCTCGGCGCGCTTGCGCTGCAGGTGGCGGTAGGCCAGGCGCGTCTTCTCGCGCACGCCGGCGGGGGTGAGCTGGTAGAGGTAGCGGCGCTTGTCGCTCGCGTGGGAGAAGTTCTCGAGCTTGATCCAGCCGCGCTCGAGCACCGAGCGCACGGCGTAGTGGGTCTTGCCGACGGACAGGCCCAGCTCGCGGGCGAGCTGGCGCTGGCTGAGCTGGGGGTTGTCGCCGAGCAGGCGCAGGACGCGCAGCTGGAGCTCTTCGGGGTCCATGGGGTCGTCGCTAATCTCGGGGGCCGCGGGCGGCCGGGATCGGGCGTTCGGGCACGCTACCGCCGGGACGGTGACGCCTGAGGAAGGCCCGCCCGGCGAGGGGTGTTCGGATTGTGAGCGAATATGGAATCACAGGTGGGGCGAGGGGGCAAGCGCACTCTCCCGACCTCAGAGGAACTCCGCAAAGACCGCCTGCAGCGCCCGCAGATCGTCCAGGTGATGCTGGAGGATCTCGTAGACCTGGTGCCGATCCAGGTCCAGATAGGCGTGGACCAGGATGTTCCGGAAGCCGATCATCCGCAGCCAGGTCTCCGCGAGCTCGGCATCCAGGTAGCCCTGCTGCTGCAGGATCGCGGGGATGTCCCGGCTCTTGTCCACCGGGCCGAGCCCAAGGTCCGCGATGACGTGGTTGCCCAGGTCCAGGAAGGCCTCGAGCGAGAGCTGCAAGAAGCGCTCGGCTGCGCCGTACCGCTCGGGCTCCTCAAGGAAGGTGGTCTCGCTGTAAGTCGCGAGGCGCTCGAGGACGCTCAGATGCTCGGTCAGCGCATCAAGACGCCGGCGGATGATCTCGGCTTGCACCACGCTGGAGCCTCCGTTTCAGGGCGGCGCGCTGGACGCGTAGATACGGCTCGAGGTCCCAGTATTCGCGGACGATGCGGGAGAAGTAGGTCCCGCGCTGGAAGTCGGGCCGCGCATAGATCAGGCAGTTGTGGCGGACGGCCTCGAACTGCAGGGCCGGATCGGCACGATCCAGGAGGACCAGGTCGATGCGCTCGAGGCCGGCGCGGGTTAGCTCCGTCAGAAGGTCCAGGCGTTGCGCCTCGAGGCGCTCCGGCGGCCCGGCGAGGCCCAGGTCGATGTCACTGTCGGCCCGAGCGCGCCCCGTCGCGTGGGACCCGAATAGGAAGGCGGCCTGCACGTCCGGGAAGGCCTCCAGGACGGGCTGGACGGCCTGCTGGATGGCCTCGATGCGATCTTGTGTCATGACGTCATGGTAACGCGCAGTGCGCATGAACGCGCAGCTGGTGTGAGGGAGGCAACCGCCGGGGCTCTATCCGTGGAGCAGGCACTCTTGGGGCGTCAGCGGGGGCGGGGCGAGTCCCGTCAGCTCACCTGCTCGCAGGAGTCGGACTGGGCGATGGGTATGCCCTGCTCCCGTGCGATGGCGGCGACGGCTTTCAGGGGGTGTGCCGGATCCTGAACGACCAGGTCCACGGGCCGGTCGAGGGCCTCCTCAAGGCTTGGTCGAAGATCGCGCGCTACGGCAGCCCGCTGTGTGGCATCCGCGCCCTCGAGCTCCAGATAGAGGTCCACATCGCCGCCCCGGGCCTGCTCATCAAGGCAGGAGCCGAAGACGCGCAAGCGCCATATGAGGTCGGCCGGCAGGTGACTGTGGCAAACGGAGCGGATCGTGGCTTGCTCGGCGGGTGTTAATCGCACGACGTTACTCCATGCTTGTCTTGGGCGTACTGGGCACATCGCTGTGCAACGCTCAGCAAGGGGGGCGTCAGCTGCCAAGCGGCGTTCAGGTTTGCCGCCTTCTCACCATGATCGTCTGGGTACTCGTGGGCGAACTGGTTGCGGACCTCCCGGATCTGTCGCCACTGCGCGGCGTCGAGGATGCCACGACGTTCCATCAGCGCGATCCGCTCGCGGGTGGTCAGCTCCTGCCCGGAGGTCTCGTCCTCATCCGCCATCGCCAGGCTGCGGAAGGTCGTGCGTCCGAGCATGTCCTGGAGGTCAGCGAACCGCGTACGGAATGCGTCTAGGCCCATCGCCACCTCCACGGGCAGCATGTCCGGGTCGAACTGCTCGGGGTCAAGGGGGAAGTGCGGGCGCAGCACCTCGATGGCCTGCTCGAGGCGGTATGCAAGGCGTTGGGTCGCCCGCAGCTGATGGGCTAGAGCCGTGGTGTTGGCCATGTTACAGACTGACTCAGATAGGCGCAGACGTTCCGGAAAGCGAGCATCCGCGGTGCATGGGGCGGTCGCTGGTCTCAGGGCTTCGGGCGGCCGGGGTAGGGCGTTCGGGCACGCTACCGCTGGGACGGTGGCGCCTGAGGGAGGCCCGCCCGGGGAGGATAGTTCAGTTTGTGAGCGAGCATGGAAGCACAGGTAGAGTGAGGGGGCAACCGCCGGGTGCTGAGCGCGCTCGGCGCTATCCGCGAAGCAGGAACTCCTGGGGCGTCAGCGCGGGTACGGGCGAGCCTTTAAAGTCCTTTGGAGGACGTCCAGCAGGACGTTGAGATCGAGCATGATCACGAGCGGTGCTTCTCAGCTAGATGATCGCGGTATGCCTGCTCGGCATCGAGATCGGCCGGCAGCAGCCCGGTGATGGCGTCCAGCTCGGCGCTCGGCGTATGTCGCTCGAGCGCCCTGAGCTGGCGCAGGTGACGGTCGATGACCTCGGTCATGCTGATGCCGTGCGCCTTGGCGTACGCCTTCGCGAACTCGACGTCCTGCTTCGGTAGCCGGATGGTGATTTTCGTGGTTTCCTGCTCCATCCAGAGGCCTCTGGTGTACGGCTTAATTGTTTAAAGTGTACGGCACCCTGCGGGGCGAGGGAAGCCCAGGATCCCATCACGCAGGATGCGGTGCACCAGGTCGACCGGTGCCTGCTCGATGTCACGGCGCTCCTTCATGGGGCAGTTGCTGGTCTTGGGGGTCGCGGCTATGGGCGGGCGTTCGGGCGCGCTCCGTTCTCACTGCTCGCGCTCATCCCACGGGCTTATCACGGGCGTGGGTAGGTCGTTGAAATGTTTGATGTTGCGAGTGGCCAGGGTGGCGCTGTGAACGATAGCGATGCCGGCAATGAGGGTATCCCGCGTATCGACGGGGCGTCCGCGGAGCTTACGCTCCGCCGCTAGCTGGGCGGCCTGATTGGCGGCACGCACGTCGAGGACGGCGATCCGGTTGGCAAGGTCATAGCGGACAACCTCCTCAAAGCGCTCCTGCAGTAGGGCTTTCCGCCGTCCTTCGTCGAGCAGCTCAAGCCCATACCGCGCCTCGAACAGTGTGATGCTGCTGATCCAGACAGCTTCGGCCGGCTGGCTGTCCAGCCACTCCACGACCCTGGCGTCGGGGCGGCGCTGCATCAGTGCCGAGAGCACGTTGGTGTCGATGATGATCATGTGTCGAAGGGCATCGGATCTGCCTCATCGCCCCGCAGCTCTGGCAGTGGCTCGTCGAGGCCTGTGCCCGTAAAGCGTGCGGCTATGCGTGAGCCAAGCTCGACCGGGGCGGTAGGCGTCTCATTGACGGCCCGGCGCAGGATCTGGCGGATTTCCTCTTCCGTGCTCCATCCGTGTTGTCTTGCGCGATGCTTGAGAGCCTCTTTGATGTCGTCCTCAAGGTTCCGAACGATGACCTGGGCCACGGCGTACCTCCCGCTCAACCTGTACATGCCTGCCATGCACGATATCACGATATCATGTGTCGGGCAGTCGCTAGTCTCGGGAGTGTGGGCGCCAGAGTAGGGCGTTGAGGCACGCTACCGCCGGGACGGTGACGCCTGAGGAAGGGCCGCCCGCTCATCTCATCGTCCATGAGCTGGAGATGCTGTCATTGCTCACGGCTTTTCGGCTCCGACCAGTCGCGGGTCGACCGTGATGCGCTCGTGCCAGACTTGCGACAAACGGGTCATGCTGGTGTGTTCAGGGTTCAGTACGATGTTCCGTTCCTCGGCTACTGGAATGATGGCCGAAGGTGCGACTAGGGCCACGGTCTCGCCGGTGTTGAGCCAATCCGCGCCGAGTCGCCGCACGGTCTCGGCGACAGGGTACGTACGCCAGTTCTCTGGGAGATCGCCAAGCTCGAGCCGGGTTATCGGTTCATCGGCTGGGAGCTCGTAGGCGATCGCGACCAGCTCTGGCGGCGCATCGCCTGGGTCAACATGCGCGAGCCATTCGAGGACGGCGAGAGACAGCGTCGTCGATGTGTACACGGCCGCTTGCCCTGGATGATTCCAGCGTCCGCCGAAGCGCCGAGCCCCTTCGCCGGAGAGCGCCTGTTCAGCACGACGCGGTAGCACTACGCGCCACAACCGCACCGATTAGCTCCAGACACCCCAGTCGATTCGTCCGAGGACGTTGCGGACTTCCTCGTAGCCGGCCTCGGTGGCGATCAGATCCAGCGGGCGTGCCCCGCCGAGCGTACGGTTCTCCCGATGTAGCCAGCTCGCCGCTTTCGCGCGGGAGCCGAGCACCTCGGTCGCCTCGCACAGTATGACTGCCGCCCGCCACAGTCGGTCCGTCTCGCCGGGTGACAAGCGCGCCTCGGTCTGCTCGCGGCGTTGCAGCGTGCGTTTTTTGATCCCGAGGAGCTGTGTCAGATCCTCGCTGGAGAGATCGTAGTAGGCTGCGAATCGGCGAATCGCTTTGCCCTCGATGCCCTTGGCGAGCAGTCGATGGACGTCGAGAGCCGATTGGACGTCGGCTCTGACTGCTGCCGAGCGGCCGAGGCTTTCGAGAATCCCTTCGTAATCGGGTTGCGCGGTTGCCTCCATTGGGCCTTGCCTTCTCTGCCATCGTGTCACGCCACCACGTCATGATGGCACGGCTGTCGATGTCTGGTCACCGTAGGTCGATAGTTGCCGGATGCACGCCGACGTCAACGCGGCGTGGCCGAGGGGGGAAACCACCTGAGGCAGGGATACACAGCCAGGGAACATGGTACGGTTAATAGAGGACCAACCAGGCAGCGGCCCCGTCCGCTGACCGCCCGGCAGCACTGGAGCGAGAGACCCCATGAGCGAGGAGCAAGACCCGAGCAAGCGCGGCGAGTCGCACCACCTCCTGCGCGGCTACGAGCGCATGCTCGAGCGCCTGCGCGAGCGCTTCGCCCACGGCGAGGGCCAGCAGCACGCCCCGCGGCTGCGCGAGGCGCTGGAGCACGTCAAGGAGCGGGCCGTGGCCCTCGGCGAGATGACCCGGGAGGAGGCCGAGCACGTCGGCGAGTACCTGCGCCGCGACGTCGAGGAGGCCGGCGGCTGGCTCGCCGCCCGGGGCCGCGACCAGCACCTCGGCGACTGGCTGCGCATGGACCTGCAGATGCTCGAGAGCTGGCTCTGGGAGGCCTTCTCCTCGGTGGCGGACCGCACGGAGCTGGAGCTGCGCGGCTTCACCACCACCGGCGAGCCGAGCGTCTACCACACCGGCGAGATCGCCGGCCCGGGGACGCTGGTCTGCATGGCGTGCGGCCGTGAGGTGACCTTCGCCCGCCCGGCCCACATCCCGCCGTGCCCGGGCTGCCACCACACCCAGTTCGTCCGGCCGACACAGGCCGGGGAGTCCGGCGACCAGCCCGAGGAGTAGGCGACCCCGCCGGATGTCCGTGGACGCCGCGCGCGGCCTGATCCCGCTGGCCCTGGCGGCGGCGCTGCTCGCCGGCTGCGCGAGCGCGCCCCCGGAGCGGGAGCCGCCGGTGGACCTGGCGTCGGCCTTCTCCCGCTCCGGCTCGGCGCAGGTGCCTGAGCGCTGGTGGCAGGCCTTCAGCGATGAGCGGCTCAACGACCAGGTGGCCACGGCCCTGCGCGGCAACCTCGACCTGCGTAGTACCTGGGAGCGCCTGGAGGCGGCGCGGGCGGTGCTCGACCGCGAGTCCGCCGGGCTCTTCCCCAGCCTGGAGGGCTCGGCCCAGGCCCGGGAGCGCGATCCGGAGCCGCGCGGCGACGAGACCCTGCGCCTGGGGCTGAGCGCCGAGTACGAGGTGGACCTGTGGGGCCGGATCCGCGCCGGGGTCGAGGCCGAGCGCCGCCGCGCCCGGGCCCTGCGCGCCGACTACCGGGCCGCGGCGCTCTCCCTGGCGGCGGAGGTCACCCGGGGGTGGTACCGGCTCGCCGAGGCGCGGGCGCGGCTGGCGCTGCTCGAGGAGCAGATCGAGACCAACGCCCAGCAGCTGCGCCTGGTGCGGGTCCAGGTGGCCAACGGCCAGGCCCGCCGCGCCGACACCCTGCGCCAGCGCCAGCTCCTCGAGGCGACCCGGGAGCGGCGCTACGCCGTGCAGGCGCAGATCCGCACCCTCGAGCACCAGCTGGCGGTGCTCCTCGGCCGCCCGCCCCAGGAGGGGCTCGACGCCGAGGCGCTCCCCGCGGCGCTGCCGGCGCTGCCCGCCCTGCCGGAGACGGGGCTGCCCGCCGAGCTCGTCCAGCGCCGCCCCGACGTGCGCGCCGCCTTCCACCGGCTCCAGGCCGCCGACCGCGACGTGGCCGCCGCCGTGAGCCGCCAGTTCCCGCGCCTGACCCTCACCGCCGAGGCGGCGGCCTCCGACGAGGGCGCCAGCGCCCTCTACGAGGACTGGGCCCGCACCCTTACCGCCGGGCTGGTGGCGCCGCTATTCGACGCCGGCGAGCGCCGGGCCCAGGTCGAGGAGGCGCGGGCCGTGGAGCGCCAGCGCCTCGCCGAGTACGGCCAGGCCGTGCTTACCGCCTTCCAGGAAGTGGAGGACGCCTTGATCCAGGAGCGCAAGCAGGGCGAGCAGGTCCGCAGCCTGCGCCGCCAGGTCGCCGACGCGGCCCAGGCCCACGAGGCGCTGCAGCGCCAGCACCGCAACGGCACGGCGAGCTATCTCGACGTGCTCAGCGCCCGCACCCAGGAGCAGCAGCTGCGCCGGGACCTGCTCGCGGCGCGGCTGCAGCGCCTCGAGTCCCGCATCGCCCTCTACCGGGCCCTGGCCGGGGGCTTCGCGACGGAGCGGGAGGCGGCGTCTTGAGCGCAGGGGGCGAGGCCGGCCAGGCGCGCCGCGGCGGGCTCGGCCGGCGGGCGACGCTGCTGGCCGCCGCCGGGCTGATCGGCGCCGGGGCGGCGGTGGTGGCGGTCATCCTCAATACCGAGCCCACGGCCACCCGGGAGTCGGCGCGCAAGGAGACGGCCATGCTCGTCGAGGTCACCGAGGCGCGCGAGGGGACCTTCCGGCCGCGCTTTACCGCCACCGGCACGGTGCGCCCGGCCCGGGAGGTAATCCTCCGCCCGCGGGTGGAGGGCGAGGTGGTCGAGCGCGCCCCGGCCCTCGACCCCGGCGGGGTCGTCGAGCAGGGGCAGACGCTGCTGCGCCTCGATCCGGCCGACTACGAGAGCCGCCTGCGCGAGCGGCGCAGCGAGCTCGCCCAGGCGCGCTCGGAGCTGCGCCTGGAGCGGGGCCAGCAGCGCGTCGCCGAGGCGGAGTACGAGCTCCTCGAGCAGGAGCTCACCCCCGGTAACCGCGCCCTGGTGCTGCGCGAGCCGCAGCTCGAGGCGGCCCGCGCCCGGGTCGAGGCGGCCCGGGCCGCCGTGGAGCAGGCGGAGCTGGCCCTGGCGCGGACCACGCTGCGCGCGCCCTTCGACGCCCAGGTGCTCAGCCGCGAGGTGAGCGTCGGCTCCCAGGCGGCGCCGGGCGATGCGCTGGCGCGGCTGGTGGGCACCGAGACCTACTGGGTGGAGGCCACGCTCCCCGTGGACCGGCTGCGCTGGCTGGCCTTCGTTGCCGAGGGGGCGGGGGAGGGCGCCCGGGTCCGCCTGCGCGACCGCAGCGCCTGGCCGGCGGACGCCGCGCGCACGGGGCGGCTCGAGCGGCTCATCGGCGAGCTCGGCGAGCGGACCCGCTTGGCCCGGGCGCTGATCGCCGTCGACGACCCGCTGGCCCGCGGCGAGGGGGCGGCGGAGCGGCCGCGGCTGCTGCTCGGCGCCTACCTCGAGTGCCGCATCCGGGGCCGGCCCCTGGACGGCGTCGTCCGCCTCGAGCGCGAGCACCTGCGCGAGGACGAGACCGTCTGGGTCTACGACGACGGCGAGCTGGCCATCCGCGAGGTGGCGATCGCCGTGCGCGACGCCGAGTACGCCTATATCCGCTACGGGCTGAGCGGCGGCGAGCGGGTGGTCACCAGCGACCTGGCGGCGGTGCGCGAGGGCGCGGCGCTGCGCCTGAAGGGCGCGGCGGCGGACGAGGCGCCGGCAGAGGAGGGCGGCGGCCGTGGCTGAGCCGCGGGGCGGCGGTCCGGAGGAGGGGCTCGGCGGCGTCATCGGCTGGATGGTCCGCAACCCCATCGCCGCCCACCTGCTGACGGTCCTGCTCCTCGCCGGCGGCGTCTGGACGGCGCTGCAGATGCAGAAGGAGGTCTTCCCGCAGTTCCAGCTCGACGTGGTGGAGGTGCGGGTCAGCTACCCGGGCGCCTCGCCGGCGGAGGTGGAGCAGGGGATCCTGCTGCCCGTCGAGGAGGCGGTGCGCGGCATCTCCGGCGTCCGCGAGGTGACCTCCACCGCCCGGGAGGGCTGGGGGCGGGTCCAGCTCGAGCTCGTCGCCGGGACCGACCGGATGAAGGCCCTCCAGGACGTCGACCAGGCGGTGGGCACCATCCGCACCTTCCCCGACGAGGCCGAGCGCCCGGAGGTGGAGCTGCAGTCGCGCCAGCGCAGCGTCGTCGAGATCGGCCTCTACGGCGGGGTGGATACCTGGTCGCTGCGCCAGCTCGCCGAGCGGGTCCGCGACCGGCTGCTCAGCGAGCCGGCCATCACCCAGGCCGAGCTCGGCTACGTCCCCGGCTACGTCACCCACATCTCCATCCCGCAGCAGCGGCTGCGCGCCCACGACCTCACCCTCGGCGAGGTGGCGGAGACCATCGCCCGGGCCAGCCGCGACACCCCGGCCGGCGCCATCGACACCAGCGAGGGGGAGATCCTGCTGCGCCTGGCGGCGCGCAAGCAGTGGGCCGAGGAGCTCGCCCGGATCCCGGTGGTCACCGGCGAGTCCGGCGCCGTGGTGACCCTCGGCGAGATCGCCGAGATCGAGGACGGCTTCGAGGAGGCCGGCTTCCACTCGCAGTTCAATGGCCACCCGTCGGTGGAGCTGGAGGTCTTCCGCACCGGCACGCAGTCGCCGCTGGCCGTCGAGGCGGCGGTGCAGTCGGTGCTCGCCGAGCTGGAGGCGGAGCTGCCCGCCGGGGTCGAGGCGCGCATCGACAGCAACCGCGCCGAGGACTTCCACGAGCGCCTCTCCCTGCTGCTCGAGAACGGCGCCCTGGCCTTGGTCATCGTCCTCGGCATCCTCGCCCTGTTCCTCGAGCTGCGCCTGGCCTTCTGGATCATGACCGGCATGACCCTCGCCTTCGTGGCGGGGGTGGCCCTGCTGCCGTGGCTGGGCGTGAGCATCAACATGATCTCGATGTTCGGCTTCCTGGTGGCGCTGGGGATCGTCGTCGACGACGCCATCGTCGTCGGCGAGAACGTCTACGAGCGCCGCCAGGCCGGCCTCGGCCCCCTGGCGGCGGCCGCCGAGGGGGCGCGGGAGATGGCCGCGCCGGTGACCTTCGCCGTGCTGACCAACATCGTCGCCTTCCTGCCGCTGCTCTTCCTGCCGGGGACGACGGGGAAGTTCTGGTGGCCCCTGCCGGTGGTGGTGATCACCGTCCTCGCCCTGTCGCTGCTCGAGGCGCTGTTCATCCTCCCGGCCCACCTCGGCCACAGCCGCGGCGGCGGGCTGGGGCGCCGCGCCGGCGGGTGGCTCCACCGCGGGCAGCGCGCCTTCGCCGAGGGCTTCAGCGCCGGCGTAGAGCGCTACTACCGCCCCCTGCTGCGCGCCTGCCTGCGCAACCGCTACCTCACCCTGAGCGGGGCGCTCGCCGGGCTGCTCGTCGTCGGCGGCTACGCCTACAGCGACCACATGGGGATGATCATGATGCCGGAGGTCGCCGCCGACGAGATCGAGGCCGGCGTCTCCCTGCCGGTGGGCACCACCGACGAGCAGGCGGCGCGTACCGCCGAGGCGCTCACCGCGGCGACGCGCCGGATGTACGAGGCCCACGGCCTCGGCCAGGTCGCCGAGGGGATCAAGACCAACGTCCGCGGCCAGGACTTCATCGACGTGGAGATCGTCATGCGCCCGCCCACCGAGCGGGAGATGACCGCCGGCGAGGTCATCGCCCTGTGGCGCGACTCCATCGGCGATATCGAGGGGGTGGACCAGATCACCTTCGAGGCCGAGCGCGGCCCCGGTGGCTGGCGCGACGATATCAGCGTCGACCTCAGCCACGCCGACGTCGAGACCCTGGCCGCGGCGAGCCAGGCGTTCCGCCGCCAGGCCGAGGCCTTCACCGCCACCCGCGACGTCCAGGACAGCTACCGCAAGGGCAAGGCGCAGCTCGACTTCACCCTGACCCCCGAGGGCTACGCCCTGGGGCTGACTCCGGAGGCGGTGGGCGAGCAGGTGCGCAACGCCTTCTACGGCGCCGTGGCCCTGCGCTACCTGCGCGGGACGAACGAGGTGGAGGTGCGGGTCAAGCGCCCGGAGGCCGAGCGCCGCGGGCGCGAGCACCTCGAGGACCTGGTGATCCGCACGCCGGCGGGCACGGAGGTGCCGCTGCTCGACGTCGCCCGCGTGGAGCGCGGCCAGGCCTACAGCGCCATCGACCGGCGCAACGGGCGGCGGGTGGTCACGGTGGGGATGGATGTCGAGCCCAAGCCCGAGATCGGCCGGGTCCTCGGCGCCCTGAAGACGGAGGTCCTGCCGCAGCTGCGCGCCGACTACCCGGGGCTGACCTGGAGCTTCCAGGGCAGCCAGGCCGAGATGCGCGACTCCACCCAGGCCCTCTGGGGCGGCTTCGCCTTGGCCATGGTGGCCGTCTACGCCCTGCTCGCCGTCGCCTTCGGCAGCTACAGCCAGCCGCTGATCGTCATGGCGGCGATCCCCTTCGGCCTCGCCGGGGCGGTGCTCGGCCACATCCTGCTCGGCTACGACCTGTCCCTGGTCAGCCTCATGGGCGCCGTGGCCCTCTCCGGGGTGGTGGTCAACGGCTCGCTGATCATGACCGTCTACGCCAACCGCCGGCGCGGCGCCCTCGACGCCTTCGCGGCCATCGAGGAGGCCGGAAGCCGGCGCTTCCGGCCCATCCTCCTGACCACGCTGACCACCTTCGGCGGCCTGGCGCCCATCATCCTCGAGACCTCGCGGCAGGCCACCTACCTGATCCCCATGGCGGTCTCCCTGGGCTTCGGGATCGTCTTCGCCACGGCGGTCACGCTGGTGGTGGTGCCGAGCCTCTACCTGGCGCTGGAGGATCTGCGCGGCGGTCCTGCGTAGGGCGGTGTAGGGCAGCAGGGTAGCCGAACGTGGTTGCCGGCGCTCGCGGAACGAACTCGTGCCGCTAGAGGGGCATTGTAAGGGGCGCTTGCGAGAGTGCTTAGCGGGAAAGGGAGGGGAAGCTGGAGCGGGTGATGGGATTCGAACCCACGACCCCAACCTTGGCAAGGTTGTGCTCTACCACTGAGCTACACCCGCTGTGTCGCTACAGGTGTGCATTCTACAGAGTGTGGCGCCGGCGTCAACACCTCCTGCGCAAGAGCGGTCCGCCCGGGTGGTGGTCCACCACCCAGGCGGGTTGCTACATGGGCCCAGGCGCTACGGCCTAGGTGCTCGCCCGGCGGCGGCGCAGCGGGCCGGCCGCCAGGGTCGCCAGGCCCAGCCCGAGGATCGAGGCCGTGCCGGGGAGGGGGACGTTGTTGACCTCTGTGCTGATCTTCTCCACCACGGCGTTCTCGAAGTCCTCGAACGTCTCGGCGGTGAAGACGGCGCTGTCACTGCCCGCCGGGGCGCCGATGACGTTGTTCCGGTAGTAGTCGGTGAGGCTGATACCGGTGTTCTCCTCGATGGGGAGGCCGTTGATGATCATGCCCTCAGCGATCGCCCGGTCGCGGGCGTCGGCAGGCTCGCCCAAGGTGTTGTCGGTGCCATCGCCTGAGATGTCGATGACCTGCCGCTCCTGGGCGACGAAGTCGTTGGTCTGGATGGCGTTAATAGACCAGTCGATCGCCTGGGAGATCCCCGTAAGACCGCTGGAGGAGCGCGACGCGGCGTCGATGGCGTCGGCGAAGCTGTTCGCCTCGGTGGGCGAGGAGATCTGTGTCCACCCGACCTGCGGGGACTGCTGGTTTGCGCTGGACCACTCCATGTAGGTCACGGCGATGCTCCCCAGCGCCCCGTTGGTGATGGCGTCGTGCACCTGCGGGTTGCGGAACGCCGCCGCGTACCCGTCCTTCTGGGTCTCGTAGCGGGGGTTGTTGATGCTGCCCGAGACGTCGACCCCCAGGACGAGCTCGTGGTCGACCGGGATCGGCTGGGCCCAGGCCTGCGTGGGAATGGTGATGGCGAAGGCGATCGCGCCGCCGATCAGCGAAAGGTTTGTCCGTCTCATGGTGATTGCTCCTGATCCTTGTCCTTGCTCCTTGTGGACCTCTTTAGAGGGGGGCGTGGCGGGCATTGCAAGTGTCGTGCCGCTATACATTAAGCGTTGATTTCACGGGATCTTTTGCGGAGCGGGTGGAGGCGCTGAGCCGGGATGTGTAAACAGGGTCGACGGAGGAGGGCGGACAGGCGTCGGAAGGCTTGACACTTCCGGCCTGGGGGCGGGCCGTTCGGCGTTCCCTGGGGCTACAGCTGTAAGGGGAGTCGACGGAGGCGGGTACCCGCCCGGCGTCGACCTCGCCTCGCCGGTCGGGCGATAATCGCGGCGGGGGCGGTACCCCGCCCACCGGCAACGCCCTTGGCGAGGAGGCCCTATGGGCTCGGCTGTTGAGCTCTACGAGAAGCTGCGCTCCGCCCCCGACGATCAGACCCGCGCCCGGCTGATCGCCGAGGCCTTCGAGCAGATGGAGGAGCGCTACCCGGAGATCACGGACCTGGCCACCGCCAGCCACGTCCGCGAGAGCGAGCTGCGCCTGCAGAAGGAGATCGAGCAGGTCCGGGCGGAGCTCAAGACGGATATCGAGCGCCTGCGCGGCGAGATGCACGAGGCGGACGGGCAGCTGCAGAAGGAGATCGAGCAGGTCCGGGCGGATCTCAAGACGGACATCGAGCGCCTGCGCGGCGAGATGCACGAGGCGGACGGCCAGCTGCGGAAGGAGCTCGAGCAGCTGCGCACCGAGATGCACGCCATGGACGGCCGGCTGACCAAGGAGATCGCGCAGCTGCGCAGCGAGATGCACGCCATGGATGGGCGGCTGACCAAGGAGATCGAGCAGGTCCGCGCCGAGCTCGCCCACACCAAGGTGGAGGTCCTCAAGTGGACCGCCGGGATGCTGGCGGTCCAGCTCGGCCTCTTCGGCGCCTTGGTCAAGCTCCTGGTGCCCTGAGCGGCCTCCAGCGTCGACGCCGGGGCCCGGCCCCGGGCGGCACGGGGCCCGCGCCGCGCGCCTGGACGAGCGTGCCCTGTTGCCACAAGATAGTCGCCTTATCCGCAGCCCCGTCCGGCCCGCCAGGGGCCGCCTTGCCGCGGGGGCGCCACGACACAACGGAGCGAGCAGCCGGAAGGTATGGACGAGCAGTATCGACCGCAGCAGATCGAGGCCGAGGCGCAGGCGTACTGGCAGGAGCACGACAGCTTCGCGGCGCGGGAGGACGACCCGCGGCCGAAGTACTACTGCCTGTCGATGTTCCCCTACCCGAGCGGGCGGCTGCACATGGGCCACGTCCGCAACTACACCATCGGCGATGTGGTCAGCCGCTACAAGCGCATGCAGGGCTACCACGTCCTGCAGCCCATGGGCTGGGACGCCTTCGGCCTGCCCGCCGAGAACGCCGCCATGGAGCGCGGCGTGCCGCCGGCGGCGTGGACCCGCGAGAACATCGCCGCCATGCGCGAGCAGCTCAAGGGGCTGGGCTTCGGCTACGACTGGTCCCGGGAGCTGGCCACCTGCGACCCCGAGTACTACCGCTGGGAGCAGTGGCTCTTCACCCGGCTCTACCGCAAGGGGCTGGTCTACCGCGACACCGCCGTCGTCAACTGGGACCCGGTGGACCAGACGGTGCTCGCCAACGAGCAGGTCATCGACGGCTGCGGCTGGCGCTCCGGGGCGGTGATCGAGCACCGCGAGATCCCGCAGTGGTTCCTGCGCATCACCGACTACGCCGACGAGCTCGTCGACGCCCTCGACGGCCTGGCGGGCTGGCCGGAGCAGGTGCGCACCATGCAGCGCAACTGGATCGGCCGCTCCGAGGGGGTCGAGCTGACCTTCGAGCTGGCCGGCCGCGACGAGCGGCTGAGCGTCTTCACCACCCGGCCGGATACCCTCTACGGCGTCACCTACATGGGGCTGGCCCCCGAGCACCCGATCAGCCTCGAGCTGGCCGAGCAGGACCCGGCCATCGCGGCGCTGGTCGAGGAGGCGCGCACCGGCGGCACCTCCGAGGCCGAGCTGGCCACCCGCGAGAAGCGGGGCGCGCCCACCGGCCTGGCGGCGCTCCACCCGCTCACCGGCGAGCGCATCCCCGTCTGGGTGGCGAACTTCGTGCTCATGGAGTACGGCTCCGGCGCGGTGATGGCCGTCCCCGCCCACGACCAGCGCGACTGGGAGTTCGCCCACGCCTACGGGCTGCCCATCCGCGACGTGGTCCACCCGGCCGACGGCAGCGAGCTGGACCTCGGCGAGGGCGCCTTCAGCGACTACGGCGTGCTCGTCGGCTCCGGGCCGTTCACCGGCATGCCCTCGGAGCGCGCCTTCACGGCCATCGCCGAGCGCCTCGAGGCCGAGGGCCGCGGCCGGCGGCGGACGCAGTACCGGCTGCGCGACTGGGGGGTCTCCCGGCAGCGCTACTGGGGCGCGCCGATCCCCATGGTCCACTGCGAGCACTGCGGCGCCGTGCCGGTCCCCGACGAGGACCTGCCCGTGACCCTGCCCGAGGACGTCGAGATCACCCCGGGCGGCGGCTCGCCGCTCAAGCGCATGCCCGCCTTCTACGAGACCACCTGCCCCGCGTGCGGGGCGCCGGCGCAGCGCGAGACGGACACCTTCGACACCTTCATGGACTCCTCCTGGTACTTCCTGCGCTTCGCCTGCGCCGGCCAGGAGGGGGCCATGCTCGACGGGCGGGCGGACCAGTGGACGCCGGTGGACCAGTACATCGGCGGCATCGAGCACGCCGTGCTCCACCTCCTCTACGCCCGCTTCTTCCACAAGCTGCTGCGCGATGAGGGCCTGGTCGGCTCCGACGAGCCCTTCACGCGGCTGCTTACCCAGGGGATGGTGCTCAAGGACGGGGCGAAGATGTCCAAGTCCAAGGGCAACATCGTCGACCCGCAGGCGCTCGTCGACCGCTTCGGGGCGGACACGGTGCGGCTGTTCACCATGTTCGCCGCGCCGCCGGACCAGTTCCTGGAGTGGTCCGACTCCGGCGTCGCCGGGGCCCACCGCTTCCTGCGCCGGCTCCACGGCCTGGTCCGCGACCACCTCGCCGGCGGCCCGGCGCCGGCGCTCGAGCCGGCGGCGCTGAGCGACGAGCAGCGCGCCCTGCGCCGCAAGGTCCACGAGACCATCGCCAAGGCCTCCGACGACATCGGCAAGCGCTTCACCTTCAACACCGCCATCGCCGCGGTCATGGAGCTCTCCAACGCCCTGGGCAAGGCGCAGGGGGACGCCAGCGACGCCGGCCGCGCGGTGATGCAGGAGGGCCTGGAGACGGCGGTGCTCCTGCTCGCGCCGATCACCCCGCACCTGTGCCACCACCTCTGGCACGCCCTCGGCCACGAGACGCCGGTGGTCGACGCCGCCTGGCCCCAGGCCGACCCGCAGGCCCTCGAGCGCGACGCGGTGGAGCTGGTGGTCCAGGTCAACGGCAAGCTGCGCGGCCGGGTGACGCTGCCGGCCGACGCCGGCGAGGACCAGGCCCGCGAGGCGGCCCTGGCCGAGCCGAACGTCCAGCGCTTCGTCGAGGGCAAAGAGCTCAAGAAGGTCGTCTTCGTGCCCGGCAAGCTCGTCAACGTGGTGGTCGGCTCTTGAGGCGTCTGGGGCGCCTGGCCCTGGTCGCCCTCCTCGCCGGGGCGCTCAGCGCCTGCGGCTGGCAGCTGCGCGGCGGCTCCGGCGGGCTCTCCCTCGACGGGCAGGCGGTCCAGGTGGTGGACGAAGCCGGCAGCGCGGCGCTGCGCCGGGCCGTGCGCAGCGGCGTCGAGGGGGCCGGCGGGCGCCTGGCTTCGGGCCCGGAGGCTGCCGACCTGGTGCTGACGCTCCACGGCCAGGGCTCGAGCCGGGAGGCGGTCTCGGTGGGCGTCAGCGAGGGGGAGCGGGAGTACCGGCTGCGCTACCGGATCGACTACAGCGTCCGCGAGCCCGGCGGCGAGGCGCTGATCGCCCGGGAGACGGCGGGTGCCGAGCGGCGCTTCACGGACCCGGCGGGCGGGGCGGATCAGCGCCGCTCCCGGGAGGCGGAGCTGGCCGCGGAGCTGCGCGACGAGGCGGTCCAGATGCTGATGCTGCGGCTCCAGGCGCTGTAGGGATGGCCGCCGAGCGCCCGGAGGCCCTCCACCGCCGCCTCGAGGCCGGCGAGCTGCCCCGGGTGTGCCTGATCGCCGGCGAGGAGCCGCTGCTCCAGCGCGAGGCGGCGGACGGGGTGCGCCGTGCGGCCCGGGAGGCCGGCTATACCGAGCGCGAGGTCCTCGACGTTGAGGCCGGCTTCGACTGGTCCCGGCTCACCGAGGCGGCGGGGACGCCCTCGCTGTTCGGCGACCGGCGGCTGCTGGAGCTGCGCATGCCCGCGGGCAAGCCGGGCCGCGAGGGCGCCGAGGCGCTGCAGGCGTACTGTCGGGCGGTGCCGCCGGATACGGTGCTGCTGGTCACCTGCAACCGGCTCGAGCGCTCGGGCCGGGAGTCGGCCTGGGCGCGGGCGCTGGCCGAGGCGGGGGTCTTCGTCTACTGCTGGCCGGTGCCGGCGGAGCAGATGCCGCGCTGGGTCGAGCAGCGCCTGCGCCGGGGCGGGCTAGCGCCGGAGCGCGAGGCCGTCGAGCTCATCGCCGAGCGCGCCGAGGGCAACCTCCTCGCCGCCGATCAGGCGGTGGAGAAGCTGCGGCTGCTCGTCGGCGCCGGCGCGGTGGGGGTCGGGGAGGCCGAGCAGGCCCTCGCCGACAGCGCCCGCTACGGGGTCGACGACCTGGCCGACGCCGCCCTCGACGGCGAGCTGGCGCGGGCGCTGCGCATCCTCGCCGCCCTGGAGGAGGAGGGGGTGCAGCCGCCGCTGATCCTCTGGGCCCTGGC
>NZ_NRSH01000002.1 GCF_016584055.1 Halorhodospira neutriphila
GCGGATCGGCCGCCCCTGCGCTAGCGGCCGCGGCGGCGGCTCGACGGCGACGGCCTGCGGCGCCGCCGCCGCGATCTCCCCCAGGCGGGCGCGCACCGTCGCCGGCTCGAGCCACGCCGGCGGCCTCTTGTGGCCCAGCCACGCCTCGGCGCTCGCCCCGTCCCGGCCGTGCAGCAGCCAGGCCAGGGCGCTGTCGGCGGCCTGGGTGGCCACCCCCCAGCTGGCGAAGCAGGCCTGCTCGGCGCGGGTCAGCGCCACGTAGAGCAGCCGCACCGCCTCCGCCTTGTGCTCGCGGACCGCGCGGGCCGGGCCGTCGGCGGCGGCGCCGTAGTCGAGCCAGGCGTCGCCGTCGCCGTCGTGGAAGACGTAGGGCGGCTGGGCCGGGCTGCCGAGGGTACCGAGGAAGGGGGCGAAGGGCACGAGGACGATGGGGTACTGCAGCCCCTTGACGCGGTGGACGGTGGTGATGCGCACCAGCGCCTCGTCGGACTCGAGGCGCAGCTGCTCGGCCTCGCCCGCCTCGGCCCCGCCGCCCTCGTCGATCGCCCCCTGGAGGTGGCGGATCAACCCGTCGAGGCCGAAGGTCTCCGCCTCGGCCTCCTGGAGCAGCTCGGCGAGCTGGAGGTAGTTGGTCAGCCGGCGCTCGCCGTCCTCGAGGCCGAGCAGCCGGGGGGCGGCCGCCTGCACGGCCCCCTCGAGCAGGGCGAGGACCCCCGCGGCCCGCCAGCGCTCATGGGCGCGCTGGTAGCGCTCGAGCACCGCCTGCCAGGCGGCCTCGTCCTCGCCGAGGGCGATGAGGTCGCCGAGCCGGTAGCCCTCCAGGGCCGTGGCCAGGGCGGCGCGGACCGCCGGCTCGTCGGCGGGCGCGGCGGCGGCCTGGAGCAGGCGCAGGACATCCTGCGCCTCGGCGCTGGCGTAGACGCTGTCCTGGTGGAGGCAGACGGCGGGCACGCCGCGGCGGCTCAGCGCCGCCTGGACCCGGCTCGCCTGGCTGTTGGTGTTGACCAGCACGGCGATATCCGCCGGCGCCACCGGCCGCTCCGCAGCCTCCCCCTCCCCCCTCTGGCGGCGCAGCACCGCCGAGCCGTCGAGCAGGTGCTGGATCTGCGCCACCGCCGCCTCGAGGAGGCGCTCCTCGGCCTCCCCCTTGCCTAGCGCCGCGCCGTCCTCCCCCTCGAGGGGCCAGAGGGTCAGCGCCGGCCAGGGCTGCGCGGCGCCGCCGTCCGCCGGGCGGCGCAGGAGCGCGGCATCGCCGGCCGGGCGGCCGGCGCGCACCGGGTGCAGCTCGATGCCCGGGATCAGGAAGGCCTCCCGGCCGCCGGCGGCGAAGACGGCCTCCACGGCCCGGAGCAGCTCCGGGGTGGCGCGGAAGTTGGTCCCCAGGTGGTAGCGGCCGTGGGCGGCCGCGGCGGCCTTGAGGTAGGCGAAGACGTCGCCGCCGCGAAAGCCGTAGATCGCCTGCTTGGGGTCGCCGATCATCAGCAGCCCGCCGCCCTCGCGCCCGGCGTAGATGCGCCGGAGGATCTCGTACTGCAGCGGGTCGGTGTCCTGGAACTCGTCGACCAGCGCCCAGGGCCAGGTCTCGTGGAGCGAGGCGGCCAGGTGCTCGCCGTCGGGCTCGGCGGTGATGGCCGCGTGGAGGCCCTCGATCAGGTCGGCGAAGCTGAACTGCCGGCGCTCGCGCTTGCGCGCCAGGGCCTCGGCGCGGACCCGCGCCAGCGCCTCGCGGATGGCCGCCAGGCGCCCCAGCGGCTGCAGCTCGGCCAGCGCCTGGACCAGCGCCAGCTCCTGGGGCCGGCACCACTGCTGGGCCGGCGCCTTCTTGAGGTGGCGGCGCGCGCCCGCGTCGCTGGCCAGGTCGGCGATCCAGCCGGGCAGCGCCGCGTGGCCCGCGGCGGTCCCGGCGAGGCCGTCGGCCAGGGCGCCGAGCAGGCCGGCCATGCCGCCGTGGCGGCGGCGGTCCTGGTCGAGCCCCTCGCCCTTGAGCAGCGCCCCCTCGGCCTCGGCGGCGAGGAGCAGGCGCTCGAGCTCGGCGCCCTCCTCCCGCCAGAGCGCCCGGGCGCGCTCGGCCCGCTCGGCGATATCCCCCGCCGGCGGGCCGGCGAGCCCGGCGTGGGGCTTGGCCAGCACCGGCCGGAGGGTCTCGTGCAGGGCACCGGGGCTGTCCCAGAGCTGGCGGAAGGCCTCGGCCTGGGCGGCGGGCTGGCCGATGACCTGGCTGCGCCAGTAGTCGGCGGCCGCCTCCCGGAAGAGCGGCTCGTCGTCGGCCTGCTCGCCGCGGTCGAAGGGCAGGCCGCCGTCGAAGGCGTTCTCGGCCGCCGCCTGCTGGGCGAAGCCGTGGATGGTGGTGATGGTCGCCTCGTCCATGCGCGCGGCGGCGTCGCGCAGGCGCTCGGCGAGCTGCGCCGGGCCCTCCGGCGAGGCCTCGAAGAGGGCCACGGCCGTGCGCTCCTCGGGGCGCTGGCAGGCCGGCCACGCCTGGGGCTCGGCGGCCAGGCGGGCCGCCTCCACCAGGCGGGTGCGGATGCGCTCGCGCAGCTCCTGGGTGGCGGCCCGGGTGAAGGTCATCACCAGGATCTGGTGGACGGCCAGGCGCCGCTCGACGAGCAGGCGCAGGTAGAGCCCGGCGAGGCTGAAGGTCTTGCCGGTGCCCGCGCTGGCCTCGATGAGCCGCAGGCCGTCGAGGGGCATGGACTCGATCGCGAAGGGCTCGCTCACGCCGCCTCCTCCGCCCGCAGGTGGGCCACCAGCGGCCCGCAGACCGCCTCGGCGATGCGGCAGAAGTCGCTCGTCGCCGGGTCCTCGCCCAGGTAGGCCGGCGGCGGCGCCGCCAGCCGGAAGTACGGGTCGGCCCGCCACTCCCAGGCCGGCCGCCACGTGTTGCTGAGGTAGCCGTTGCGGCTGCGCAGGGCCGCCGCCGCGTCCTTGGGCCGGCGGCTGGCGGCGGGGTCCTGGTCCACCTGGTAGTCCACGCCGAGGCTGGGCAGGAAGGGCAGCGGCCGGCGCTGCGCCTCGCGGTAGACGCCGACGAGGGCGTCGAGCCACGCCGCGGCGTCCGCCGCCGGGACCTCGGCCCGGCGCTGCTCCAGCGCGCCCTCCCGGTCGACGCCGGCGCAGCGCAGCCGCCCGCCGCCGCGCGCGGCGACCACGGCGAGGTAGTCGACCCAGTCGCGCAGCAGGCGCCGGCCGTGGAGGCGGCCGGGGTGGACCCGGCACAGCCCCGGCTCGCCGACGTCGCCGAGGCGCCCGATCAGCCGCGCGCCGCTGGGCAGGCGGCAGTCGATGGCCAGCGGCCCGGCGGCGGCGATCTCCGGCTGCCACGCCTGCCAGAGCGGCAGCAGCGGGCGGAGCTGCTCGAGCAGCCCCTGGTACGCCCCCTGGTCCAGCGGCGGCGGCGGCAGGACCCCGCGGGCCTGCAGGAGCGGGTCCGGCTGCGCCGGCGGCTCGGCCTGCGGCTCGCGCAGCGCCTCGAGCAGCTCGGCGCGCAGGCCGTAGCCGGCCAGCCCGTCGAGGCTGAGCGGCTCCTCGTCGGCCGGCGCGTCGGCGGCGCCCTCCAGCTCCAGGCCCAGCCGCTCGCGGAAGAACCACCGCGCCGGCGCCTCCAGGACCCGCTGCAGCGCCGCCAGCTCCACCGCCGGCTCGGCCTCCGGCTCGCCGAGGGCGCTGCCGTCGAGGAAGGCCGGCGCCGCGGCGCGCTCGCCGCGCAGGGCCTGGGTCCCGGCGTGCCACTGGGCGTCGAAGGTGAGCACCCGCGGGGCGTCGCTGCGGAAGTGGCGCTCGCTGAACGGCTGCATGGGCTGGCGGACCACCACCCGGGCGGCGGCCTCGGCGCGGCTGACCTCGGGGAAGTGGAAGCGGTGCAGGAAGTCGAGGAGCTCGCCGACCACCGGCGAGGGCTCGAGGGCCTCGCCGGAGCGCACGTCCTGGCCCGTATAGCTGAGGTAGAGCCAGTCCCGGGCGGCCATGAGCGACTGCAGGAAGAGCAGCCGGTCGTCGTCCCGGGCGCTGCGGTCGCCGAGGCGCGGCGAGCGGCGCAGGATGTTGAAGGCGCGGTTGCGGTCCTGGCGCGGGAAGGCGCCGTCGTCCAAGCCGAGCAGCGCCACCATCCGGAACGGCAGCGCCCGCAGCGGCATCAGCCCGCAGAAGGTGATCCCGCCGCCGAGGAAGGGCTGGCGCTCGCCGCCGTCGTCGAGCTCGGCGCGGACGATCTCGCGCACCGCCTCCCAGCCCAGCGGCTCGTCGCCGAGGCTCTGCGCGGCGCCGCCGAGCACGCCGACGGCCTCGCGCACCGCGGCCAGCGCGGCCTGCTCGTCGCCGTCCTCCGGGTCGAGCTCGAACAGGGCCTCGAGCCAGCCGTTGAGCCGCTCCTGCCACTGCGCCGCCGGCACCGGCCGCTCCATGGCGTCGCGCATCTCGCGCAGGCGCTCGACGAGGACGTAGAGCCGGCCGAGGTGCTCGGTGGCGCCGCCCTCCAGGTCCGACCACGGGGCGACGCCGTCGACGAGGGCCTGCTCGTCGGCCTGGGCGATGCCGGCGAGCAGCCGGTCGAGGCCGAAGGCCCAGGTGTGCTGCGACCAGTCGCCGGCGCCGAGGCGCCGGCGGGTCTCGGCGTCGAGCCCCCAGCGCACGCCGGCGGCCTGGGTCCAGGCGCGCAGCTCGGCCAGGGCCGCCTCGTCGAGGCCGTAGCGGCGCATCACCGCCGGCACCCCGGCGAGGGCGAGGACCTCGCTGGCGCTCCAGCGCGACAGGGGAAGATCGAGCAGCTGCGCGAAGGTCATCGCCAGCGGGTGGACGCTGCGGCGCGGCTGGTCGGAGACCGTGTACGGCAGCCGCTGCGCGGCGCCGCGGTCGCCGAAGACGCTGTGGATGGCCGGCGCGTAGCGGGCGACGTCGGGGAGCATGACCACGATCTCCCGCGGCTGCAGGGTCTCGTCGCGGCTCATGCGATCGAGGATCTGCTCGCGCAGGACCTGCACCTCGCGCAGCGGGCCGTGGCAGGCGTGGATCTCCAGCGAGGTGTCCCCCGCCGCCACGCCGGTCGCGGCGGGCCGGGCGTCCATGCGGATGATCCCCGACTGGACGCGGTGGAGGAGCGAGCCGTCGCCGGGCGGCTCGTAGGCGAGCGCCTCGCCGAGCTCCGGCTCCTGGATGGCGGAGAGCTCGTCGGCGTAGAGCACGCGCAGGAAGTCCCGCGCCGAGTGGCCGAGGCTGGCGAGCAGGGGGTGGCCCTCGGCGACGCCCGCCTCCCCCGGCGGGGCGCCGGCGGCCTCGGCGTCGTAGAGCCGGACGGGGCGGCGCTCGATATCCCCCCAGTAGACGTCGCTGGGGTTGGTGACCAGGTAGTGGACGTCGACGTCGCGGCCGATGCCGTAGAGCAGCCGCAGGTAGTCCGGCGGCAGGTTGACGAGGCCGAAGCAGTAGACGGCGGACGGCCAGTGGCTGCGCTCGAGGGGGCCGCCGGCCTCCACGGCCTCGAGGAGCTCGGTGAGCAGCCGCGCCCGGTGGCGGCGGCCGAGGCGCGCCACCAGCGCCCGCCAGACCGGCGCCTGCCACTCGTCGGGGCTGGCGGCGCGCTCCTCGCCGGCCTCCCAGGCGAAGAGCATATCGCGGCGGTAGATCAGGTACTGGTCGAAGACGTCGGCGAGCTGCTCGGCGAGCTGCAGCCGGCGCAGCTCCCGCGGCCGCTCGCTGAGGTACTGCGCCACGCGGGGCTGCTCGGCGCCGAGGCGCGGCAGCAGCGCGTAGAGGTGCCAGCGCAGGTTCTCGCGCTCGAAGGCCGAGCTGTCCGGCGTCCCCCCCTCCCCCTCGCCGCGGTCGACGGCTAGGCTGGTGCTGAGCAGCCACCAGATGAACTTCGCCGGCAGCGGCAGCGCCAGGTTGGCGGCCACGCCCTCGGCCTCGGCGAGCTGCATCTGCAGCCACCGCCCGACGCTGCGGTTGGGGACGAGGACCGTATCCGGGCGCAGGGGGTCGCCGGCCCGGCGCTCGCGCAGGGCCGCGAGCAGCTCGGCGAGGCGCGTCGGATCGTGGTGGTGGTAGAGGTAGAACATGGGCGGGGCGGTTCCTTGCCGGCGCACGCTCAGGCTAGCGGGCCGCGGCGCTCAGCGAAAGCCGGGCGGGGCCGTCCCACCCCCATCCCGCGTGACAGGAGGCACCCATGCCCGATACGCCCGTGGCCTTGATCACCGGCGCCGCCCGCGGCATCGGCCTCGGCATCGCCGAGCGCCTCGCCGCGGACGGCTGGCAGGTGATCGCCGCCGATCTCGCCGGCGCCGGCGCGGCCGCCGAGGCCCTCGGGCCGGGCGCCGCCGGCCTCGAGCTGGACGTCCGCGACGAGGCGCAGGCCCGGGCGGCCCTGGCCGGCATCGAGCGGGAGCGCGGCCGGCTCGACGCCCTGGTCAACAACGCCGGGGTCAGCGACCCGGCCTCCGGCCCGCTCGAGGCCCTCGAGCTGGCCGACTGGCACCGCTGGCTGGAGACCAACCTCACCGGCGCCTTCCTGCTGTGCAAGCACGCCCTGCCGCTGCTGCGCCGCCAGGGCGGCGCCGTCGTCAACATCGGCTCCACCCGGGCGCTGCAGTCCGAGCCGCACACCGAGGCCTACGCCGCGAGCAAGGGCGGCCTCGAGGCCTTCACCCACGCCCTGGCAGTCAGCGCCGGCCCCGAGGTGCGGGTCAACTGCATCCACCCCGGCTGGATCGACAGCCGCGGCGCGGCCGAGCGGCGCGCCGAGCCGCTCAGCGCCGCCGACCACGCCCAGCACCCCGCCGGGCGCGTCGGCACGCCGGCGGACGTCGCCGCCCTCGCCGCCTTCCTCCTCGGCCCTGAGGCAGGCTTCATCACCGGGCAGGCGTGGGCGGTGGACGGCGGCATGACGCGCCGGATGCTGTACACCGACTAGGAGGCCGCCCTCCGCCCGAGCCGGCGTACGCGGCCCTTGCGCCGCGGGCCGCTCCCGGCGGATCCTGGAGTGACATTCCGCAATCCGGTAACGCAGGAGTCCCGAGATGACCGCCCCCACCCAAGGCCCGCGCCTGCTCCACGGCCGCACCTACGACAGCGTCATCGAGACCACCTACAACACCCCGCTGGTGCGGCTGAACCGCCTCGCGCCGGCCGGGGCGACGGTGCTGATGAAGCTGGAGTTCTTCAACCCGCTGGCCAGCGTCAAGGACCGCATCGGCCGGGCGATGATCGAGGCGGCGGAGGAGGCGGGCACCATCGGCCCGGACACCCACATCATCGAGCCGACCAGCGGCAACACGGGCATCGCCCTGGCCTTCGTCTGCGCCGCCAAGGGGTACCGGCTCACCCTCACCATGCCGGAGTCGATGAGCCTGGAGCGGCGGGCGCTGCTGCGGGCCCTGGGGGCCGAGCTGGCCCTGACCCCCGCGGACCAGGCCATGAGGGGGGCGATCAGCAAGGCCGAGGAGCTGGTCGCCGCCGCCGGCAACGCCTGGATGCCGCAGCAGTTCGAGAACCCGGCCAACCCCGACGTCCACTACCGGAGCACCGGCCCCGAGATCTGGAACGACACCGAGGGCGGCGCCGACATGCTCGTCGCCGGCGTCGGCACCGGCGGGACGCTCACCGGGATCACCCGCTACTTCAAGGAGCGCAGGGATGACTTCCAGGCGATCGCCGTCGAGCCGGCGGCCTCGCCCGTGCTCACCGGCGGCAGCCCCGGCCCCCACAAGATCCAGGGCATCGGGGCCGGCTTCGTCCCCAAGAACCTCGACACCCAGCTCCTCGACGGCGTGGAGCAGGTGGACAACGAGACCGCCTTCGAGTGGGCCCGGCGCCTCGGCCAGGAGGAGGGGATCCTCGGCGGCATCTCCAGCGGGGCGAACGTCTGCGCCGCCTGCCGCCTGGCGGAGCGCCCGGAGAGCCGCGGCAAGACCATCGTCACCGTGGCCTCGAGCTTCGGCGAGCGCTACCTCTCGACGCCGATGTTCGACGGGCTGCGGGACTGAGCCGGGAGCCCTAGCCCAGCCGGCTGCCCGGTCAGCAGGTACAGCCCGAGCGCCAGCAGGGCGGCCTGGCCGAAGAGGCGGGTGTAGCCGCGGAACGGGATGGTCCCCGCCTGGCGCAGGTAGACCGAGAAGAGCGCCCAGGCGCCGCCGCTGAGCAGGCCGAGGCCGTAGGCGGGCAGCGGCGTCTCGGCGCCGCCGCCGTCGCCGGCGACCAGCGGGGCCACGCCGGCGAAGGCGATCGCCATGCCGAGCAGCACCCGCAGCCGCACGCCGCGCCCGGCGAGCCAGTTCGCCCCCACGACGAAGACCACCGGCCAGAGGTAGGTGACCAGCGCGATCCGGGCCGGATCGCCCCAGGCCAGGGCGGCGAAGTAGCAGTAGAGCGCCGCGACGAGGCCCCCCACCCCGCCGATCCAGTAGGCCAGGCTCGAGTCGTGCCAGGGACCTCGGGGCTCGCGCGCCAGAACCGCTGAGATCCGGGCCACGCCAGCGGCGGCGGCCAGCGCCACGACGGCTGTCATCATCGCCGGCAGATCAGTTAGTTGGCGCATAAGCGGCAGGCTCCCCCAGAGACTGACTGTAAAAACGCCTGCCACAAGCCCCGAAAGCACTGCACGATCGAGCAACTCCACGCCTCCCTTAGTTCGTCGTAAGCCTTTTGCTGCCAACGTTGTGCAATGCGTAATATAGGGATCGACAAGCGATTCTTGAAACGAATCTTTACGATCAACCCATCACGGAATCCGATCGCCATGGAGCAGCGCCCGCTCGACCTGACCCTGCTGCGGACCTTCGTGACGGTGGTGGACAGCGGCGGCTTCACCGCCGCCGGCGACGCCCTGCACCTCGCCCAATCGACGGTCAGCGCCCACCTCGCCCGCCTCGAGGAGGCGGTCGGCCAGCAGCTGCTACGCCGCGACCGGCGCCGCCTCGCCACGACGACCAAGGGGGAGCGGCTCCTCGTCCACGCCCGGCGCATGCTGCGCCAGAACGCCCTGGCCTGGCAGGAGCTGCAGGAGGAGCGGCTGGCGGGGAAGGTCCGCCTAGGGGTGCCCGACGACTACGTGGGGTTCCTGCCCGAGAGCCTGAGCGAGTTCGAGGGCCGCTACCCGGGCATCGAGCTGGAGGTCACCTGCGGGCTGAGCGTGGACCTGGTCGAGCGGGTCCAGGCCGGGCAGCTCGACCTGGCCGTGGTCACCCGGCAGCCGAAGAGCCCGGGCGGGGAGGCGCTGCGCCGCGAGCCCCTGGTCTGGGTGGGCGCCGCCGATCACGCCGCCGAGGAGCGCGACCCGCTGCCCCTCGCCCTCTCGCGGGCGGGCATCTGCGTCTTCCGGGAGCGGGCGCTCGCCGCCCTGGAGGCCACGGGGCAGCAGTGGCGCATCGCCTACACCAGCACCAGCCTCTCGGGGCTGCAGGCGGCGGTGCGCGCGGGGCTGGCGATCACCGTGCTCACCCCGTCGATGCTCGAGCCGGGGCTGCGCACCCTCGGCACGGAGCAGGGCCTGCCGGAGCTGCCCGGCGTGGAGCTGGCCCTGCACCGCAGCCCCGGGCGGCCCAGCGAGCCGGCCCGGCAGCTGTTCGCCACGCTCCAGGAGCGCCTGGGGAATATCAGCGCCTCTTAGGCTAGCGTGGCGGCCACCTTAAGGCGGAGGGGGAGCGCGGCGCCGTACGGCGCGGCCTCGCCTTCTTGCGGCGTCCCCACCGGTCCCAGACGGCCTGCGGGTAGCGCTCCTTCGCGGGCACGTAGTAGAGGGTGAGCACCGCCGGGCGGCGGCCGGTCTCGGCGCCGGGTAGCGGGGCATCGCGCCACTCGTTGTCCCAGTGGACGTGGACGAAGTCCTCCGGGGCGCCGTCGGCGGGCGGCAGGGCCGTCGCTGCCGGGGCGGGGGCGTCGGCGGCGGGATAGGGCCTGGCGACAATCCGCAGGCGCCGGCCGAGGTAGATCAGCTCCACGGGCTTCCCCGTCTCCAGGACCCAATCGATGACGGCGTAGATATTACCGCGCAGCCTTGATGCCGAGATAAAACGGTCCAACCCCCCTCCTTACCCGCGGTTACTGCCCACGAGGAAGCCCTCATCAGCGCCGCGAGGCGCCTATATCCCCTAGCTCAACCGCTGTTATTGTGCACTGCGCAACACCGGGGCGCAAACAGGGCCTCGCCGCTACAGGCCGGGCGCCTTCGCCGGGGTCGCCGGCGTGCGCGCCCTACCGCCGCTGGGGGTGGATCCAGGTGAAGGCGAGGCCGCGGCGCGGGACGGCGTCGGTGTCCTTGATGGCCCAGGCGACGTGGCGGCGGCGGATGGCGCCCTCGCCCTCGCTGCAGGCGACGAGCAGCGACTTGTGGGCGAGCGTGTTGACCAGCCGGGGCACGCCGTCGGCGGCGTAGGCGAGCAGCCGCACGGCGTGGGGGCTGAACAGCCCCGGCCCCTGGTAGCCGGCGACCTGCAGGCGGTAGTGGAGGTAGTCCGGCACCATCGAGCGCGGCAGCGGGTCGAGGCGGTGGGCGACCGTGCAGCGCTGCTGGAGCTGGCGCAGGTGCGGCTGCGCGAGGCGCTCGTCGAGCTCCGGCTGGCCGATGAGCACCACCTGCAGGAGCTTGTCCCGCTCGGTCTCGAGGTTGGTGAGCAGACGGATCATCTCCAGGCTCTCGTCGGGGATGACCTGCGCCTCGTCGATGAGCAGCACCGCCCGGCGCCCCGAGGCCGCCACCGCGTAGAGGCGCTCGTAGAGCCCCATGAGCAGCTCGTGGGCGTTGCCGCAGTCCTCCTCGGCCACGCCCAGCTCGTGGGCCACGACCTGGCGCAGGGCCTCGGCGTCGAGGGTCGGGTTGGGGATGGTCGCCGTCAGCCAGCCGGCGCTGAGCTCGTCGAGGAGCATGCGGCAGAGCAGCGTCTTCCCCGTGCCCACCTCGCCGGTCAGGCGGATGAAGCCCTCGCCGCTGGCGAGCGCCGCGCCCATGACCTCGAGGGCCTGGCGGTGGCCGCCGCGGGCGTAGAAGAACTCGGGGGTGGGGGTGAGCTGGAAGGGGTACTCCTGAAGACCGAAGTGCTCCAGATACATAGGGGCTGTCTCAACAGAGTCCGGTGATGGAGCGCAGGATGCGCCCGCGGCCGGCGGCTTTCAAGCGATGCCTAGCCGCAGCAGCAGGGCGGCGCCGCCGCCGGCGATCATCGCCGCGGCCGCCAGCGCCACCTGCCACGCCATGCGCCCGCCGGCGATGACGACCACCATCAGCGACTTGACCACCGTGTTCGTCATGGCCGCGATCACCATCCCCCGCACCGCCACCTCCGAGGACAGGCCGCGCTCGGTCATGCGCGCCAGCGACAGGGTGATGGCGTCGACGTCGGCCACCCCGGAGAGGAGCGCCAGCAGGTAGAGCCCCCGGTCCCCGAGCCAGCGCCCCGCCAGCTCGCTGAGCACGCCGATGACGGCCAGGGCGGCGGCGAACTGCAGGGCCACCTTGAGCTGGAAGGGCCGCGTCCCCTCGATGCCGGCGGGCCGGTCCGGGGCCCGGCGCGGGCGCAGCAGGACCGCGCCTGCCACGCCGAAGCCGACGAGCGCCATCGTGCCGAGCACCGGGGCCGCCGCGGCCAGGAGGCCGGGGCTGACCAGCGCCACCTCCACGAGCATGCGCAGGAACATCGTCGACGCGGCCACGGCCACGCCGATGGCGAGCCAGGGGTGGAGGGCCGCGTGCTCCCGGCCGATGCGCGCGAAGCTCAGCGTCAGCGCCGTCGAGGAGGCCAGGCCGCCGGCCAGCCCGGTGAAGAGCAGCCCCCGGCGCTCGCCGGCGACCCGGATGGCGAAGTGGCCGACGAAGGAGATCGCCGTGATCAGCACCACCAGCCACCAGAGGGCGTAGGGGTTCAGGGCGCCGCCGGGCCCGTAGCCCACGTCCGGGAGCAGCGGCAGGACCACCACGGAGATCAGCCCGAGCTGGAGGGCGGCGATGAGCTCCTGGCGGTCCAGCCGGCGCAGCCAGGCGTGGAGCTCCGGCTTGAGCCCGAGGAGGGTGGCGGTGATCACCGCGCCCGCCGCTGCCGGGGCCGGATGGCCGGCGACGGCGGCGGCGCCGAGGGCGAAGGTCGCCAGGGAGGCCACCTCGCTGGTGATGCCGTAGTCCTCGGTCCGCCAGGACGACTTGAAGTGGGCGACGATGAGGGTCGCGGCCAGCCCGGCGAAGCCGAGGCCGAGCATCACGCCGCCGTAGGCGTCGGCCAGCAGGGCGCAGAGGCCGCCGAGCAGGCCGATGAGCCCGAAGGTGCGCAGCCCCGCCACCCGCTGCCCCTCGGGGGCGTCGCGGTCGTGCCAGCCCCGCTCGAGGCCGATGAGCAGCCCCACGGCGAGGGCCACGCCGAGGGTGCCGAAGACGCGCCAGGGGATCTCGTCCATGGCCCCGGGGAGCGGCTCAGCGCACCACGCGGTTGCGGCCCGCCCGCCGCCGGCCGCAGTAGACAGCGCCCCGCAGGGCGCTGGGGAGCTCCGCCAGCCACCTCGGCTCCAGCTCCTCGGGCGGATCCGATTCCGACGTAGCGCTCACCTTCGATTCCCCCTGGAAAACGGCTCAGCAACCCGGAATGGTAATCGGCCACCCTGGAGTACGCGAGCCTTTTTCCCTAATCTGCAAAGGGTTAATCGCTTAGGTCAACGACCTGCCATGGCTCGATCCAAGCTCTTCCTGAAGGCCTTCTCGACCATCGTTGTCGCTGTACTGGTCTTCACGGCCGCCAGCTACCTCTCCTTCGTCCCCTGGGTCCGCGACACAGTGCAGCAGCAGGAGGAGCGCACCGGACAGCTGGTACTCGACAACATCCACGAGCTGCTCCGCAACGCCCACCACCACCTCGAGGCGTGGCGGCAGTCAGCCATGGCGGCGCGGCGCCGGGAGCTTCGCCACATCATCCAGGTCGCCGAGGGGGCGATCCAAGAGATCGAGCGGGAGAGCGAAGCCCAGGGGCTCTCGGAAGCGGCTACCACTGAGCGGATCCTCGAGGCCGTGCGCAAGCTCACCTACGGCCGTAACGATTATGTGTTCATCGCTGACTACGAGCACCGGCTCATCTCCCACCCCGACCCTCAGCTCCACGGCGTGGACTTCTCCAACGTCAAGGGGCCGCGGGGGAACCTGATCGTTCCGCCCATGGTCGAGGGCGCGCGGGAGCACGGTGAGGGCTTCCACACCTACTGGTGGAACCGGCTCGGCGAGGATGAGCCGGCGCAGAAGCTCACCTACTACAAGCACCTTCCCGAGCGCGACTGGGTCATCGGGACGGGGGTCTACATCGACGATGTCGAGGAGGCCGTCGAGACGCGCAAGGCCGCGATCACCCAGCGGCTACGCCGCCACCTCCACAACACCCGCATCGCCGAGACCGGCTACCTCTACGTCTTCGACGCAGACCTGAACATGATCATCCACCCCAACCCGAATATCGAGGGCACCAACTTCAGTGAGATGGAGAACCGGGTAACCGGACAGCCCATCGGCAAGGACCTGATCGCCGCAGCGCGCAGCGAGAGCGGCCAACTCAGCTACAAGTGGGATCGGCCGAACGACCCCGGCCACTACGTCTACGACAAGATCGCCTGGGTCCGCCACCTAGAGGGTTTCGACTGGTATATCGCCTCCTCGGTCTACCTCAGTGAGCTGCGCGATACCGCCGACGCCTTGACCCTGCGAATCCTCTCCGTGGCCGGGGTGGCGCTACTCAGCGCCCTGCTCGGCGCCTACCTCTTCCTACGCCGGCTGACGGTGCCGATCTCGCGGCTGGCGGAGACGGCCTCGCGGGCCGGCCAGGGGGACCTGACAGCGAAGACGGAGATCCGCCGCAACGACGAGATCGGCGTCCTGGCACAGACCTTCAACGCCACTATCGACCGGCTTCGAGACCAGATCGAGCACATGGACAGCCGGGTTAAGGAGCGTACCGCCGAGCTGAGCCGCTCGGTGCAGGACCTGGAGCGGCGCAACCGCCAGAGCGCCGCGATCAACCGAATGGGAGAGCTTCTCCACTCCTGCCGCAACGAGGCCGAGATCTTCACCGTCGTCGTCCAGACGGGCCGGGCGCTCTTCCCCGAGGATGCCGGCCGGGTCTATAGGGTTGTCGAAGGCGGCCTGCGGCTGGTCGGCGAGTGGGGACCGAAGGCGCCTGTCGAGGCGATGGCGGACCCGCAGGCGTGCTGGGCGCTCCGCCGGGGACAGACCCACCGCGATGGGCCCGACTGCAGCGAGACCCTCTGCCCTCACTGCTGCGAGCCGGGCATGAGCAGCCTGTGCATCCCCTTGCTGGCCGAAGACGGGGGCACCGGGATCCTCAAGCTCAATCCCGCCGCCGTCGGGGAGGACCTGGAGCAGACCCTAAGCGAGCGGGAATCTCTCGGAACCACCGTGGCTAAGCAGGCCGCCCTCTCCGTGACCAACCTGCGTCTGCAGGAGCGCCTGCGCCAACAGTCGATTCAGGACCCCCTGACCGGCCTGCTCAACCGACGCCGCCTCGAGGAGGACCTCGACCGGGAGCTGGCCCGGGCTGAGCGCCACGGCCTACAGATCGGGGTGATCATGCTCGACATCGACTGCTTCAAGCGCCTCAACGACACCTACGGCCACGAGAGCGGCGACGCGGCTCTCCGAGAGCTCGGGCAGCTGCTCGGCAGCGCCCTGCGCGGTGCCGATACCGCCTACCGCTACGGCGGCGAGGAGTTCACCCTGCTGGCCCCCGAGACCGATGAGCGGGGACTACGGGCCCTCGCCGAGCGGATCCGCGCCGAGACTGAGGCGCATATCAGCTCCACCCTAGGGCTATCGGCACCGGTAACCGTCTCCCTCGGGATCGCCGTGTACCCGCACCACGGCCAAGACGCGACTGCCTTGGTCAAGGCCGCTGACGAGGCCCTCTACACCGCCAAGAGCAGCGGCCGCAACCGCATCGCCGTCGCTGGTGAGGTCACGGCCCCCTAGGCCGGAAAGCGCCGCCTCCCACGACGTTGAGCCGCACGGGCTTGGCACGGACGTCGCCGCCCTCGCTGAGGCCGTGCAGTCCCGTGACGCCCTGCCACCGCCTCTCGATCCCTTGCGGCCTGCGGCGTCCCGCCGGTTGCCCGCAGCGCCGATAAGGGGCAGCGTAGGAAGGATCCTATTAGAGTAACCACTAAAGTAACCACCGCTTTAAGTAACCACCACGGGAGGCCACCATGAGCGACCACGTCTACAAGCACGTCGAGCTGACCGGCACCTCGCCCAACGGCGTCGAGGAGGCCGTCAACAACGCCATCCGCCGCGCCGGGGAGAGCCTGCGCAACCTGCGCTGGTTCCAGGTCATCGACACGCGGGGGCACATCGAGAGCGGCCAGGTCACCCACTGGCAGGTCACCATCAAGGTCGGGTTCACCCTCGAGGAGTAGTCAGGGGGGGAGCTCCCAGGGAGGGGGAGCCGTGGCAGAGCAGCGCCCAACGAGCCTCTGGGAGCAGCTCCCGGTAGGCGCCTTCGTCAGCACGCCGGGCCCCGAGGACCGGCTCCTCTACGCCAACGGCGCCCTGGCGCGCATGCTCGGGGCGGCGTCGGCCGAGGTGCTCAAGGCCTACCCGCCCAGCCGCTTCTACGCCGTTCCGGCGCAGCGGCGGGCCCTGAGCGAGATCCTGCTCCGCGAGGGGCACATCCACCGCCGGGAGGTCGTCCTGCGCACCCTCGACGGGCGCACGATCTGGGTGGCCGAGACCGCCAACTGCCGGCGCAGCGAGGCGGACGGCACCCCCCTGCTCGAGGGCTTCATCGAGGAGATCACCGAGCGCAAGCGGGCCGAGCGGGAGCGCGACCTGTTCACCGGCGGACCGGTGGTCGTCTTCCTCTGGCGCCCCGAGCCGGGCTGGCCGGTGGAGTACGTCTCCCCCAACGCCGCCGAGATCCTCGGCCATCAGCCCGAGGCGCTGATGGCCGGCCGCCCCGTCTACGCCGAGCTCGTCCACCCCGAGGACCTCGAGCGGGTGCGCCAGGAGGTGGCGGAGCACACCGCCGCCGGCGCCGGGCACTTCGAGCACGCCCCCTACCGGCTGCGCACCGGCGGCGGCGCCTACCGCTGGTTCCAGGACTTCACCGTCATCGAGCGCGACGAGCAGGGAGCCGTCGCGCGCTACTACGGCTACCTCCTCGACATCACCGAGCGCAAGGAGGCGGAGCTGACCCTCGCCCGCAGCGAGCAGCGCTACCGCCTGGCCCAGGCGGCGGCCCACTTCGGCATCTGGGAGTGGGACCTGCGCCGCGACCGGGTCTACTGGGACGCCGACTGCTGGCGCCTGCTCGGCTACCGGATGCAGGAGCGCGGCGCGCTGAGCTACGCGGAGTTCCGCGCGCGCATCCACCCCGAGGACCGGGAGGCGCTGGAGGACACGGTCCACAGGAGCCTCCTGCGCCTGCACGGCGAGACCTTCTCCGTGCAGTTCCGCTGCCGGCGGATCGACGGCGGGTGGCAGTGGCTCCACGGGCGCGGCCAGGTCACCGCCCGGGACGAGGCGGGCGCGCCGACCTACGTCATGGGGACCCACACCGACATCAGCCAGCTCAAGGAGGCCGAGACGACCCCGCGCGAGGCCGAGGAGCGCTACCGGCGCTTCCTCGACGACTTCATCGGGATCGCCTACCAGGCTCGCCTGAAGGGCCCGGAGCTGCTCCTGCTGCGCGGCATGGTCGAGGAGATCACCGGCTACCGGCAGGCCGACTTCTTCAGCGGCCGGCTCGGCTGGCAGGCGCTCATCCACCCCGAGGACTTCCCCGCGGTGCGGGCGCGCAACCGCGCCCTCATCGCCGAGGCCGGCGAGGGGGCCGTCACCGACCGGGAGTACCGGATCGTCCGGCGCGACGGGACGGTGCGCTGGGTCCGCGATATCGGCCGGCTGGTGCGCCTGCCCGCCGAGCGGGCGCTCACCCTGCAGGGGGCGATCTACGACATCACCGCCCAGAAGGAGGCCGAGCGCAGCAAGACCGACTTCCTCAACGCCGTCAACCACGACCTGCGCACGCCCCTGAACGCCCTGACGGGCTTCCTCGAGCTGCTCGCCGACTCGCCGCTCGCCGCCGAGCAGCGCCGCCACCTCGAGCTCTGCCGGAGCGCCGCCAAGCGCCTGCGCGGGCTCATCGACACCCTCCTCGAGCTCTCGCAGCTGCAGGCCGGGAAGATCGCCCTCCAGCCCGAGGCCTTCGAGCTGCGCCCCTTCCTCGACGAGCAGCTGGCGCTGCTGCACCTCCAGGCCGAGCGCAAGGGGCTGGAGCTGACGTCGACGGTGGACCCGGCGCTGCCGCGCTGGGTCCGCACGGATCCGACCCGCCTCGGCCAGGTGCTGCTCAACCTCCTCAGCAACGCCATCCAGTACACCGAGCAGGGCTCGGTGCGGCTCCACGTGGCGGCCGACGGCGACGGCCGGGCGCGGGCGGCCGTGACGGACACCGGCCCCGGCATCGACCCGCGGATGCAGGAGCGGATCTTCCAGGCCTTCGACCGGGCCGGCTGCGGCGACCGCCAGCAGGGCAGCGGGCTCGGGCTGGCCATCGCCCGCGAGCTCGCGGGGCTGCTCGGCGGCGAGCTGCGGCTCGACAGCGAGCCCGGCGCCGGGTCGACGTTCACGCTGACCCTCGAGCTGCCCGCCGCGGCGCCGCCGGCGGAGAGCGGCGAGGCGGGCGCCGGCGACGAGGAGCTGCCGGCGCTCGTCGGCGCCGGGCTCCGGGTGCTCGCCGCGGAGGACGACGCCGCCAACGCCCTGCTCACCCAGGCGCTGCTCGAGCGCCTCGGCAGCAGCGCCGAGCTCACCGAGGACGGGCGGGAGGCGCTCGAGCGCTGGCGGCAGAGCGCGCCGGATCTCGTGCTCCTCGACCTGCAGATGCCCCGGATGGACGGCCTCGAGGTCCTCGAGGCGATCCGGGCCGAGGAGGCGCTGCACGGCCTGGGGCGGACCCCCGTGGCCGTGCTGACCGCCCACACCCTCGACGAGCCCCAGCAGGCCTGCTGCCGCGCCGGCTGCGACGCCTACCTGAGCAAGCCGCTCCAGCAGCAGGGCCTGCACCGGCTGCTGGCGTGGGTTCAGCGCGCTAGCGCCCCTCGATAACGCCGCAGGCGATCCGCGCCCCGGCGCCGCCGATGGGCTGGCTCTCGTGGTCGTCCGGCCCCTCGTGGATGACCAGCGCCGCGCCGTCGCTGTCCCGGATCCGGGCCCCCACCGCGCCGTCGAGGCTGGCCCAGGGGGTGAAGAGCTCGGCGCGGACCCGCCCCCGGGCGTCGGCGTAGATGTTGGCGAAGTCCCCGGCGTCGGGCCCCTGGGAATTGAGCAGCCCGTGCTGGCGCCCCTGCGGGTTGAGGTGGCCGCCGGAGGCCTGGAACCCCTCGCCGGGGTCGCTGCAGTCGCCGCGCTGGTGGATATGGATGGCGTGGAAGCCCTCGCCCCCGGCGAGCCCGTCGAGCTCGAGGCGGACGAGGGTGCCCTCCGGCCCCTGGTGCAGCTCGGCGGTGCCGATGGGCTCGCCCTCCGTGTTGATGAGGCTGGCGCTCGCCGCCGGCCGCTCCGCCGCGGCCGCGGCGCCGGCGGCCGCCGCCCCGAGGATCGCCGCAATGGTGAAAGCACCCCGCATGGCCCCTCCTGCACTGGCGCTCTGGGTGGATGGGATCGGCGTTAGGGACACCCCTCAAGGTAGACCATCGGCGCCGGGCTCAAGGCCCGGCACGCCGAGGCCGGCCCATCGGGGCCCCGGGCGGCGGGCCGCCGTCAGTCCTTGAGGGTCTCCTGGATGCGGTCGAAGGCGGCGGCGTTGCGCTCGAAGGCGCGCAGGATCTCCGGGTCGAAGTGCTCCGGGGCGGTCCGGCCGTCCCCCTCGAGGATGATCCGGCGCGCCTGCTCGTGGCTGAAGGCGGGCTTGTACGGCCGCTCGGTGCGCAGGGCGTCGTAGACGTCGGCCAGCTGCACCAGGCGGGCCGAGAGGGGGATGGCGTCGCCCGCCAGGCCGTCGGGATAGCCGGTGCCGTCGTAGCGCTCGTGGTGCGAGCGGGCGACCTCCGCGCCGCGCTGCAGGTAGGGGGAGTCGGAGCCCTGGAGCATCCACTCGCCGTCGACGGTATGGCGCTTCATGAGCGCCCACTCCTCGGCGTCGAGGGGCCCCGGCTTGCGCAGGACGTGGTCGGGGACGGCGATCTTGCCGACGTCGTGGAGGGCGGCCACCTCGAAGAGCTCGCGGCACAGCTGCCCGTCGCAGCCGAGGGCGTCGGCGAGCTGCCGGGTATGGTGGCAGACGCGGGCGATGTGGCGGCCGGTGTCCGTGTCCCGGAACTCCGAGGCGCGGGTGAGCCGCTGCACCGTCTCGCTGAGCGTGTACTGCAGCTGCTCCGTGCGCTCGGCGACCCGGCGCTCCAGGACCTGGCTGTACGCCGCCGTGTCTGTCAGGCGGCCGTTGAGGTCCGCCGAGAAGGCGCGCAGGCGCAGGAGGTTCTGGATCCGCGCCCACAGCTCCGCCTTGCTCAGGGGGCGGCGGACCACGTCCTCGGCGGTGTCGCCGAGCCGCTCCGAGGCCTGCCGGACGCCGTCGCCGGAGACCATGAGCAGCACGGGGATCAGCAGCGGCGACCATATCGCCCGCGCCTGCCGGAGGGCCGGCTCCCAGCGGTGCAGGGCGCGCGGGTCCGCCACCACCAGCTCCGGCGGCTCCGCCTCGAGGCAGAGCTCCTCCTCGGCCATCACGGTATAGTGCGGGCCGAGGTAGTCGTGGAGCAGGCGGCGGTTGCCGCTGTGCTCCACCAGCAGCGCGACGCGGGCCACGACTAGACAGCCTGCTGACCGGCGCCGAGCTCCTCCACCTCGAGCCCGTAGGGGGTGAAGGCCAGGTAGGCGGCCCGCTCGTCGAAGCCGCCGGTGCGGCGCTTGAGCATCCGGAGCTGCTTGCGCAGCCGGCCCTCCTCGACGACCAGGTTGAACAGCAGCACGTTGTCGACGAGCGGGCTGAGGTCGAAGCTGCTGGAGCGCAGCTCACTCGCCGAGCGGGCGTTGATCTCGTTGACCAGGAGGACGGTCACGCCCATGTTCTTGAGGTACTGGCTCAGGGTGTGCAGCTCCAGCAGCGGATCCTGCCCGCGCAGGGCCAGCTGGTAGCCGGCGATGCTGTCGAGCATGACCAGGCGCACGTCGCGCTCCTCCACCTGGTGGCGCAGGAGGTGGGCGAGCTGCGTGGGCGTGTAGTGGAGCGGCTCGACCCGCTCAAGGTAGAGCGTGCCCCGCTCGAGCATGCCGCGCAGGGGCATCTGCAGGGCGTCGGCGCGGTGGAGCAGCGTCGCCGGGTCCTCCTCGAAGAGGAACAGCGCCGAGCTCTCGCCGCGGCCGGCGGCCTCCTTCATGAACTGCATCCCCAGGGTGGTCTTGCCGCTGCCGCTCGGCCCGGCGAGCAGCGTGGTGGTGCCGCGGTGGACCCCGCCGCCGATGAGCTGGTCGATCCGCGGCACGCCGGAGTTGATCACCTGGGGCTCGAAGCGGCTGCCGTAGTGCGAGGGGACGAGGCGGGGCCGCACCTGGATCCCCTGGGCATCGCCGAGGGTGAGGTCGTGCTTGCCCGAGAGGAAGCCGGAGCCGCGGAGCTTGCTCACCTCCAGGCTGCGGCTGCCGTCGGCCTCCAGCGTGAGCGTGATGACCCCGTCACTGAGGAAGCGCAGGTCGTCGTCCGGCGCCTCGCCGCTGGCCTCGGAGGTGAAGAGCACCGTCGCGCCCTGGTCGGTGAAGGTGCGCAGCAGGGCGAGGACCTGGGAGCGGAACTGCGCCGGATCGGGGCTCAGGTAGCGCAGCTGGGTGAGCGAGTCGATGAACACGCGCCGGGGCCGCAGGCGGGAGGCGGCCTCCTGGATGCGCTCGAAGACCGGCGCCACCTCGACCTCGTCGCTGTGGAAGAGGTCGTAGGCGGGGTGGCTCTGGAGATGGCTGGGGGCCGGCGAGAGGTCGAGGATCTCGATGGCCTGCAGCGCCCCGGCCAGGTCGCTGAAGTCGGCCCGGAGCTGCTCGGGCCGCTCGCCGAAGGTCACGTGGACCGCGCTCGCCTGGGGGTCCGCTGCCAGGAAGTGCAGCCCCAGGGTGGTCTTCCCGCACCCCGGGCCGCCCCGGATGTGGTAGACGCGCTCGCTCAGCAGCCCGCCCTGGAGGACCTCATCGAGCCCCGCTACGCCGGTGCTGAGCCGGCGGGTGCCTGTGCGCTCCATGGCACACCCTCCTTGACGGCTGCGCCGCTCCCGGGGATCTCTTCCCCTTCTACAGCCGCTGGACCGCCCCTGAAATCCCACCCTCGGGATCGTAGAACAGGGCAGCCTTCCCTTTGATGAAACGGCGGTGAATCGACCCGCAGAGGCGCAGCCTTTTAGCGCTATATAGTCCTTGATAAGGAACTATATGCACTTGCGTACCAATGAATCAATCCCTTCTGGCAGCATGGTTTTAGGTAACGGCAGCGCTCCCTCCCCCGTAGCGCCCTGCCCCGCTGCGCCCGAGCAGAAGCGGCCAAGCCGGAAGGGGGGAAGTTGGACCTAAGCCAGTATCTCAAGGCGCTGGAGGCCTTCAAGGCGCACGACCCCTTCATGTCGGCGCAGCTGATGGAGGTGTTCATCACGGTCTGCCTGAACGAGGGCCAGTCCGCCCAGGCGCTGGAGCTCCAGCTGGCCATCCCCAAGTCCACGCTCTCCCGCCACCTCGGCCACCTCGGCCCCCGGTACCGACGAGGCGCCCAGGGGCTCCAGCTGATCCGGCTCGAGGAGAACCCCGCCGACCGGCGGAGCAAGCTCGTCTACCTGACGGACCGGGGCCAGGCACTGCGGGAGGCGCTGATCCGGGCCTAGGCGCCCCCCGCCACACGCTGTCCTCTACTCCGCCGCGCTGAGCCCGCCGGGCTCGAAGAACTCCTCGTGGAGCTGCTTGACGGCGATGTGGAGCGCCTGCTCCTCGCTGACGCCGAGACGCCGGGCGCACTGCTGGAGCTCGCGGCGGCTCGCCCGGGCCGGCAGGCCGCTCTCCTCGGCCCAATCCCCGGCGCGCTCGAAGAGCGCCTCCTGCGCCGCCGCCGCAGCGCCTGCGGCGAAGGCCTGCTCGGCGTGGACGACCGTTACCGGCGCCTCCCGCGGGGGCTGCCCCCGCTGCGCCGCCGTGGTGCCGATGGGGTGCTTGGACGCCATGGCTGCCTCCTCCGCGGAATCTGTACCTGAAAGGTTGTATTTAAATGATAAATATTCTCATGCAGAAGTCAAGCACACCCCGCCGGCAGGCGCGGGCGCCCTGGGGAGACGGCGGCGGCTCAGCCGCCCGGCCGGGCGAGCTCGTAGCCGGCCACGAAGGGCGTGCCCCCGCGCTCGACAAGCCGGACGGCCACGCCGTAGGCGTCGCGGATACCGGTGGCGGTGACCACCTGCCGCGGGGGCCCGTCGGCCCGCACCTGGCCGTCGCGCAGCAGCAGGATGCGGTCGGCGAGCTGCACCGCCACGTTGATGTCGTGGAGCACCACCAGGACGCCCTGCCCCTGCTCGCGGGCGCAGCGGGTGAGGATCTCGATGAGGTCGCGCTCGTGCCGCATGTCCAGGTGGTTGGTGGGCTCGTCGAGGAGCAGGAACGGCGCCTCGCGCACCAGCGCCCGGGCCAGGGCCGCCTTCTGCCGCTGCCCGCCGCTGAGCTCCGGCAGCGGGCGCTGCGCCAGCTCCCCCAGGCCGAGCCGGGCCAGGACCCGCTCGGCCCGGGCCAGGTCCGCGGGGCCGTAGCGCCAGCTCGCCCGCCCCAGGCCGAGGAGGACGCTCTCGAGGACGGTCAGCGGCTCGGCGGCCTCCGAGCCCTGGGGCACGTAGGCGAGGTGGCGGGCGATGCGCGCCTGGCGCTGGCCGCGGAGGGGCTCGCCGGCGATGCGGATCTCGCCGCGGCGCGGGCGCAGGATGCCGGCCAGGCAGCGGAGCAGCGTGCTCTTGCCCGAGCCGTTGGGGCCGATGAGCGCCACCACCTCGCCGGCGTCGACGCGGCCATCGACCCCGTGGAGCACCTCGGCGCCCCGGTAGGCGTAGCGCAGCCCGCGGACCTCGATACGGCTCATGCCCCGCTGCCCCCCTCGCGGCGGCGCAGGATCAGGTAGACGAACAGCGGCGAGCCGAGGAAGGCGGTGACCACCCCGACGGGGAGCACCACGGCGTCGAAGGCGTGCAGCGAGACCAGGTCGGCCAGCGCCAGGAGCAGCCCGCCGATAAGCGCCGTGGCCGGGATCAGGAAGCGGTGGTCGGCGCCGATGAGCAGCCGGGCCAGGTGCGGCGCCACGAGCCCCAGGAAGCCGATGCCGCCGGTGAAGGCCACCACCACCGCCACCAGCAGCGCCACCAGGAACATCAGCGCCAGGCGCAGCCGGGCCACCGGGATGCCCAGGCTGGTGGCCGCCTCCTCGCCGAGGAGCAGCCGGTTCAGGTCCCCGGCCCGCAGCGCGAAGACCGGCAGCGTCAGCGCCAGGGCCGCGCTGATGAAGGCGAGGCTCTCCCAGCCGGCGCGGCTGAGGCTGCCCACGCCCCAGAACATCACCTCCCGGGTGGCGTCGGCGTCGGCGAAGTAGACCAGCAGCGTGGTCGCCGCCCCGAAGAAGTACATCAGCGCGATCCCGGCGAGGATCAGGCTCGCCGGCGTCGCCCCCTTCACCCGGCCGATGAGCAGGATCAGCAGCGACACGCCGAGGGCGAAGAGGAAGGCGTTGCCGACGATGCCGTAGGTGCCGACGACCGAGACGCCGAGGACGATGGCCAGCGCCGCCCCCAGCGAGGCGCCCGAGGCGATACCGAGGGTGAAGGGCGAGGCCATGGGGTTGCGCAGCAGGGTCTGGAGGATCACGCCGCCGAGGGCCAGCCCGGCGCCGGCGACCACCGCGGTGGCCAGGCGCGGCAGGCGGATGCGCCAGACCACGTGGGCGGTCTGCTCGCTCACCCACTCCGCGCCGAGGGGCCGGGCGAGCACGGCCTGGACGACCTCGGTGAGCGGGATCCCCAGCGGCCCGAGGCCCAGCCCGGCGAGGCAGACGCCGAGCAGCGCCGCCGCCAGGGCGAGGAGCACCACCCCCTTGCGCCGGACCGCCCGGGCGTAGGCCGCCGTGACGGCCGGCGCCCCGGCCTCCTCCGGGGCGCCGGCGGAGCCGGCCGCCCCCATCTACCTGCGGCCCTCGAGCCCGCTCTGCTCGGCCAGGTGCTCGTAGAGCCCCGGCTCGCCGTAGAAGAAGCGCAGGATCGCCTCGCCGCGCTCGGCGCGATCGACCCCGGCCATGGCCTGCGGGTAGAGGATCTTGGCCATGTGGACCAGGTCGACCAGGCCGGTGGCCAGGTCCCAGCCCATGTAGGTGCCCTTGAAGCGGTAGACGCGCCCCTGCTCGACGGCCTCGACGCCGGCCAGGCGCGCGTCGTCGAGGACCGCCTCGCGGCTCACGCGGCTCGCCTTGGAGGGGGTGTGGAGGAAGATATACGCCGGGTCCCACTTGACCAGCTCCTCGGCGCTGACCTCGCCGTCGCCGCCCGGGCGCCCGGCGGTGACCAGCTCGGCGCCGAGCTGCTCGGCCGGCGGGTAGAAGGCAACGTGGTTGTAGAGGTTGCGCCGGTGCGCCAGGTAGATCCGCGGCGCCGAGGCGGCCTCGGGGAGCCGCGACTGCACCTGCGCGACGCCGTCGCGGTAGTACTCGAGCAGCGCCGCCGCCCGCTCCTGGCGGCCGGTCAGCTCGCCCACCAGGCGGTAGGCGGTCTCGATCTCCTCGAGGGCCGCCTCGGCCGAGCTGCGGTCGCCGCCGAGGGTGCTGACGGCCACCACCGGCACGCCGAGCTGGCGCTCGAGGCGCTCCGCCCGATCGGCGAGCGCGCCGGGCTCGTCCCTGCGGGTGAAGGCCCAGTAGAGGAAGACGTCCGGGTCGGTGGCCAGCACCCGCTCGAGGTTGATCTCGGCGCCGGGCTGCCCGCCGCCGACCCGCGGCGTCTGCGCCAGGGCCTCGAAGGCCCGCGCCTCGATGGTCTTCTCCTCGGCGAAGCGCGAGCCGAACATGTTGCTGGGGATACCGACCAGCCGCTCGGCGGCGCCGAGGTGCAGGAGCATGCGGAAGGCGTCGACGTTGACCGTGGCGATGCGCTCGATCTCCCGCGGCACCTCGACGCTGCGGCCGAGCATGTCCTCGACGGTCCGGGTCCGCTCCGCGGCGGGCGCGGCGCCCTCCTCCGAGTCGGCGGGGCAGGCGGCGAGCAGCACGACGGCCGCGACGAGCGCGGCGAGCAGGCGGGAAGCGGGGTACGGCATGGGGCCTCCAGGCTTGGCGCGATCCCCCGTCGCGCGGTGTCCTCACCTCCAGGCCGGTCTCCGGGCTCGCGAGCGGCGCCCTGCGCCCGGCGCGGCGCCTTCCCGCACCGGGTGCCGGGGACACCCGGGTGCAGTGGCTCGTGCCGCGCCTGCTCTCGCCTACCGTTGCGGGGACAGCGCCGGCCTTGCCCGCGCCTTGCGGCGGCGGGCGCACCGGCTTCCCGATCCCGCGGCGCACCCGGCCGCGGGATCCCGGCGGCCTCCCGCCGGGGCACCTGGAGAGCGGATGACCCTAAGGGGGTAGCACGGGGGTGTCAATCGGGCCCGCTCGTAGCGGGCCGTCGCCGGGGCGCGATCCCCTGGCTTGCAACACACGGCCGTGCCCGTCTAAGATCCGCCGCCTTGATGTGGGTGCCCTGCGGGCGAGATCGCCTCGCCCGCCGGGTTAAACGGGAAGTCCGGTCCAGCTGCCCCGCTGCAGTGAAGCCGGCGCTGCCCCCGCAACGGTAGGTGGGTCCTGCGGATTACGGGCCACTGCGAGACAGCCGTCAGCCGGCGGCCCTCGTGGGAAGGCGATCCGCAGCGGCGCGTCCAGCGCCCCCCACGAGCCCGGAGACCGGCCCACAGCAACCCACGGAACGGCGTGCGGGCGGCGCGCCTGGGGGAAACGGTCGGTCCTACCTACCCGCCTCTGGCAACGGCGGCACGCTCGCCGTCGGCCTCCCCCAGCATGAGTCGCCAGCGCCCGTCGCAAGACGAGGAGCGCTGAAGATGCTGCATCCACCAACCGGGCGCCTGACGGGCGCCCTGCTCGCCGCGGCGGCCACCGTACCCGCCGCGGCCGCCGACGACGGAAGTGAATTATCGTCCACCAGCCTGTCGCCGGTGCGCGTCGAGGCCGGCGGCGACCCCCTCGAGCGCGGCACGGGGCGTGAAGAGCTGCAGCGCCGTCAGGCCTCCAGCAGCGCCGAGGTCTTCCGCGGCGAGGCCTCGGCGGAGGTCGGCGGCGGCAGCCGCAACGCCCAGCGGCTCTACCTGCGCGGCGTGGAGTCCAGCAACCTGAACGTCACCGTGGACGGGGCGCGCCAGGGGCGCGATCTCCACCAGCACCGCGGCGGCCTCACCGGCATCGACCCGGCCCTGCTCAAGGCCGTGGAGATCGACCCACGGCCGGCGGCGGACCAGGGGCCCGGCGCGCTAGGCGGCGCGGTCCGCTTCAAGACCGTGGACGCCCAGGATCTGCTCGCCCCCGGCGAGGATACCGGCGCCCGGCTGAGCGCCGGCTACGCCAGCGCCGACGATGCTGAGCGCGGCTCGACGACCCTCTTCGGGCGCCTGGGTAACGACTGGGGGGCGCTGGCGCACATCGGCGCGACCAACCGGGACGACTACCGGGTCGGGGGCGGCGGGACCATGCCGTACTCCGGCGGGCGCGACCGCGACTACCTGGTGCGCCTCAGCCGGACGCCGGCCTCGGGCCACCAGCTGCGCCTCGGGGCGCAGCGCAACACCTTCGAGGGGGACCACCCCTACGGCTCCTGGGGCAGTGACTTCGGCGACCCCCGCGAGACCCTCAAGCTGGAGCCGGTGGGCCAGGAGCAGCGCCGCGAGACCTGGACCGCCGAGCACCGCTACCGGCCGGCGAACTCGCTCGTCGACTGGCGGGCCCGGATCTACCGCAACGACAAGCGCCTGGAGCGCCAGGACGACAATACCGCCATCCGCGCCGTCGAGTACGGCGGCGACCTGCGCAACACCTTCACCCTGGAGGCCGGGGCGGCCCGCCACCGGCTCACCGTCGGCCTCGACTACTACACCGAGGACGGCCGTATCGAGCAGGCCGACGGCCCGCGGCTGAGCCACCGGTCCCGGAACCTCGGCGCCTTCCTGCAGGACCGCATGCGGTGGGAGCGGCTGCGCCTCTCGGCGGGCGTACGCCTCGACGACTACAGCACCGACCTGGTGGAGCAGGAGCTGGACGGCGACGCCGTCTCGCCCAACCTCAGCGCGGAGCTGGACCTGGCCGCGGGCTGGACCGCCTTCGCCGGCTACGGCGAGGCCGTCAACGGCGCCGGCACGCTGCCCATCGGCTGGCTGCAGTTCATCGACGCGGAGAACACCAACCTCAACGACGGCGAGCCGTTCCAGGCCGAGGAGTCCCAGCGCCGCGAGGGCGGCCTGCGCTACCAGGGGCGGGACCTGCTCACCGCCCGCGACCGCCTCGAGCTCGAGGCCACGCTCTTCGAGACGCGAATCGAGCACAGCATCGAGCGCAACGACCCCTGGGGGAGTCCGTTGAGCCCTAAGGCACGGGACAAGAACGATGGCGACCCCCTCATCGGCGAGATCCGCAACCGCCCCGACCCGGTCCGCCTGCGCGGCTACGAGCTGCGCGCCGCCTGGGGGGCAGGCGCTTACGACACCCGGGTGTCGTTCATGAGCGCCGAGGCCGTCGACGACGACGGCGAGCCGGTGGGCGTGAGCCGGCGCCTGGGCGGGGCCGGCGGCGACCGCCTGGTCTGGGATCAGCGCTGGGCCGTCCACGAGACCCTGACCCTGGGCTACACCCTCACCTGGGTCGACGACTACACCGATGTCCCCGACGACGAGCCCGAGCGCGACGGCTACCACCTCCACGACGTGCAGGCGCAGTGGCGCCCCTGGGCCGACGAGCGCCTGACCCTGGCGCTGGCCGTGAACAACCTCCTCGACGAGCAGTACGCCACGCATACCTCCCTGGCGGTTGAGGAGGACGGCGAGTTCCACATCCGCGAGGAGCCCGGCCGGGACGTGCGGGTGACCGGGACCCTGCGCTTCTAGAGAAGGAACGGCGATGAGCGACGCGATCCCCCTACAGCCTTTCGCCGAGGGCGGCATCGGCCAGCGGCTGCTGGCCGTTGTCGACAACGGCGGGCCGGTGCTGATCCTGCTGGCCCTGCTCTCCGTCTTCACGCTGACCCTGATCCTGCTCAAGCTCTGGCAGTTCAGCGCCGCCCGGCTCCACGACCGGCGGACGATGGCCCAGGCGCTGGCATCCTGGCACGCCGAGGAGCCGGGGCAGGCCCTGCAGCGCCTGGCGGCGAGCCGGCACATCGGCGCCGAGCCCCTGGCCGCGGCCATGCGCGGCCGCCTCGATCCGGAGGCCGACGAGGCGCGGCTCCGCGAGGAGGTCACCCGCCTGGCCAGCGGCCGGCTCGAGCAGCTGCGCGCCTACCTGCGCGGGCTCGAGGCCATCGGGGCGCTCAGCCCCCTGCTCGGGCTGCTCGGCACCGTGCTCGGCATGATCGAGGCCTTCCGCCAGCTCGAGGCGGCGGGCAGCCAGGTGGACCCGGCGATGCTCTCCGGCGGGATCTGGGAGGCGCTGCTGACCACGGCGGCCGGCATCGCCCTGGCGATCCCGGCCGTGGCCGCCCTGACCTGGCTCGAGCGGGTCGTCGAGCGCTTCCGGCACCGCCTCGAGGACGCCGTGACCCAGGTGTTCACCGCCGCCCCGCCGCGCCATGCGGCTTGAGCCGCCACCGCGGCGGCGGCGCCTGGTGAGCCTCACCCCGCTGATCGACGTCGTCTTCATCCTGCTGGTCTTCTTCATGATCGCCTCCTCGTTCGTGGAGTGGCAGGCGTTCAGCGTCAGCGCGCCGGGCAGGGACAAGGCCAGCGAGCAGGAGGAGGAGGATCCCTTGCGGCTGCACGTCGAGCAGCAGGGGTACCGCATCGGCGACGCCGCCCTGACGGCGGCGGAGCTGGACGAGCGGCTGCGGGCGGTGCACGCCGAGGACGCCGAGCGCCGGCTCCACCTCCTGGTCGGCGCCGGGGTGCCCGTGCGCCGCGTCGTCCAGGCGCTCGACGCCGCCTCGGCCGCCGGGCTGAGCCGCGTGGCCGTGCGACGCGGGGAGGCGGAATGAGGCTGCCCGAGCCCCGGCGGCGGGAGCCGGAGGAAGGCACCGTCCCGATGATCAACATCGTCTTCCTGCTGCTGATCTTCTTCATGGTGGCCGGGACCCTGACGCCGGAATCGCCCCTCTCCGTCGACCCGGCCGCGAGCGAGGCGGGGGAGGCAGCCCCGGAAGACCCGATCCGGGTGCTCATCGACGCCGAGGGGCGCCTGGCGCTGGGCGACGAGGTCGTGGACGGCCGCGAGGGCCTGCGCAGGCGCCTCCAGGAGCGCCTCGAGGAGGGCCCGGAGCGCCCCGTGGAGGTCAAGCCCGACGCCGAGGCCGACGCGGAACGGCTGCTCGAGGTCATGGATGACCTGCGCGCCGCAGGGCTCGAGCGGGTGCGGCTGATCACGCGCCGGGAGGACTGATGGTGCAGCTACAGTGGGTCCATTGGGTGGCGGCCGGCGCGGCGGCCCTAGGCGTCCACGCCGCCTTGCTGGCCATCCTCCTGGGGGCGCAGGAGGAGCCGGAGCCGATCCGCCCCCCTCAGGGTGTGGAGGTCCAGCTCGCCTCGGGATCCTCCGCGGCCGAGACGGGGCAAAGCGAGGCCGAAAAGGCGGAGGCCGAGGAGGCGGAGGCCGAGGAGGCGGACACCGAGCAGGCCGAGACCGACAACGCCACCCCCGAGCAAGCGGACACGGAGGAGGCAGAGCCGTCGGAGGCCCCCGCAGCCAATCCCGACGAGGGCGAGGCGAACGAGGCCGAGGAGCCGCCGCAGGAAGAAGCAGGGCCCGAGGATGCCGCCGAGCCCGAGCCGGAACCCGAGCAGGAGCCCGAGCCGGATCCCGAGCAGGAGCCCGAGCCGGATCCCCGGCCGGCCCCCGAGCCTGAGCCGGAGCCGCGGCCTGCCCCCGCGCCGGAGCAGCGCGAGGAGCCTGAGGAGCCGGAGGAGAAAGAGGAGCCGGAGACCGAGCCGGCCTCCCCCGGGCCGCAAGGCAGTGATAGGGCGAGCAAGGCGGGGGAGTCCCGCGAGGCGAAGATGGGGACCGCCGCGGATGTCGACGACGCCTACCTGGCCGAGCTCCGCCGGGCGCTGCAGGCGGAGCAGCGCTACCCGCGCACCGCGAGGCACCGCCGCCTTGAGGGCAAGGTCCTCCTGCGCTTCACCCTGGATGCCGACGGCACCGTACGCGACTGGGAGATCGAGGCCCCCTCGGGGCATGAGGCCTTCAACGCCGAGGTCGAGCGGATGATCGAGGCGGTACAGATGCCATCCCTGCCCGAGGAGGTGGAGGCCGAGCGCCTGGCGCTGACCGTCCCCATCGAGTTCCGGTTGCGCTAGCCCCGCGGCCCCGGGGGGGCGCCGCTCGCAGTGAGCCGGACAGGACCACTCTATGCTAAGGGCAAGGAGTCTACGATGCGGGGGTGAACAATGCCGGGGCCCGATCTGCTCTGCCACACCGAGGCCAGCCCGCCGGAGCACGGCGGCGCCTGGGCGAGCGAGCCCACGTCGGCGGAGGCCAGCTACGCCCGCTTCCGGCGCAATGCGCCGGCGCCCCCGGCGCTGGGCGGCGCCCACCCGGCCAAGCGCGTATCGCGGCAGCTAAAGCACCAGTACCGCCTCATCCGGGCGCTGGAGCCCGGCGTGATCGCCGGCCTCGACCCCGAGTTCCTGCACCAGTACCGGGTCAACCTGCGCCGCAGCCGGGCGATCGGCGAGTCCGTGCTGGCCGTGGTCAAGGTGCCGGGCCTCAAGGGGGCGCTCAAGGGCCTCAAGCGGCGCGCCCAGGCGACCAGCGACCTGCGGGACCTGGACGTCTTCCTGGCCTCGCTTGCCCAGCAACAGACGCCCCTGGCCCCCACCGCGCAGCCGGCCCTGCAGCGCTGGCTGAGCGCCCGCCGGGAGGCCGCGCATCAGGCGCTCTGCGAGCAGCTCTCGCAGGGCGCCTACGCCGAGGAGATGCACGCCTGGCGGGCCTTCCTCAGCTCCAAGGGGTTCCGAAAGCGCTTGCGGAAGCTGACCTCAAAACGCGTCCAGGCGGTGCTGGCCAAGCGCCTCACGCAGCACAACCGGGACCTGGCATCGCTCAGCGCCGCCAGCCCCGACGGGGCGCTGCACGAGCTGCGCAAGGGCGTCAAGCGCATCCGCTACCTGAGCGAGCTGCACCCCAAGCGCCACCGCGAGTTGCTGGCCCGCCTGAAGCAGCGCCAGACCCTGCTGGGCGAGTTCCAGGACCTGTGCACCTGGCAGGCCTGGATCGCGGGCTTCGTGGGCGAGCTCGGCGATGCCCCCGCCCAACGGGCGGAGTGCGACCGCTGGCTGGCCGAGCTCGAGCAGCAGAAGCAGGCGCTGCGCCAGCGCATCATGGACTTACCGCCCTGCGCCCTGTAGCGTTCCGGAGGAGCGCGCACAAGGGACGAGCATGCAGGACGGCAAGCGAGACCCGGCGATCCGCTGGTACGACGAGCACGCCGAGCGCGTCGCCGGCAACTACGAGTCGCTGTCCTTCGCCGACGTCCACAACTGGCTCATCTACCGCCTGCCCCCGCCGGGCGAGAGCACGATCCTCGACGTCGGCGCCGGCTCCGGGCGCGACGCCGCCTGGCTCGCCGAGCGCGGCCACGAGGTGGTCGCCGTCGAGCCCGCCACGGCCCTGCGCCGCGAGGCCGCCGAGCGCCACCCCCACCCGCGGATCCGCTGGCTCGACGACCGCCTGCCGGGCCTGGAGCAGGTCCACCGGCTGGGGCTGGGCTTCGACGTCATCCTGCTGAGCGCCGTCTGGATGCACCTCCCCGAGGGGCAGCGGCCCCGCGCCTTCCGCAAGCTCATCACCCTGCTCAAGCCCGGCGGCCTGCTCGCCCTCACCCTCCGCCTCGGCCCGGCGGAGCCGGAGCGCGGCCTGCGGGCCGTCTCGGTCGCCGAGCTCCAGCAGCTCGCCGCCGCGCACGGGGCGTACGTCGAGCACGTCAGCGAGAGTCCCGACGCCCTGGGCCGCGCCGAGGTCTCCTGGGCCGAGGTGGCCATCCGGCTGCCGGACGACGGCACCGGCGCCCTGCCCCTGCTGCGGCACATCATCCTCAACGACGACAAGAGCGCCACCTACAAGCTGGCGCTGCTGCGCTGCGCCTGCCGCGCCGCCGACGGCATGGACGGCCTCGCCGTAGCCGCGGAGGACGGCGACGCGGAGAGCCGCGTGGAGCTGCCGCTGGGCCTCGTCGCCCTGATCTGGGTCCGGCTCTTCCTGCCCCTCGTCCGCCACCGCCTGCCGCAGCTCCCGCCCCACGACGGCACGCCCCGCGGCCTCGGCTTCGCCGGCGACGGCTTCCGCAAGCTCCTCGAGCTCCAGGTCGCCCCGGAGGAGCTGCGCATCGGCGTGCGCTTCAGCGGCGACCGGGCGCGGGCCCTCTCCCTCGCCCTGCGCGAGGCGGCGGAGACCATCCGCAAGATGCCCGCCCACTACACCACCTTCCCCCAGGGCGGCCAGGTCTTCCACGCCGTGCGCGCCCGCGGGGTCCGCGCGCAGGACGAGGCGATCCTCGACGCCCCCTTCCTGTGGCGCTACGGCGCCTTCCGCGTGCCGCAGCCGCTGTGGCGGGCCCTGCAGCGGTTCAGCGTCTGGGTGGAGCCGGCGCTGGTCACCGAGTGGAAGCGCCTCATGGCCCACTACGCCGAGCGCCAGGGCCGAGCGCTGACGACCGGGACGATGGAGCAGGCCCTCGCCTGGCGCGAGCCGCAGCGCGACGTGCGCCTCGTCCGGGAGCGCATCGAGGCCCTGCGGGCGGCCGGCGAGCCGATCCACTGCGTCTGGAGCGGCCGCCGGCTGCGCCGGGATGCCCTCGACGTCGACCACTGCATCCCGTGGGCCGCCTGGCCCTGCGACGACCTGTGGAACCTGGTACCCGCCAGCCCCCGCGTGAACAGCGACAAGGGGGCGCGGCTGCCGGACGCGGCCACGCTCCAGGAGGCCGAGGACCGCCTGAAGGCCTGGTGGGAGCGCGCCTGGCAGCGCGCGCCGCAGCCGACGCTGGCCGAGCGCTTCGAGCGCGAGGCCGTGGCGACGCTACCCGGGCTGCGGGAGGCCGAGGCGAAGGACCTGGACAGCGTCTTCTCCGCCCTGGACCTGCGCCGGATCCGGCTCAAGCAGGACCAGCAGATCCCGGAGTGGTGCCGGAAGCGATAGCCTACCGCCACGCCCCCCAATGACGGCCGCTGATGCGCGTACCGTCCTACGGCGACCGCGCCCTGCTCGAGCCGAGCATTTGGATGGGCACGATCACCCGGCTATCCTCGGGAGGATGAGCGCACCCGTCCCCACCAACCTCATCACCGGCTTCCTCGGCGCCGGCAAGACCACCGCGATCCGGCACCTGCTCGCCGAGGCGCGCCCGCCGGACGAGCGCTGGGCGGTGCTGGTCAACGAGTTCGGCGATGTCGGCGTGGATGCCGCCGGCCTGGGGGACGGCGCTGCCGTGGAGGAGCTGCCCGGCGGCTGCCTGTGCTGCACGCTCGGGGTGCCGTTCCGCGTCGCCCTGGCGCGGCTGCTGCGCCGCAGCCGCCCGGCGCGGCTGCTCATCGAGCCCACCGGCCTCGGCCACCCGGCCCGCATCCTGGATCAGCTGCACGAGTTCGAGGAGCAGGGCGCCCTCACCCGGCACGCCACGCTGACGCTGATCGACCCGCGCCAGCTCGAGGACCCGCGCGTGGCCGCCCACGAGGCCTTCCACGACCAGGCCCAGCTGGCCGATATCCTCATCGCGCACAAGAGCGACCTGTGCACCGAGGCGCAGCTGGCAGCGCTGACGCGCTGGGCCCACGGCCTCTACCCGCCCAAGCGGGGCATCGAGCGGGCCGCCCACGGCCGGATCGAGGCGGCCTGGCTGGACGAGCCGATCGGCCGGGCCGGTCCCGCCGACCCGGCCGCCTCTGCCGAGGCCCCGCACCACCATCCCGAGCACCACCACGAGCGCAGCGGTCCGGCGCCCGAGCCCGGCCGCCCGGTCCGCGCGGAGCAGTCCGGCGGCGACACGGCGGCCTGCGGATGGCTCTTCCACCCCGAGGACATCTTCGAGCGTAACGCCCTGCTAGCGGTCCTGGAGGGACTGCGCGGCTGCCAGCGGACCAAGGGCGTGGTACGCACCGGAAGCGACTGGCTGCGCGTCGATGCGGATAGCGACGGCGTGCGCACCGAGGCGGTGGCCTGGCGCGGGGAGAGCCGGCTGGAGGTCATCGGCCCCGCCCCGGAGGTCACGTGGGACGGCGTCGAGGCGCAGCTCCTGGCAGCACGCCGCGGCTCCTGACGGCTCGCGTGATCGCGAGCGCAGGAGCCGGGAGGCGGGCCGCCGGGCGCCTCACTCGTCCCCGCGGCGCAGGGCCAGCTCGGGCTCCTCGGCGCCCAGGGGCCAGCGCACCGCCACCTCGATGGGCGCGCAGCAGACCGGGCAGTCCTCGACGTAGTCGGCCTCCGCGCAGTCCGTGTCCACGATCAGCAGGAAGGGCTCACCGCAGTACGGGCAGGAGACCGTCCGCTCGGGGCGCCAGCTGGAATCCATCAGGACCTCGACACCAGATTGCACATGTGGACACGCAAGCAAGGGCATTATTGCGTTGCGCTTCGACCCACGAGATCTTGTGGGTGCGCGCTCGGCAACGTGATCCTCGGGCCGGCCCGCGCATCAGGCCGATCCGGGTCACCCCTGGAGCCCCGCCCAGGGGATCGCCGCGCCGCCTCGGGTGGGTGGCACGGCTTTCGCTCGGCGAAGCGCCGGAGCGCCTCACCGAGGACAGCACGCCGGCGGCGGCGCGGGTTCCCCATGACGGGGCAAGAACGTCTCGCCCCGAGGTTCCGGGCCGCGTTGACGTCGGCGTGCATCCGGCGACCGCAGCAGCGGCACCGGAACTCGGACTGGCTGCGGCGGTTGGCCCGCTCGACCCAGCCGCAGTGCGAGCAGGTCTGCGAGCTGTAGGCGGCGTTGACCTCGGTGTGCGTCACGCCGTAGCGCTCCTCGAGGTCCCGGAGCTTGGCCCGGAGGACGCCGCGCCCGCAGTTGGTGAGGAGCCGGTTCATCCGCCGCGACAGCCCCGGCATCCGGAAGTCCAGCCGCTCGACCGTCAGGTGGGCGGGCCGGTGCAGGTACACGAGGCGGTTCAGGATGCGGTTGATCTCCGTGCGCAGCCAGCCACGCAGCTGCCGCACGGCCTTATCGTAGCGCCTCGAGCGCACCTTCAGCCCGGCCTTCTGCCGGTGCCGGGCGATGCGCGTGATGCGCCGGTCCAGCCGCTCCAGGTGCTGCAGCGCGCCCCGCCCCATCCGGTCGCCGGCGTCGGTGGCGATCAGCGTCGACAGGCCGAAGTCGATCGCGAGGTCGTCGCGCAGCGGGGTGTAGGCCGCCCGCTGCGCGGCGAACGGCGCCGAGACGTCCGTGACGACGCCCACGCTGATCCGTCCGTCCCGGTCCTCGTTGACCTGGACCGTCCGGCAGCGCTGGCCCGCCCGCCGCTCGAAGTACGGGTGGGACTGGAGCGGGATCTCGATCCGCCGGCCGTGCTCGAGCGTGCCCAGGCGCAGCCAGAGCGGGAACGCCGAGGCGCTCGCCGCGCTGGACAAGCTCGCCTGCCGGCGGTCGATCACCATGTTCACCCGCTTGAACGACGGCCGCCGGTGCCGGCCGAGCACATGCCGCATGATCCGCCGCGCCAGGTCGCGCACCGCGTCCGGGACCGGCTCGCCGGTGTCCGGCATGACGACGTCCCGGCACCGATCGAACCAGGCGCCGGCCTTGTTGACCACGTGCAGCATGTGCCGCGTGCGCTCGTCGAAGCCCTCGTGCCGGGCGACGAGCTCGGCGAACTCGTTCTGGCGGTTGGCGAGGAACGAGCTCAGCGTGCCGACGACCTGGTAGCGCACCATCTGCAGGCGCTGAGCGCCAATCTCCGCCTTGGCCGCAGCGACGCCGGGCGCGGCGGCCTCTTGGGCCGCCGGCAGGTTCTTGCGGAAGCCGCCGTCGCGGAAGAAGCGCGTCCACTGGTCCGCGGCCACCGCCCGCGCCGCCCGGCGCCAGGCGCGCAGCAGCTCGCGCACGGCGGCGGCCTTGCCGGCGTTCATCGCCGTGGGCAGCAGGTCGGTGCGGTGGATGGCCGTGGCTGTCATGCGGTCAGCGTCCGGAATCATCGTCGCCCGCGTGCTCCGGGCACGCGGGTAGGTCACCATCCACGTCGGTTTCGGCCATCTCCACGACCCTGCGCAGCACCGGATCGTCGCTGGCCATCATCCGGCGGATCCGGTGCGACAGATGCCAGGCGGTCCGGTACTGGAGGCCGAGCCGGAAGCCGAGCTGCCGGGCCGAGATGCCCTGGGATGAGCACGCCATCAGGAACATCGCGGTCAGCCAGGTCCGGACCGGCAGATGAGAGGCCGCCATCGGCGTACCGGCGCGCGCCGAGGTGGCCCGGCCGCAGTCGCGGCAGTGGAACAGCATCTTGCGCCCCGGCAGCCGGCGCGCGTTGCCGACGGAGCCGCACCAGCGGCAGACTGGGCCTTCCGGCCAGCGCGCCGACAGGAACAACACCTCAGCATGCGCCTCATCCGGCACCAGATCCAGGAAGCCTTGCAGGGTCAGAGGGTCATGCACCATACCCATCAAGATAGAGGGCATCATCACCAGAAAGCAATAGCTCCGAGGAAGAATACCCGCTCACTGCGGACAGCCAAGGAGAGACAAGGATGCACACGACGCTGACCTACACACACATCCTCGCCGCCTACCTGAGCATCACGCTCTTCGTCGCCCGCGGCGCCCTGACCTTCGCGGGCTCCGGCTGGGCGCGCCATGCGGCGCTGCGCACGGTCCCCTCCATCGTCGACACCGTCCTGCTCGGCACCGCCGTGGCGCTGCTCTTCGTCATCCAGGAGTACCCCTTCGTCGACCAATGGCTGACGGTGAAGGTCCTGGGGCTGGTAGTCTACATCGTGCTCGGCGCCCTGGCCCTCGGCAGCAGCGCCACCCGGGCCCGCCGGACGCGGGTGACCGCCTTCCTCGCCGCGGTCGCGGTCTTCGCCTACCTCTTCGGCGTCGGCTACACCCACAGTCCGCTCCTGACCACGGCGCTCGGCTGAGGCCCAGGGGCGGCGCCCCGGCGGCGGCACCGCGGCCCGGGGCCCGCACGAGGAGCAAGGCATGCGACTGACGCGCCACAGCGACTACGCCCTGCGGGTGCTGCTCTACCTCGGCGCCGCCGAGGAGGGCCTGGTCACCATCGGGGCGATCGCCCAGCGCTTCGGGATCTCGCGCAACCACCTCATGAAGGTGGTCAACCGCCTGGCCGCCTACGGCTACGTGGAGACCCTGCGCGGCAAGCGGGGCGGGATCCACCTCGCCGTGGCCCCGGAGGAGATCCGCATCGGGGCGCTGCTGCGGCGCACGGAGGAGGACTTCTCCCTCGCCGAGTGCTTCAACCCCCGCGGCCAGCGCTGCCGCATCGAGGGCACCTGCGCCGTGCGGGCGCTGCTCGGCGAGGCCCTCGACGCCTTCTTCGAGGTCCTCGACCGCTACACGCTGGACGACCTGCTGCAGAACCGCCACGACCTGGCCGCGGACCTCGCCCTGACCGAGCGCCCGCCGTGCCGCTCCTCGGGCTCCTCGACGTAAGCGCCAGGGGTCCACCAAGGGACCTGCCCTGGAGGGCTCGAGATCTATCGGTAGGGAGTAGAGTAATGGGTATCGAGGAGGGATACTGGAGCGGGTGATGGGAATCGAACCCACATCGCCAGCGTGGGAAGCTGGTGCTCTACCATTGAGCTACACCCGCAAGTCAGTTTCGTATCGTACCGCTGGCAGCCCCCGATGGCAACCGGTGCGCGCCGCTGCCGCAGCGCGTTATCCTGTGGGGGCTATGAGTACCGAGGCAGAGCAAGCGGTCATCCACGTCCGGATCAACGGCGAAGCGGCGCAGCTCCCCGCCGGGGCGAGCTGCGCCGACGTGCTGGCCCGGCTCGGCATCACGGAGCAGCGCCGGCTCGCCGTGGAGCGCAACGAGCAGATCGTCCCGCGCAGCCGGCTGGCAGAGCAAGAGCTCGCCGATGGCGACCGCATCGAGGTCATCCAGGCCATCGGCGGCGGCTGACCCAACAGCGGAGATCCCTCGACCATGCCCCATCGCGACCCCTTGGTGATCGCCGGACGCGAATACCACTCCCGGCTGCTCGTCGGCACAGGCAAGTACCGCGACCTCGAGCAGGCCGGCGCCGCGATCGAGGCGAGCGGCGCGGAGATCGTCACCATCGCCCTGCGCCGCAGCAACATCGGCCAGGACCCCGACGCCCCCAACCTCCTCGACGCCGTGCCGCCGGAGCGCTACACCCTGCTGCCCAACACCGCCGGCTGCTACACGGTCAAGGACGCGCTGCGCACCTGCCGGCTCGCCCGGGAGCTGCTCGACGGCCACAACCTCGTCAAGCTCGAGGTCATCGGCGACGAGCGCACGCTCTACCCCGACGTGGGCGCCACCCTGGAGGCGGCCGAGCAGCTGGTCGCCGAGGGCTTCGAGGTCATGGCCTACACCAGCGACGACCCCATCGCCGCCCGGCGGCTCGAGGAGATCGGCTGCGTGGCGGTGATGCCCCTCGCCGCGCCCATCGGCTCCGGGCTCGGCATCCAGAACAGCTACAACCTCCTCGAGATCGTCGAGCGGCTCGAGGTGCCGGTGATCGTCGACGCCGGGGTGGGGACGGCCTCCGACGTCGCCGTGGCCATGGAGCACGGCTGCGACGCCGTGCTGCTCAACACCGCCATCGCCGGGGCCGACGACCCGGTCCTCATGGCCTCGGCCATGCGCAAGGGCGTCGAGGCCGGCCGCGAGGCGTACCGGGCCGGGCGCATCCCCAAGCGCCGCCACGCCGCCGCCTCCTCGCCGCAGGCCGGGACCTTCTTCGAGTGAGCGCAGCGCGGCGGCCGATGCGCTCCTTCGTCCGCCGCGAGGGGCGCCTGACCCGGGGCCAGGCCCGCGCCCTCGAGCGCCTCTGGCCGGCCTACGGCGTCGCCCCCGAGGGGGCGCTCGAGCTCGACGCCCTCTTCGGCCGGCGCGCCCCGCGGGTGCTCGATATCGGCTTCGGCGACGGCGAGGCCCTCGTGGAGATGGCCGCCGGCGACCCGCAGCGCGACTACCTCGGCGCCGAGGTCTACCGGCCCGGCGTCGGCCACTGCCTGCTCTGCGCCGAGGCAGCGCAGCTCGCCAACCTGCGCGTCACCCCCCTCGACGCCGTGGCGCTGCTGCGCGAGCACCTCCCGCCGGCGTCCCTCGACGAGGTCCTGATCCTCTTCCCGGACCCGTGGCCGAAGAAGCGCCACCACAAGCGGCGCATCGTCCAGCCGGCCGTCCTCGACCTGCTCGCCGGGCGGCTGCGCGGCGGCGGCGTCCTCCACCTCGCCACCGACCGCGCCGACTACGCGGCGTGGATGCTCGAGACCCTCGAGGCGGACCCGCGCTTCACCAACCTCGCCGGGGCCGGGCGCTTCCTGCCGCCGCCGGCCCCGCGCCCGGAGACCAAGTTCGAGCGCCGCGGCCGCGAGCTCGGCCACGAGGTCTTCGACCTGCGCTACGCGTTACACTCGACGCACCCACCCACCACCGACCCCTCAGGCGAAAGCGGCGGAGGCTCCCATGGGCGATGAGTTCGATCTGGTCGTGGTCGGCGCCGGCAGCGGCGGCATCGCCACGGCGCGCCGGGCGGCGGCCCACGGCGCGCAGGTGGCGGTGGTCGAGCGCCACCGCCTCGGCGGCACCTGCGTCAACGTCGGCTGCGTGCCCAAGAAGGTCATGTGGTACGCCAGCGAGACGGCGGCGACCCTCGAGCGCGCCGGCGACTACGGCTTCACCCTCGAGGGCGCCGGGCTCGACTGGCACCGGCTGCGCAGCGCCCGGGACGCCTACGTCGAGCGGCTCAACGGCGTCTACGCCAGCAACCTCGAGCGCTCCGGGATCGCCCTCTACCGCGGCGAGGCGCAGCTGCGCGGCCCGCGCACGGTGGAGGTGGACGGCCGGCGCCTGCAGGGCCGCCACCTGCTCCTCGCCCCCGGCGGGCGGCCGAGCTGGCCGCAGATCCCGGGCGCCGAGCACGGCATCGACTCCGACGGCTTCTTCGCCCTCGACGAGCAGCCGCGGCGGGCGGCGGTCGTCGGCGCCGGCTACATCGCCGTCGAGATCGCCAGCCTCTTCCAGCACCTGGGCACGGAGACGACCCTGGCCGTCCGCCGCGACGGCCCCCTGCGCGGCTTCGATCCGCTGCTGCGCGAGGCCCTGGGCGAGGCCCTGGCCGTGGACGGCCCGGAGCTGGTCACCGGCCTCACGCCGGCGGCCTGCGAGCGCCAGGGCGACGGGACCCTCGCCCTCGTCGGCGAGGACGGCCGGCGCCTCGAGGGGCTCGACACCGTCGTCTGGGCCATCGGCCGCGAGCCGGCCACCGCCGGCCTGGGCCTCGAGGCCGCCGGCATCGCGCCGCGCAGCGACGGCGCCATCCCCGTGGACGCCTACCAGGAGACCGCCGTGCCGGGCGTCTACGCCGTCGGCGACGCCACCGGCAACGACTTCCCCCTGACGCCGGTGGCCATCGCCGCCGGGCGGCGCCTGGCCGACCGCCTCTTCGGCGGCGCCGAGGGGCGGCACCTGGCGTACCGCGATATCCCCACGGTGGTCTTCAGCCACCCGCCCATGGGGACCGTGGGCCTGAGCGAGCCCGAGGCGGCCGCCGAGTACGGCGCCGAGGCGCTCCGCTGCTACACGGCCCGCTTCATCCCCATGAACTACGCCCTCGCCCCGCAGGCGGTGAAGAAGCGCACCGCCATGAAGCTCGTCACCGTCGGCGAGCGCGAGCAGGTCGTCGGCGTCCACATCTTCGGCGAGGGGGCCGACGAGATGCTCCAGGGCTTCGCCGTCGCCGTGCGCATGGGGGCGACCAAGGCGGACCTCGACGAGACGGTGGCCATCCACCCGACCAGCGCTGAAGAGCTGGTCACCATGCGCTAAGCTGAAGGCGCTAACGAGGTTCTCGTGGAGGTTCCAGCCCCGGGCTCGCCGGAGCGCGGGAGGAGGCCCCGATGATTCGCACCTTCGCCGGGATAGCGCCCCGCCCGGCCAGCAGCGCCTGGATCGACGCCACCGCCCTGGTCATCGGCGATGTCCAGCTCGGCGAGGACGCCTCCGTCTGGCCCATGGCGGTCCTGCGCGGCGACGTCCAGCGCATCGAGGTCGGCGAGCGCTCCAACATCCAGGACGCCGCGGTGGTCCACGTCGCCCACGACGGCCCCTACAGCCCCGGCGGCCTCCCGGCGATCATCGGCCGCGAGGTCACCGTCGGCCACGGCGCCGTCCTCCACGCCTGCCGCATCGGCGACCGGTGCCTGATCGGCATCGGCGCCACCGTCCTCGACGGCGCCGAGGTCGAGCGCGAGGCCATCGTCGCCAGCGGGGCGCTCGTCCCCCCGGGCAAGCGCCTCGAGGGGGGCTGGCTCTACCTCGGCAACCCGGCCCGCGCCCACCGCGAGCTGACCGACCCGGAGCGCGAGCAGCTACGCTACTCGGCCAACCACTACATCGGCCTCAAGGACCAGCACCGCGGCGAGTCGCGCCCCTCGGCCCCGGCGCCCCGCTAGCCGAGCAGCCCGAGGGAGTTGATGAAGATCACCAGGATCGCCGCCGGCACGAGGTAGCGGATCGCCCCCCGCCAGAGCCGGTAGCCCCACTGCGCGGGGAAGGAGAGCTCCTCCGCCGTCACCTGGGCGGGGAGGACCCAGCCGGCGAAGACGGCGATGAGCAGCCCGCCGAGGGGCAGCATGATGCTCGTCGACAGGTACTCCATGATCTGCTGGAAGTTCAGGCCGAAGAGCTTGACCCCCGACCAGGCGTTGAACGACAGCACCGAGCCGATGCCGACGAGCCAGGCGGCGCCGGCCACCGCCGTGGTCGCCCAGGGCCGGCGCCAGCGCCGCGTCTCCACCAGGTAGGCCGTCGCCGGCTCCATGATCGAGATCGCCGAGCTCAGCGCCGCGAAGGAGACGAGCAGGAAGAACAGCGTCCCGAAGAAGGCGCCGGCCGGCATCTGCCCGAAGCCGTAGGAGAGGGTCACGAAGATCAGCCCCGGCCCGCTGCCCGGGTCGAGCCCGGCGGCGAGGACGATGGGGAAGACCGCCAGCCCGGCGAGGATGGCCACGATGGTGTCCGCGCCGGCGATCAGGCCGGTGTTCCCCGGCACCGAGGAGCGGCTCGAGAGGTAGGAGCCGTAGGCCATGATGGCGCCGAGGCCGATGCTCATGGAGAAGAAGGCCTGCCCCATGGCGACCAGCACCGCCTTGCCCGAGAGGGCCCCGAAGTCCGGCGTGAACATGTACGCCAGGGCCTCGGTGAAGGCGCCGGCGCCCATGCCGTAGCCGACCATCACCAGCAGCAGCAGGAAGAGCAGCGGCATGAGCAGCTGCACCCCCTTCTCGAGGCCGCGCTCGACGCCGCGGGAGACGATCCCCGCCGTCAGGGCCATGAAGAGCGTATGCCAGAGCAGCAGCTGCCCGGGGCTGGCGAGCAGCTGGCTGAAGAACTGCTCCACCGCCTGGGTGTCGGCGCCCGTGAAGGTCCCGGCGGCGCTGTACGGGACGTAGGCGAGCGCCCAGCCGGCGACCACGGAGTAGAACGACAGGACCAGGAAGCCGGCGAGCACCCCCAGCCAGCCGAGGGTCTGCCAGGCGGGCCGCGCCCCGTAGCGGCCCGGCAGCGCCCGCATGGTGTTGATCGGGCTCTGCCGGCCGTGGCGGCCGAGCAGGATCTCGGCCATCATCACGGGGACGCCGACGAGCAGGATGCAGGCGAGGTAGACGAGGATGAAGGCGCCGCCGCCGTTCTCGCCGACGATATACGGGAAGCGCCAGATATTGCCCAGGCCGACGGCCGAGCCCGTGGCCGCCAAGATGAAGGCCCAGCGCGATCCCCATTCACCGTGGATGGACTGGCGATTCTCCGGCATCGCCCTTACTCCCGGACGCAGAATGTGACGCAAGAGACTAATACAGTCCCTGACGGCCCACCAACCCCGCGAGGTCAGGCAGCAAGCCGCACCGGGCCGGGCAGGGAGAGCTCCATGGCGATGGGGAGGTGGTCGGAGAGGGGGTGGTCGAGGACGCGGGCCCGCTCGACCTCGAGGCTCGGCGTGACCAGGATGTGGTCGATGTTGCGCCGCGGCCGCCAGCTCGGGAAGGTGTGGAGGCCGTGGATCGGCTCGCGCAGCTCGGTCCTGCGGCTGAGGCGGCGCAGCTCCCGGCTCTCGGAGCGGCAGTTGAAGTCGCCCATGACGATCACGTGGCGGTGGGCGTTGACCAGCTCGGCGAGGAAGTCCATCTGCCGGAGCCGCGCCCGGCGCCCCAGGGCCATGTGCACCAGGACGACGTTGAGCGCCTGGTCCCCCGTACCGAAGCGGATCTGCAGGGCCCCGCGCCCCGGGATCACCCCCGGCAGGCGGTGCTCCCGGATCGCCGCGGGGCGGTAGCGCGCCAGCAGGCCGTTGCTCTGCTGCGCCAGGTGCCCCATGTCGCGGTTCGTCTGGAGGTACCAGTAGGGGAAGTCGGCCTTGTAGGCGAGGTACTCGACCTGGTTCATGAAGCCGGTGCGCAGGCTCCCGCCGTCGACCTCCTGGAGGCCGACGAGGTCGTAGGGGCCGATGCACTCGCCGATGCGGTCGAGGTTGCCGCGGCGCTTGGCGTCCGGCAGGACGTGCTTCCACCCGCGGGTGACGTAGTGGCGGTAGCGGGAGGTGGCGATCCCCCCCTGGATGTTGTAGCTCAGGACCCGCAGGGCCGCCGGGCCTTCCGGGGCCCGGGTCGGGTTCAGCGTCGCGTAGGCGCCCTCCCGGAGCCGGTGGGAGAGGTTCGTCATCCGCCCTCTTCGGCGTGGCGCTCCACCAGAGCGGCGATGGTCTCGATCATAGCCTCGAGGCTGCCCGCCTGGCGGGGCGTCACCAGGTAGGCCTCGGCCACCACCACGGAGGGGGTGACGCGGATCCCGTAGTCGGCCATGGCCTGCCGGGCCCGGCGCAGGCCGCGGTCGACGCCGATGCCATCCCAGGCCTGGTCGAACGCCTCGCCCTCGACGCCGTGCTCGACGAAGAAGGCGCGCAGCGCCTCCCGGCTGCCCAGGTTGCGCCGCTGCTCGTGGATCGCCCGGAAGAGGGGCCCGTGGACCTGCTCGACGGCCCCGAGCGTCTCCGCCACCCAGTAGGCGCGGGCCAGCGGCTCCCAGCTCGGGCGGAAGACCACGGGGATCTCCTCGACCGCCACCGGCGGCTGCGCCCGCTCGAGCCACGCCGAGAAGCGCTCGCTGAAGCGGGCGCAGTGGGGGCAGAGGTAGGAGAAGAAGTCCGCCACCGGCACGGTGCCGTCGTCGTTGACCCGCGGCTCGCCGACCTTGCGGTAGTCCTCGCCGGCCTTCAGCTCGGCCGCCGAGCCGCCCCCCGCCATCAGCAGGGCGGCCGCCGCCGCGAGCAGCACCCCACTCATCCGCCGCATCCAGCCTGTACGCTTGCCCGTCATGCTCGGTTCCCGTCCCTATCCACGGCCGGGGCGCCGGGGCAGGCCCCGCACCAGCGAGGCCTGCCCGGCCGCCTCACTGCTTCTGCGCGACCTGGGGCTCACCGCCGAGGGTGCTCATGTAGGCGGAGACCGCCTCGATCTGCTCCGCGGACATCCGTCCGGCGATATCGCGCATCATGGCGTTGCGGTCGCTCTTGCGCTCGCGGCTCTTGAAGGCCTTGAGGCTGTTGACCAGGTAGGTCTGCTGCTGCGCGGCGACCCGGGGGAACTGCGCGCCCTGGATCCCCTCGCCGTTGGGGCCGTGGCACGCCGTGCAGGCGGCGACGCCCTCCTCCGGGATGCCGGCGTAGTAGATCCGCTCGCCCTGCTCGGCGAGCGCCGGATCCACGCCCTCGGCGGGCTTCGGCGGCTCCTGCTGGGCGAGCCACGCCGCGATGTTGCGGATGTCCTGGTCGGAGAGCCCGACCGCATTGCTGGTCATCAGGTTCTGCGGGTCGTAGCGGTTCTCGTCCCGGAAGAGCTCCAGCTGGTGGCGGATATAGTCCGCGTGCTGGCCGGCGTGGCTCGGCCACTCGGCGACGGAGCTGACCCCCTTCGCTCCGTGGCAGGCGGCGCAGACCTCGGTATTGAGCTTCTCGGCGGCCTCGAGATCGACCTCGGCGCTCGCTGTCGCGGCGGCGAGGGCCAAGCCCGCGGCCAGGATGTAGGAATAGGCACGCTCGTACATGGCTTCCGTTGTGCTCCGCTGCTGGCGTGAACTCGTGACTCGGTCGCTTTCGGCAATCGAAACATGTATATCAGCCCGAGCACAGGGCGTCAATTTGCCTCCCCGCCCGGCGGCACTCGGCGGCGCCCGCACCGCGTGCTAGACTTGGCCCTCTATTCGCCATACTCGCGGTGCGGGTGCGGCCGGGGCGCTGCCCCCCGTCGGCGCCTGCCGAACGCGCCCTTCGGGTCCCCTGCGCTTCTCGCCCGAGCGGGAACGCGCGCTGAACTCGCTTCGCTCGGACAGCAGCGCGCTCCCCGAGCGGCTGGCGCCGCTCGGGCTGCGATGCTCGGCGCGTTCGAGAGGGCGCCGACGGGGGGCAGCGCCCCGGCCGCACCCGCACCGTTAAGCACCGCACCCGGAGCCCCTTGATCTACCGTCGCGCCCAGTTCCGCCTCAGCGCCCCCACCCCGGCCGATCTCGGCGAGGACAGCGGCCTCGAGGCCGCCTTCGCCGGCCGCTCCAACGTCGGCAAGTCTAGCGTGCTCAACGCCCTGACCGGGCAGCGCAAGCTCGCCCGGATCAGCGGCACCCCGGGGCGCACGCAGACGATCAACGTCTTCGACCTCGACGCCGAGCGTCGGCTCATCGACCTGCCCGGCTACGGCTACGCGCGCGTGCCGCAGGCCGTGAAGCGGCGCTGGGAGCAGGCCCTGCCGGCGTACCTGCAGGGGCGAGCGTCCCTGCGCGGGCTGATCGTCATCATGGACGTGCGCCACGCCCCCACCGAGCTCGACCTGCAGATGCTCGCCTGGTGCGCCGACGCCGAGCTGCCGGTCCACGCCGTGCTGACCAAGGCCGACAAGCTCAAGCGCGGCGCCGCCCGCAGCCGCCTGGCCGCCGTCCCCGAGGCCGTCGCCGAGGCGGGGCTGGAGCTGCCGAGCGTGCAGCTGTTCTCCGCGACCAAGGGCGACGGCGTCGACGAGCTCGCCGCCGTGCTCGACGATTGGCTCGAGGTGGGGAACTCCTAGCGCGACCTCGGGTCGCACCGTATGAGCGTCGCTACGGTGAGTCCACACTTCTCTCTCTCAAGCGTGGCGCACAGGCCCGGTCTCCCCCCAGGGCCGGGCGTTTTGGCCCCGATCCTTCCCCCCAAGGGTCGGGGCCTTCTTTTAGCCGGCTATCCGGCTCCCGGGGCGAGCTCGGCGAGCGCCAGCCGGCGGTGGTGGGGCGGCGCGGCGTCGGGCTCGTGGCTGACGATCACGGCGGTGCGCCCGGCCAGCCACGGCGCCAGGCGCCGGGCCACGAGGGCGGCGGTCCCGGCGTCGAGGCCGCGCAGCGGCTCGTCGAGGAGCACCACCGGGGCGTCCGTCAGCCACACGCGCGCCAGGGCCAGCCGGCGCGCCTCGCCGCCCGACAGGCGCGAGCCGCCCTCCCCGACCCACTCGTCGAGCCCGCGCGGCGCGCTGCGGATCCGCTCGGCCAGCCCGGCCGCCTCCAGGGCCGCCCAGAGGCGCTGCTCCGGCGCCTGCGGATCGGCGATGCGCAGGTTGGCGGCGACGGTGTCGGCGAAGAGCTCGGTGCGCTGGGTCAGGTAGGCCAGGGCCCGGAAGCGCGCCGCCTCCGGCAGCGCCCCGGCCTCGGCGCCGCCGATGGTGGCCCGGCCCGCCTCGGGGGCGGCGAGGCCGGCGAGCAGGTCGAGCACGGTGGACTTGCCGGCGCCCGAGGGGCCGTGGAGGACCACGGTCTCGCCGGTGGCGACGGCCAGGCTCGCCCCCTGCAGGAGCGGCTCGGCCTGCGGCGCGTGGCGGAAGGTGACGCCCTCCAGGGC
>NZ_NRSH01000003.1 GCF_016584055.1 Halorhodospira neutriphila
CCCTGGCCTACCCTCGCTCACGGCAGCAGCTCCGCGACGGCCTCCGCCGCGCGCCGGTCGGCGCCGCGGGCGAGATCGGCGTGGAGCGTGCGGAAGCGCTGCGCCAGCGCCGCGCACGCCGCCGGGTCGTCCAGCCAGCCCGCCACCGCCTCGGCGAGCGGCGCCGGGGCGAGCGCCTCCTGGAGGTACTCCGGCACCAGGGCCTCGCCGGCGAGCAGGTTGGGCTGCGCGACCCAGGGGACGCGCACCAGGCGCCGGAGCGCCCAGAAGGTCAGCGGCGCCATCCGGTAGCCGACGACCATGGGGCGCTTGGCGAGCATCACCTCCAGGGTGGCGGTCCCCGAGGCGGTCAGGGCGGCGTCGGCGGCCGTCGCCGCCGTGGCGGTGTCGGCCTCGAGCAGCCGGGTCCGGGCCCCGAGCCCGTGGCGCTCGACGGCCGCCTCGATCGGCGGGCGCAGGTGCGGGGTGGCCACCGGCACGACGAGCTCGAGGCCGTGCCGTTGCTCGGCGAGCAGCGCCGCGGCGGCGAAGAAGGGCTCGGCGAGGCGCTCGACCTCGCTGCGCCGGCTGCCGGGGAGCACGGCGAGCACGGTGGCCTCGGTAGTGAGGCCGAGCCGCTGCCGGGCGGCCCCGGCGTCGGGCGCCAGGGGGAAGCGGTCGGCGGCCGGGTGGCCGACGCAGACGGCGTCGACGGCGGCCTCGGCGTAGACGGCCTGCTCGAAGGGGTAGAGGGTGAGCATGCGCGAGACCGCGCGGCGGATCCCGCGCAGCCGGCCCCGCCGCCAGGCCCAGACGGTGGGGCTGACGTAGTGGACGGTGGTCACCCCGGCGCCGCGCAGGCGCCGCTCCAGGGAGAGGTTGAAGTCGGGCAGGTCGACGCCGATGAACACCGCCGGCGGCTGCGCCCGCCAGCGCCGCGCCAGGCGCCGGCGCAGCCGCAGCAGCCGCGGCAGGTGGCGGACGATCTCGGTCAGCCCCATCAGCGAGAGGCCCTCCATGGGCTCGAGGGCCTCGAGCCCCTCGGCGGCCATGGCCGCCCCGCCGATCCCCTCGAAGGCGACGTCCGGGCGCAGGGCGCGCAGCTCGCGCATCAGCCCGGCCCCGAGGACATCGCCCGAGGGCTCACCGGCGAGGATCGCCACCCGCTGAACGGCCATTCCCCCTGCCCCGACGCCGCGCCGCCGCCCTCAGCGGACGAGCCCGCGCTGGGTGGCGTCGATGAACGCCACCAGCCGCTGGACGTCCTCGGAGTCGGCGAGCTCCTCGGCCATCCGCTCGCGCGCCTCCTCGAGGCGCAGGCCCTGGCGGTAGAGCATGCGGTAGGCGCGCTTGACGGCCTGGATGCGCTCCGCCGTGAAGCCGTGGCGGCGCAGGCCCACCGTGTTGACGCCGTGGGGGACGGCCATCTGCCCCGAGACCGTCACGAAGGGCGGGACGTCGCGGTTGATGCCGCTGCCGAAGCCGCAGAAGGCGTAGGCGCCGATCCGGCAGAACTGGTGGACGAGGGCGAAGCCGCCGAGGGTGGCGTGGTCGCCGACGTCGACGTGCCCGGCGAGCGAGGCGGAGTTGGCGAAGAGCAGGTCGTCGCCGAGCAGGCAGTCGTGGGCGACGTGGCAGTAGGCCATCAGCCAGTTGTCGCTGCCGATGCGCGTCTCGCCCCGGCCCTGGACGGTGCCCCGGTGGCAGGTGACGAACTCGCGGATGGTATTGCCGTCGCCGATGAGCAGGCGCGTCGGCTCGCCCTGGTAGCCCTTGTGCTGCGGCGCCTCGCCGAGGGCGGCGAACTGGTAGATGCGGTTGTTGCGGCCGATCCGGGTCGGGCCCTGGAGCACGGCGTGGGGTCCAACCCAGGTACCCTCGTCGATCTCGACGTCGGGGCCGATGACCGTAAAGGCCCCGACCTCGACGTCCTCGCCGAGCTTGGCTTGGGGGTCGACGACGGCTTGTGGGTGGACGCGGCTCAAACCGAGCGCACCGTGCAGCGGATCTCGCACTCGGCGGCCAGCTCGCCGTCGACGGTGCCGCGGGCGGAGAAGATCCAGATCCCGCGGGTGACGCGCTTGACCGCGACCTCGTGGCGCAGCTGGTCGCCCGGCTCCACCGGCCGCTTGAACCGGGCCTTGTCGATGCCCACGAGGTAGATCACGTCGGTGTCGCGGAGGGTGTCCTCGACGCTCTTGAAGGCGAGCATTCCGCACGCCTGGGCCAGCGACTCGAGGATCAGCACCCCCGGCATCACCGGCCGCTGCGGGAAGTGCCCGGTAAAGAAGGGCTCGTTGACGGTCACGTTCTTGATGCTGGTCAGCCGCTCGTGCGGCACCAGGGAGTGCACCCGGTCGATGAGCAGCATCGGGTAGCGGTGCGGCAGGAGATTGCGGATCCCGCCGATGTCGGTCCAGCCTTCGTCTACATTCTCACTCACTCTCCATCCTCCGTTGCGCTGTCCTCATCCTCGCCCCCTCGGCCGATTTCCCCCGCCACGGCGCGCTCCAGCGCCTGGACGCGCTGGTAGAGCGCCTCGAGCTGCTCGATCCGCGCTACGCTGCGCCGCCAGCGCCGGCCCGGCTGTACCGGCATGCCGGAGGAGTAGACCCCCGGCGCGTCGATGCTGCGCGTCACCATCGCCTGCCCGGTGAAGTGGCAGCCGCCGGCGATCTGCAGGTGGTCGGCGAAGCCGGCCTGGCCGCCGAGGGTGCACCCCGGGCCGATGGCGGTGCTCCCGGCGATCCCCACCTGGCCGGCGATGGCCGTATGGGCGCCGATCCGGCAGTTGTGCCCGATCTGCACCATGTTGTCGATCTTGGCACCGTCCTCGATGACGGTGTCGTGGAACGTCCCGCGATCGACCGCCGAGTTGGCGCCGATCTCCACCTCGTCGCCGAGGCGCACCCCGGCGAGCTGCGGGATCCGCTCCCAGCGCGCGCCGTCGCGCGCGAAGCCAAAGCCCTCCGAGCCTACCACAACACCCGGCTCGAGGCGGCACCGGGCGCCGACCCGGCAGCCGCCGGCCACGACGGCGCGCGCCTCCACCCGCGTCCCGGGACCGATCTCGGCCCCCGCGCCGATGACCGCCCCCGGCCCGATGAAGGCGCCGTCGCCGAGGGCCGCGCCGGCCTCGACCACCGCCTGCGCGGCGATGTGCACCCCCTCGCCCAGGCGGGCGTCCGGGGCCACGACGGCGGCCTCGTGGACCCCGGGCGGCGCCTCCGGCGCCGGGTGGAGCCGGGCCGCCGCCCGGGCGAAGGTCAGCTCCGGGTTGTCGCTGAGCAGCGCCGGGCCCGCCCAGTAGCCCCGGTCGGCGGGGCGCAGGACCACCGCCGCGGCCCGGCACCCCTGCAGCCGGTCCTTGAGCCGCCGGTCGCTGAGGTAGGCCAGCGCCCCCGCGCCGGCCTCGTCGAGGGCCGCGGCCCGCTCGATGACGGTCTCCGGCGGCCCGTCGTACCCGGCCCCCAGCGCCTCGGCGAGCTCGCCCAGGGCCCAAGGGACGCACCGTGCCCCGCGCAGGCCGGGGCCCGCTCCTTGCTCCGCCATGCTTGCTCCCTCCCCGCCGCTGCCGTCTAGAACTGCGCCCCCAGGGAGAACTGGAACGTCTCGGTCTGGTCCCTGGCGGTCTCATTAAGCGGCTCGGCCAGGCTGAACGTCAACGGCCCCACCGGCGACATCCAGATCAGCGACACGCCGGCGGCGACGCGCAGCTCGCCGAGATCGATGCGGTCGAGCCCCTTCGGGACGGGCTCCTCGCCGAAGCGCTCGGCGAACTCCGCGTAGTCGATCTCGGTGTCGTAGACCTGCCCGGCGTCGATGAAGGGGCCCAGGCGCACCGACTGCGCCTCCGGCGTCGGCGGGATCAGCAGCTGCGCCGAGGCCAGGACCTGGGCGTTGCCGCCCATCGGCTGGCCGCCGTCGTTGGCGTCGCGGGGGCCGAGGTAGTTGCCGCGGTAGCCGCGGACGGTGCGCACGCCGCCGGCGTAGTAGTTCTCGAAGAACGGCAGCTGCTCGGTGTCGCCGAAGCCGCCGCCGTAGGCGAGCTCGCCCTCGAGGGAGAGGCTCGTGCGCTCGCCGAGCCACGGCAGCGGCCAGTAGCGCTGGTGCCGGTAGGAGAGCTTGTAGAACTCCTGGTCTGCGCCCGGCAGCGTCCCCTCCAGCGACAGGCTCTGCCGGGCGCCGGAGGTGGGGAAGACGCCGCGGTCGCGCGTGTCCCGGCGCCAGGACAGGCGCGGCTGGAGGGTATCGAAGCGCTCGCCCTCCTCGTCGATGAACGCCTCGATCCGCGCCGGGGTGCCGCTGCGCTCGCGGATGGTCAGCTGCTCGAAGCGCAGCCGGGCGGCGAGCCGGTCCACCTCGGTGACCGGCACGCTGTACTCCACGGCGCCGTAGGCGGCGTCGAGGTCGTAGTCGGCCAGGTCGGCCTGCCGGGCCCGGGTCTCCCGGTAGCCGGCGGAGAGGGTCTGGGAGACGCCCTCGAGGGAGTGGTAGCGGTCGGTGTAGGAGACGTCGTAGACGGTGTTCACCTCGGAGTTGTTCACCGTCAGGCTGAGCCGGTCGCCGGTGCCGACGAGGTTGTCCTGGGAGATGGAGAAGTTCACCAGGAAGCCCTGGACATCGCCGTAGCCGATCCCCGCCTGGAGCTGGCCGGTCATCCGCTCCTGGACGCTGACGTTGACGTCGACCCGGTCGTCCTCGCCCGGCACCCGCGGCGTCTCGATATTGACCGTGCTGAAGAAGCCGAGGCGGTTGAGCCGCGTCCGCGAGCGCTCCAGGGCCTCGCTGGACAGCGGCGCCCCCTCGAGCTGGCGGAGCTCGCGGCGGATCACCGCGTCCTGGGTGCGCTGGTTGCCGGTGATGTTGATCTGCCGGACGTAGACCCGCTCACCGGGGGCGACCTGGTAGGTCAGCTTGACCGTCTTCGCCCGCTCGTCGACCTGCCGGCGGACGCGGACGTTGCTGAAGGCGTAGCCCTCCTCGGCGAGGCGCTCGCGGATCGCCTGGGAGCCGGCGTTGACCCGGTTGCGGGCGTAGAGCTCGCCGGGCTCGACCTCGATGAGCGCCCGCAGCTCCTCGGGGGGGACCACCAGGTCGCCGCGGACATCGACGGCGTCGACGGTGTACTGCTCGCCCTCGGCGACGTTGACGGTGATGTAGACGTCGCGGCGATCGGGGCTGATCGAGACGTTCGTCGAGGTCACCGAGAAGTTGAGGTAGCCGCGGTCGAGGTAGTAGCTGCGCAGGCTCTCGAGGTCGTTGGCGAGCCGGTCCCGGGAGTAGCGGTGGCGCGACGACCACGGCGCCCACCAGCGCCGCGAGCGCAGCTCGAAGACCCCGCGCAGCCGGCTGTCGGAGAAGACCTCGTTGCCGACGAGGTGGATCTCGCGGATCTCGGCCACGGGGCCCTCCTCGATGTCGATGCGGATGGCCACGCGGTTGCGCTCGAGCGGCGAGACCGTGCTCTCCACCGAGACGTCGTACTTGCCCTGGGCGAAGTACTGGCGGCGCAGCTCGCGCTCGATCTGCGACAGCTGCGCGCGGTTGAAGATCTGCCCCTCGGCCAGGCCGACGCCCTCGAGGGCCTGGCGCAGCTTATCGGTGCCGATCTGCTCGTTGCCCTCGAACTCGAGCCGGGCGATGGAGGGCCGCTCCTGGAGCTCGACGATCAGCGTCCCGGCCTCGCGCTGGAGCTCGATATCCCGGAAGAAGCCGGAGTCGTAGAGCTCGCGGATGGCCTCGGCGATCTCCTCGGAGCCCACCGTTTCCCCGGGCTCGATGGGGAGGTAGTTGAACACCGTCCCCTCGGCGATCCGCTCGAGGCCCTCGACCCGGATCCGCTCGACCTCGAAGCCCTGCGCCGCGGCCGGGCCGGCCGCCGCCACGGCGGCCAGCGCCGCGGCGCACGCCGCTGCCCGCCGGATCAATGCGCCCCCTTGTCCGCTGATGCTGTCGCCCGCATAGAGCAGCTCCCCTTAGTCCTTCGCGGTGGCGCCCGGTCCGGGCGCGCCGCCTCAGCCGAAGAGGCGGTGGAAGTCGTTGTAGAAGGCCAGCCCCATCAGGCCGGCCAGGATGGCGATGCCGATGCGCAGCCCGATGCTCTGCGCCCGCTCCGACAGGGGGCGGCCGCGCACCCCCTCGATGAGGAAGTAGAGCAGGTGGCCGCCGTCGAGTATGGGGATCGGCAGCAGGTTGATGAGCCCGAGGCTGATGCTGATCAGCCCGAGGAAGGTGAGGAACGGCACCAGGCCGAGGGCGGCGCTGTCGCCGGCGTACTGGCCGATGGTCACCGGCCCGCCGATGTTCTTGAGGCTCGCCTCGCCGACCACCATGCGGGCGAACATCTTGGCGGTCACCGCCGTGGTCTGCCAGGTACGCTCGAGGGCGCGGCCGAGCCCGGCCACCGGCCCGTAGCGGATCTCGTGCTGGAGGCGCTCCTGGAACCCCTCGGGGATCCGCGGCCCGACGCCGAGCATCCCCACCGCCTGGCCGCCGCGCTCCCGGCTGCCGAGGGTGGCCGTGGCCTGGCGCTGCTCGCCGCCGCGCTCGTAGGTCAGGGTCACCGACTCGCCGGGCAGCGGCTCGACGCGCTCGACGAGGGCCTGCCAGGTCTCGACCGGCTCGCCACCCACCGCGACGATCGTATCGCCGGTGCGCAGCCCCGCGGCCTCGGCCGGCGCCCCGGCGACGAGCTTGCCGATGGTCGGCGGCAGCTCGGGGGTGTAGGCGTCGAGGCCCACGGTCCCGAGGATGTCCGTGCTCTCCTGGAGGGCCGGCTCGGCGCGCAGGTCCAGCGAGGCGCGCACCGTCTCGCCGCTGGGCTCGCGCAGCAGCAGCGGCACGTCCTCGCGCTTGAAGCCGGCGTCGAGCAGGGCGATGGCGACCCGCTGCCAGGTCGGCGTGGGCTCGCCGTCGATGCGCACGAGCTCCTGGCCCCGCTCCAGCCCCGCCGCGGCGGCCGGGGTGCCCGGGGCCGGCTCGTCGATGACCGGGCGCAGCTCCGTGGCGCCGATCACGGCCACCGCCCAGTAGACGAGCACGGCGAAGAGGAAGTTGACCGCGGGGCCGGCGGCGACGATGGCGGCGCGCTGGCCGAGGGGCCGGTTGTTGAACGCCCGGTGGCGCTCCGCCGGCGCGACCTCCTCCTCGCGCTCGTCGAGCATCTGGACGTAGCCGCCGAGGGGGATGGCGGCCAGGGTGTACTCGGTGGCGTCCTCCCCCCGGCCGCGCCAGCGCAGCAGCGGCCGGCCGAAGCCGATGGAGAAGCGCCGCACCCTCACGTTGCACCAGCGGGCGACGGCGAAGTGCCCGGCCTCGTGGACGGTGACGAGGACCCCGATGGCGACGAGGAAGGCGGCAATACTCCAGACGACGCTCATGTCCTACTCACTCTGCAAAGCGGCGCACGGCCGACTCCGCCGTGCGCCGCGCCTGCGCATCGATGGCGCACACCGAGTCGAAGTCCCGGGGCGCCTCGGGCACCTCCGCGGCCAGGGCCTGCTCGATGACCGGCGCGAGGCGGTCGAAGCGCAGCCGGCCGTCGAGGAAGGCGTCCACCGCCACCTCGTTGGCCGCGTTGAGCACCGCGCACGCCCCGCCGCCGGCGCGCAGGGCCTGGTAGGCCAGGCGCAGGCACGGGAAGCGGCGCTCATCGACGGCCTCGAAGTCCAGCCGCCCGGTGGCCACCAGGTCCATCAGCCCCACGCCGGAGGCGATCCGCTCCGGATAGCCGAGGGCGTAGGCGATGGGCACGCGCATATCCGGCGAGCCGAGCTGCGCCAGGTAGGAGCCGTCCTCGTAGCCGACCAGGGCGTGCACCAGGCTCTGCCGGTGAATGACCACATCCACGCGCTGCGGTTCCAGCTCGAAGAGGTGGCACGCCTCGATGACCTCCAGGCCCTTGTTCATCATCGAGGCCGAGTCGACGGAGATCTTCCGGCCCATGGACCAGTTCGGGTGGGCGCAGGCCTCCTCCGGCGTCACCGCGGCCAGGCTCTGCGGGTCGCGGTCGCGGAACGGCCCCCCCGAGGCGGTCAGGACGATGCGCTCGACCTCCCGGCCGGCTTGCTTATGGGGCGGCAGCGCCTGGAAGACCGCGTTGTGCTCGCTGTCGACGGGGACGATCTCGGCGCCGCTGCGCCGGGCCGCGGCCATGACTGGTGCCGCCGCCGTGAGGCTGTCGATGCGGTCGAGGACCCCGCCGTGGCCCGGGAGGATCCCGCCGCTGTCCTTCACGCCGTGCTGTCGCTTGAGCATGCTCTCGAATAGGTCGCCGACCACCGAGGCGGCCACGGCCAGGACCGCCAGGGCGGCGACGGCCGGCAAGGGGGGCGCCACCGGGCGCAGGGCGGCGATCAGCCCTGCGGCCACGACCACCGCGCACCCCGCGCCGCCCAGGGCCCCCTCCCAGCTCTTGCCCGGGCTGATCCGGGGCGCCAGGCGGTGCCGGCCCCACGCCCGGCCGACGAAGTACGCCCCCGTGTCGGCCGCCCAGACCAGGGCAAACACGAAGGTGAGCCAGAAGGCGCCCCACGGCGTGCTGCCGTGGAGGTAGACCAGGGCCAGCCAGCAGGGCCAGAGCACCAGCCAGCCGACGAGCGCCCCCCACCCCGGGGCCGGAACGGGTAAGGTATCCGTGCGGGCGTAGCGCCACAACCAGGCGAGCGCCCCGAGCCACAGGGAGGCCAGGGCGTAGAGCAGCCCCGCCGGGTCGAGGGCGCTATCGAGCAGCAGCCACCCCGGCAGCAGGCTCAGCAGGAAGGCGGCGGTCAGCCCGGCGCGCAGCGCCGCCGGGCCGACCCCCAGCAGCTGCAGCCACTCCCAGCTCGCCACCCCCACGAGCCCGGCGATCACCACCGCCACAGCCGAGGTGGGCAGGGACCAGACGGCGACGAGGAGGAGCGGGCCACCTAGGGCCGCGGTGAGCACCCGCGACCTAAGCATGCCGGGTTTGCCCCCAGGCCTCCCGGCCCACCCCGCCGTAGCGGCGGTCGCGGCGGGCGAACGCCTCGAGCGCCGTCGCCAGCTCGTCGGCGCCGAATTCCGGCCACAGGGTCTCGGTGAAGTAGAGCTCGGTATACGCCAGCTGCCAGAGGAGGAAGTTGGACAGGCGCTGCTCGCCCCCGGTACGGATGAACAGGTCCGGGTCCGGCAGATCGGGGACCGACAGGGCCCCGGCCACCTGCCCCTCGTCGATGGCCTCCGGATCGATCTCCCCCCGCGCCGCGGCCCGCGCCAGGCGCCGCGCCGCCTCGGCGATCTCCCAGCGGCCGCCGTAGTTGGTGGCGAGCACCAGGGTCGTGCCGGTATTGGCGGCGGTGAGGCGCTCGGCCTCCGTCAGCCGGGCCTGCAGGGCCGGCGCCAGGCCGCTGCGGTCGCCGCTGAAGCGCAGCCGCACGCCGTTGCTGTGGAGCGCCTCGAGCTCGCGGTCGAGGGTGGTGCGGAACAGCTCCATGAGCACCCGCACCTCGCCCCGGGGGCGCCGCCAGTTCTCGCTGCTGAAGGCGAACAGGGTCAGGCCCTCGATGCCCAGGCGCCCGCAGGCCTCGACCACGCTGCGGATCGAGCGCACCCCGGCGCGGTGCCCGGCGTGGCGCGGCTCGCCGTGGCGCTGCGCCCAGCGGCCGTTGCCGTCCATGACGATGGCCACGTGCCGCGGCAGGGGCAGGCCCTCGAGCCGCGCTGCTATCTGCTCCCCAGGCGGGTCCCCCATAGGCGAGCCGCTCAGACCTCCATGAGCTCTTGCTCTTTGTCCTCGAGGACCTTGTCGACCTCGGCGACGTAGCGGTCGGTCAGCTTCTGGATCCCCTCCTGGCCGCTGCGCTCGTCGTCCTCGGTGATCTCCTTGCGCTTGGCGAGGTCCTTGAGGCTGGCGTTGGCGTCGCGCCGGACGTTGCGGATGGCGACGCGGGCCTGCTCGGACTCGCTCTTGACCAGCTTGACCATCTCCCGGCGGCGCTCCTCGGTCAGCGGCGGCAGCGGCACCCGCACCGTCTGCCCGGCGCTGACCGGGCTCAGCCCGAGGTTGGAGCTCATGATCGCCTTCTCGACGACGGGGACCATGTGCTTCTCCCACGGCGTGACGGCGAGGGTGCGCGAGTCCTCGACGCTGATGTTCGCCGCCTGCTTGAGCGGCACCTCCATGCCGTAGTACTCGACCGTCACCTGGTCGAGCAGGCTCGTGTGAGCGCGCCCCGTACGCAGCCGGGCGAGGTCGTGCTTGAGGCTCTCGACCGCCTTGGCCATGCGCTGCTCGGCGTCGTCCTGGATCTCCTCGATCACGTGTGCTCCTCCTCCGCGCTCGCTGGCCCGGGGTCGACGACGGTGCCGACGGGCTCGCCGCGGGCCGCCTCGACCATGGCGCCGGGCCGGGTAATGTCGAAGACCATGATGCGCATGCCCTGATCGCGGCAGAGGACGATGGCGGTGGCATCCATCACCTCCAGGCGCTGGCTCAGGACATCGTCGTAGGTGAGCTTCTCGTAGCGTTGGGCCGAGGGGTCGGTCACCGGGTCGGAGTTGTAGACGCCGTCGACCTTCGTGCCCTTGAGCAGCAGCTCGGCGCCGACCTCGACCGCCCGCAGGCTCGCCGCCGAGTCCGTGGTGAAGAAGGGGTTGCCGGTGCCGGCGGCGAAGATCACCACCCGCCCCTTCTCGAGGTGGCGCACCGCCCGGCGGCGGATGTAGTCCTCGCAGACCTGGTTGATCTGGATCGCCGACATGACCCGGCAGAAGACGTCGCGGCGCTCGAGGGCGTCCTGCAGGGCCAGGGCGTTCATCACCGTCGCCAGCATCCCCATGTGGTCAGCGGTGACCCGGTCCATGCCGGCCGCCGCCAGGCCGGCGCCGCGGAAGATGTTGCCGCCGCCGATGACCACCGCCACCTCGACGCCGAGGGCGTTGATCTCGGCGAGCTCGTCGGCGATGCGGTGGAGGGTCTCCGGCGCGATCCCGTAGCTATCGCCGCCCAGCAGCGCCTCGCCGCTGAGCTTGACCAAGATCCGGCGGTAGTGCGGCACCGTCATGACTCCCATCTCCCCGTGAGCGGATAAGCGCGGCGCCCGCCGGCGCGGGCGCCGCTGGTTCTAGGCCGACCCCACGGGCTCAGGAGTCGCGGACCTGGGCCATCACCTCGTCGGCGAAGCTCTCGTCCTTCTTCTCCTTGCCCTCGCCGACCTCGTAGCGGGCGAAGCGGACCACGCGCGCCCCGCGCTCCCGGAGGAGATCGCCCACGCTCTGGTCGGGGTCCTTGACGAAGGGCTGGCCGAGGAGCGTGATCTCGCTGAGGTGCTTGTTCAGCCGCCCCTCGACCATCTTCTGGATGATCTCCTCGGGCTTGCCGCTCTCCCGGGCCTGGGCGAGGAGGATCTCCTTCTCGGACTCGAGCTGGTCCGCGGGGACATCCTCCGGCGAGACGCATACCGGCGAGGAGGCCGCGATGTGCATGGCCAGATCCCGGGCGAGCTCGTCGTCGCCGCCGGCGAGCTCGACCATGACGCCGATCCGGGCCCCGTGGAGGTACTGCGCCACGCGGTTATCCCCAGCGTAACGGATGAGCCGGCGCACCTCGATGTTCTCGCCGAGCTGCGCGACCATCTCCTGGCGCGCCGTCTCGATGGGCTTGCCGTCGAGCTCGCAGGCGAGCAGGGCGTCGAGATCCTCGGCGCCGCTCTCCAGCGCCCGCTGCGCCACGCGCTCGGCGAAGGAGCGGAACTCGTCGTTGTTGGCGACGAAGTCGGTCTCGCTGTTGACCTCGACGAGCACGCCGGTGCTCGCGTCCTCGGAGCGGGCGGCGGCGATCCGCCCCTCGGCGGCCACGCGGCCGGCCTTCTTGTCGGCCTTGGCCAGCCCCTTCTTGCGCATCAGCTCGGCGGCGGCCTCGATATCGCCCTCGGCCTCCACGAGCGCATTCTTGCACTCCATCATGCCGGCGCCGGTGCGCTCGCGGAGCTGCTTGACCACATTCGCGGATACGGACATACGGTAGCTCCCCCCTTCAGGATGCGGTGTCGTTGACTTCGACGAAGTCGTCCTGGCCGGCTGCAGCAGCCTGGGTCGCCGCCTGGCGGGCCTCGATCACGGCGTCGGCGATCCCCTGGACGTAGAGCTCGATGGCGCGGATCGCGTCGTCGTTGCCGGGGATGACGTAGTCGACCTCGCGGGGCGAGCAGTTGGTGTCCACCACGCCGATGACCGGGATCCCGAGCTTCTTCGCCTCGGCGATGGCGATATCCTCGTAGCCGACGTCGACCACGAAGAGGGCGTCGGGGAGGCGCTCCATGTCCTTGATGCCGGAGAGGCTGCGGTTGAGCTTCTCCATCTCGCGGCTCAGCGACAGCGCCTCGCGCTTGGTCACCTTCTCGAAGGTGCCGTCCTCGGCCTTGGTCTCCAGGTCCTTGAGCCGGGCGATGGAGTGCTTGACCGTCCGGAAGTTGGTGAGCATGCCGCCGAGCCAGCGGTGGTCGACGTAGGGCTGCCCGCAGCGCTGGGCCTGCTCGCGGACGATCTCCTGCGCCGGGCGCTTGGTGCCGACGAACAGGATCCGGCCGCCCTTGGCCGCCAGCTGCCCGGCGAAGTTGCACGCCTCCTTGAACAGGGGCAGCGTCTTCTCGAGGTTGACGATGTGGATCTTGTTGCGCTCGCCGAAGATGTAGGGGCGCATCTTCGGATCCCAGAAGCGGGTCTGGTGCCCGAAGTGGACGCCCGCCTCGAGCATCTGCCGCATGGAAACATTAGCCATCGTGGGTAATCTCCTCAGGTTGGGTTACGCCTCCATGCACCCGCATGCAGCGACCCGCTCGCGGGCACCCGGCTGCACGTGTCGGTGCATGTGTGTGGGTTCGGCCCATGGACGCGCCATGAGCGGGCGCTTTATACCACGAACGGCCTTGCGGCTCAATTCGCGCGGCCCCTCCCGCGCCTTGCGGCGAGCCGCTCTTGCCCCCATTCTATACGGTTTATGCGTGATAGAATGTCGAGATGAGCATACCGATCAAGACGACACCCGAGGCCCTCGAGGGCATGCGCCGCGCCGGGCGCCTGGCGGCCGATGTGCTCGATATGGTCACCCCCCATATCGAGGCCGGGGTGACCACCGAGCACCTCGATACGCTCTGCCACCGCTATATCACCGAGGAGCTCGGGGCGGTCCCGGCGCCGCTGAACTACCGCGGCTTCCCCAAGGCCACCTGCATCTCCGTCAACCACGTGGTCTGCCACGGCATCCCGGGGCCGAAGCGGCTCAAGAAGGGCGATATCCTCAACATCGACATCACGGTCATCAAGGACGGCTGGCACGGCGATACCAGCCGCATGTTCATCGTCGGCGAGCCGAGCATCCGCGCCCGGCGGCTCGTCGAGACCGCCCGGGAGTGCCTCTGGCGGGGCATCGAGCAGGTCCGCCCGGGGGCGACGCTCGGCGATATCGGCCACGCGGTGCAGCGCCACGCCGAGGCGCACCACTACTCGGTGGTCCGCGAGTACTGCGGCCACGGCATCGGCGAGCAGTTCCACGAGGAGCCGCAGGTCCTCCACTACGGCGAGCCCGGCACCGGCACGCGCCTCGAGCCGGGGATGACCTTCACCATCGAGCCGATGATCAACGCCGGCCGGCCGGCCACCCGGCTGCTGCGCGATCAGTGGACGGTGGTCACCAAGGACCGCAGCCTCTCGGCGCAGTGGGAGCACACCCTGCTCGTCACCGACGGCGGCTACGAGATCCTGACCCTCGGCGCAGACGAGCGCTAGGCGGGCTCCCGCCGGAAGACGGCCATGGCGAATACGGCGGATGCCGCTGCCTCCCCCGCGCCCCCCGACGCCCTCGGCGTCGAGGCGGCGCTGGCGCGCGGCGATGAGCTGGTGCCCACCCTCCGCCGCGCCCTCCAGGAGGGGGACGCCGAGCTGATCCGGCGGTTCCGGGGCGGCTGCGCGGCGGCGGAGCTCGTCCTCGAGCGGGCGCGCCTGATGGACGCCGTGGTCGGCCGGCTCTGGCAGGGCACCGTCGGCGAGCGGGAGGGCGAGGGCTGCGGCTGCGCCCTGCTCGCCGTCGGCGGCTACGGCCGCGGCGAGCTCTACCCGGGCTCCGATATCGACGTGCTGGTGCTCGTCGCCCCGGAGCGCCGCGAGGCGGCGACCGAGCGGCTCGAGGCGTTCATCGCCGGGCTCTGGGACCTCGGCCTCGACGTCGGCCACAGCGTACGTACCGTCGAGGAGTGCATGGCCGCCGCCGTGGACGATGTCACCGTCGCCACCAACCTCATGGAGTCGCGCCTGCTCGCCGGCAGCCGGACGCTCTACGACACCGCCCGCGAGGAGAGCACGGCCCGGGGGATCTGGCCGAGCCGCGCGTTCTTCGCCGCCAAGCTCGCCGAGCAGCAGGCCCGCCACGCCAAGTACCACAACACCGCCTACAACCTCGAGCCGAACATCAAGTCGAGCCCCGGGGGGCTGCGCGACATCCAGATGATCGGCTGGGTGGCCAAGCGCCACTTCGGGGCCGAGAACCTCCACGAGCTCGTCGACGCCAGCTTCCTCACCGAGGCCGAGTACCAGACCCTCTACGCCGGGCAGTGCCTGCTCGGCGACATCCGCTTCGGCCTGCACGTGATCGCCGGCCGGCGGGAGGATCGGCTGCTCTTCGACCACCAGATCGCCCTCGCCGAGCTCTTCGGCTACACCGACGACGACCGCACCCTCGCCGTCGAGCAGCTCATGCAGCGCTACTTCCGCACGGCCATGGAGGTCTCGCGGCTCAACGAGATGCTCCTGCAGCACTTCGAGGAGGCGATCCTCTACGCCGAGGCGGACGCCGCCCCGCAGCCGATCAACAAGCGCTTCCAGGCCCGCCGCGGCTTCCTCGAGGTCACCCACCCCAAGGTCTTCAGCCGCTACCCCTTCGCCCTGCTCGAGCTCTTCCTCGTGCTCGAGCAGAACCCGCAGCTCAAGGGGGTGCGCGCCACGACGATCCGCCTGGTCCGCCAGCACCGCACGCTCATCGACGAGCGCTTCCGGCGCGACCTGCGCTGCCGGAGCCTCTTCATGGAGATCCTGCGCCAGCCCCAGGGGCTGACCCACACCCTGCGGCGGATGCACCGCTACGGCGTCCTCGGCCGCTACATCCCGGCCTTCGGGCGGATCGTCGGGCGCATGCAGCACGACCTCTTCCACGCCTACACGGTCGACTCCCACACCCTGTTCGTGGTGCGCAACCTGCGGCGCATGTCGCTGCCCGAGCACCGCCACGAGCTGCCCCTCGCCCACGACATCATGGTCCGCGTGCCGAAGCCGGAGCTGCTCCACCTCGCCGGGCTCTTCCACGATATCGCCAAGGGCCGCGGCGGCGACCACTCCGAGCTCGGCGCCGCCGACGCCCACGCCTTCTGCCTCCAGCACGGGCTCGGCGCCTACGACGCCCGGCTCGTGGCCTGGCTGGTCCGCCACCACCTGGAGTTGTCGATCACGGCGCAGCGCAAGGACCTCTCGGACCCGGCGGTGATCACCGAGTTCGCCCGCCTCGTCGGCGACCAGACCCACCTCGACTACCTCTACCTGCTGACCGTCGCCGACATCCGGGCCACCAACCCGGCGCTGTGGAACTCCTGGCGCGAGGCCCTGCTCAACGAGCTCTACGCCCTCGCCCGCCGGGCCATCCGGCGCGGGCTGAGCAACCCCATCGACAAGCAGGAGCTCATCGAGGACGCCCAGCGCGACGCCCGGCAGCTGCTCGAGGCCCAGGGCGCGCTCGACAGCGCGGCCATCGACGCGGTCTGGGGCAGACTGCCCGAGGACTACTTCCTGCGCCACCGCGGCGAGGAGATCGCCTGGCACACCGCGGCCATCGCCCACACCGACGCCGAGACGCTGCCCCTGGTGCTAACCGCTCCCCAGAGCGGCGGCGACGGCACCCGGGTCTTCCTCTACGCGGCCGACAGCCCCCACCTCTTCGCCCGCTGCGTCTCGGCCCTCGACGGGCTGGGGCTCGACATCCACGACGCGCGGATCATCACCACCAGCGCCGGCTACACCCTCGACAGCTACCTCGTCCTCGAGCGCAGCGGCCCGCCCGCCCACGACCCCCGGCGCAGCGAGGAGGTCCGCACCGTCCTGGGCCAGGCGGCCGCCGAGCGGGGGCCGCCGCCGGCGCCGCCGGCGCGCAAGGTGCCGCGCCAGCTCCAGCACTTCCAGATGGAGACGCAGATCCTCTTCACCGACGACCCGCAGAACGGCCGGACGGTGATGGAGGTGATCACCGCCGACCGGCCCGGCCTGCTCGCCCGCGTCGGGTACGCCTTCTCGCATTGCGGCATCCGGGTCAAGAACGCCAAGGTGGCGACCATGGGCGAGCGGGCCGAGGACGTCTTCTTTATCACCGACGAGCAGGGCGAGCCGCTGCGCCGGGCGGAGCATTTCGACTGCATCCGCGAGGCCCTGCGGGAGTCCCTCGACGAGGAGCAGCGAGCGGGATGAATCGCGGCCTGGCTGAGCTTCACCCCTACCCCTTCGAGCGCATGGCCCGGCTCAAGACGGCGGGGCGGCCGTGCACCGGGGCGAGCGAGATCGACCTGGGGATCGGCGAGCCGCAGGAGCCCGTCCCCGAGCCCGTCGCCAACGCCCTGCGCGAGCACCTGCCGCTCATCGGGCGCTACCCGAGCACCCGGGGCACCGAGCGGCTGCGCACGGCCATCGCCGAGTGGCTGACCCGGCGCTTCGCGCTGCCGAGCGGCGTCGTCCACCCGGGGCACCACGTGCTGCCCGTGGCCGGGACGCGAGAGGCGCTGTTCGCCATCGCGCAGACCGTCGTCGGCCGCGGCCGGCCGTATATCGCCATGCCGAACCCCTTCTACCAGATCTACGAGGGGGCCGCCCTGCTCAGCGGCGCCCGGCCGCTGCACCTGCCGGTGGACCCGCAGCGCGGGCTGCCGGCGCTCGAGCGGATCGCCCCCGAGACCTGGAGCGACATCCAGCTGCTCTACCTCAACAGCCCGGCCAACCCCACCGGCGCCGTCGCCGATGCCGCCTACTACGCCCAGCTGCTCGAGCTCAGCGAGCGCTACGGCTTCATCATCGCCGCCGACGAGTGCTACTCCGAGCTCTACACCGACGAGGCCGCCCCGCCGGACAGCCTCCTGCACGCCTGCCACGCGGCCGGCTACCCCGACTTCAAGCGCTGCCTGGTCTTCCAGAGCCTGTCCAAGCGCTCGAGCGTGCCGGGGCTGCGCTCCGGCTTCGTCGCCGGCGACCCCGGCCTGATCCACGCCTTCTCGCGCTACCGGACCTACCAGGGCTGCGCCCAGCCGCTGCCCCACCAGGAGGCGGCCGCCGCGGCCTGGGCCGACGAGGCCCACGTCCAGCAGACCCGGCGGCGCTACGCCGAGCGCCTGCGCCGCATGGCCGCGATCCTCGACGGCGTCCTCGAGGACGTGCGCGTACCGGCGGCCACCTTCTACCTCTGGCCGCGCACCCCCATCGACGACGCCGACTTCGCCCGGCAGCTCTGGGAGGCGGAGAACGTCACCGTGCTGCCCGGCAGCTTCCTCTCCCGCGCCCAGGCCGACGGCCACGACCCCGGCGCCGGTCGGGTGCGCATCGCCGCGGTCCCGGACCTCGAGACGTGCGAGGAGGCCGCGCAGCGGATCAAGCGCTTCGTCGAGGGCCGGCTGTGCTGAGCCGGGCGCCGCTGCGGCGCCAGCGGCCCCCGGCGCTCCCCTCATCCCCCTGACAACGCCCAAGGAGGCCCTATGCCCGAGGATATCCGCACTACCATCGAGGAGGCCTTCGAGCGCCGCGGCGAGATCACCCCGAGCGGGGCGCCGCCGCAGGTGCGCGAGGCCGTGGAGGCCGCCCTGGAGCGGCTCGACAGCGGCCAGGCGCGGGTCGCCGAGCCGGCCCCGGAGGGCTGGCAGGTCAACGAGTGGCTCAAGAAGGCCGTCCTGCTCTCCTTCCGGCTCAACGACAACCGCCTCATGCGCGGCGGCGTCACCAACTTCTTCGACAAGGTGCCGATGAAGTTCGCCGACTGGGGCGAGGAGGCCCTGCGCGAGTCCGGCGTGCGGGTGGTGCCGCCGGCGGCCGCCCGGCGCGGCAGCTACATCGCCCCCGGCGCCGTGCTCATGCCCTCCTACGTCAACATCGGCGCCTACGTCGACGAGGGCACCATGGTGGACACCTGGGCGACCGTCGGCTCCTGCGCCCAGATCGGCAAGGGCGTCCACCTCTCCGGCGGCGTGGGCATCGGCGGGGTGCTCGAGCCGCTGCAGGCCAACCCGACCATCGTCGAGGACGAGTGCTTCATCGGCGCCCGCTCGGAGATCGTCGAGGGGGTGCGCGTCGGCCGCGGCGCGGTCCTCTCCATGGGGGTCTACATCGGCCAGAGCACCAAGATCTACGACCGCACCACCGGCGAGGTCCTCTACGGCCGCGTCCCCGAGGGGGCCGTCGTGGTCCCGGGCAGCCTGCCGGCGAGCGACGGTAGCCACAGCCTCTACTGCGCGGTGATCATCAAGTACGCCGACGAGCGGACCCGGGCCAAGGTCGGCATCAACGAGCTGCTCCGGCCATGAGCGAGACCCTCGAGCTCGCCCAGGCGCTGATCCACCGCCCCTCGGTCACGCCGGCGGACGCCGGCTGCCAGCACCTCATCGCCGAGCGCCTCGAGGCCGTCGGCTTCACGGCGGAGTGGCTGCCCTTCGGCGAGGTCACCAACCTCTGGGCGCACCGCGGGCACGGCCGGCCGCTGCTGTGCTTCCTCGGCCACACCGACGTCGTCCCCACGGGGCCCGAGTCGGCCTGGGCCCACCCGCCCTTCCAGCCGGTGGTCGCCGACGGCCAGCTCTACGGGCGCGGCGCCGCCGACATGAAGGGCAGCGTCGCCGCCTTCACCGTCGCCGCCGAGCGCTTCGCCGCCGACCACCCCGAGCACCGCGGCGCCATCGCCGTGCTGCTGACCAGCGACGAGGAGGGCCCGGCCCGGGACGGCACCCGGCGCGTCGTCGAGGCCCTCGGCGAGCGCGGCGAGGCCATCGACTACTGCCTCGTCGGCGAGCCGACCAGCCGCGAGCGCCTCGGCGACGCCCTGCGGGTCGGCCGCCGCGGCTCCCTCTCCGGGCGGCTGACCATCCACGGCGAGCAGGGCCACGTGGCCTACCCCCAGCGCGCCGTCAACCCCATCCACCGCTTCGCCCCGGCGCTGGCCGAGCTCGCCGAGACTGAGTGGGACGCCGGCGACGACTACTTCCCGCCGACGAGCCTGCAGTTCTCCAATATCCAGGCGGGCACGGGGGCGGATAACGTCATCCCCGGGGCGCTCGAGGCGGTCTTCAACCTGCGCTACTCCCCGGCGGTGGACGCCGAGCAGCTGCAGGCGCGCATCGAGGCGATCCTCGACCGCCACGGCCTGGAGCGCACCCTCGAGTGGCGCCACTCGGGCGAGCCGTTCGGCACCTACGGCGGGGCCCTGGTCGAGGCCGTCGAGGCGGCGGTGGCCGCCCGCACGGGGGCGGCGCCCGCACGCTCCACGGCGGGGGGGACCTCCGACGGGCGCTTCGTCGCCCCCACCGGGGCGCAGGTCGTCGAGCTCGGGCCCCTGAACGCCACCATCCACAAGGCCAACGAGCACGTGGCCGTGGCGGACCTGGAGGCGCTCGAGGCGATCTACTACGACATCCTCCGCCGCCTGCTCCTGGCGTAGGGGGGCTTGGGCCCCCTAGCCGCCGAGGCCGAGGACGTCGCGCATGTCGTAGAGGCCCGGCGGCTGGGCGGCGGCCCAGTGCGCGGCGCGCACCGCCCCGGCGGCGAAGGTCCCCCGGCTCGAGGCCTTGTGGGTGAGCTCGACCCGCTCGCCGTCGCCGGCGAAGAGCACGGTGTGCTCGCCGACGATATCGCCGGCGCGGATCGTCTCGAAGCCGATGGTCTCGCGGTCGCGCTCGCCGGTCCGGCCCTCGCGGCCGTAGACGGCGCACTCGGCCAAGTCCCGCCCGAGGGTATCGGCCACCGCCTCGCCGAGGCGCAGCGCCGTCCCCGAGGGGGCGTCGACCTTGTGCCGGTGGTGGGCCTCGATGACCTCCACGTCGCTGTGCGCCCCGATGGCCCGGGCCGCCTGCTCGACGAGGGCGGTCAGCAGGGTCACGCCCGTGGAGTAGTTGGCGGCGTGGACCACCGCCGTGCGCTCGGCGAGCCCGGCCACCGCGCTGCGCTGCGCCTCGCCGAGCCCGGTGGTGCCGAGCACCAGCGGCCGCCCGGCGGCGGCGCAGGCGGCGGCGACCGCCTCCGTGGCCTCGGGCAGGCTGAAGTCGATGACCACGTCGCCGGCCGCGGCGGCCGCGGCGGGGTCGTCGCCGACGGTGACGCCGAGCCGGCCGCGGCCGGCGAGCTCCCCGGCGTCCCGGCCGACGGCCTCGCCGCCGGCGCGGTCCACGGCCGCGGCCAGGTGCGCCGCCGCGTCGTGCTCGACGGCGTCGACGAGCATCCGGCCCATGCGCCCCGCGGCGCCGACAATCGCGATCGCCGTGCTCACGTCCGCCACTCCTCGATGAACTGCTTGACCTTATCCAGCCAGGAGGAGGTCTGGGGGTGGTGCTTGCCGCCGGTGTCCTCGAGCGTGGCCTGGAACTCCTCGAGCAGCTCCTTCTGCCGCTTGGTCAGGTTCACCGGCGTCTCGACGTGGATCCGGCAGAGCAGGTCGCCCTGGCGGTTGCCGCGCACCGGCTTGACCCCCTTGCCGCGCAGCCGGAAGACCTGGTTCGGCTGCGTCCCCGGCGGGATGCGCAGGTTCACCCGGCCCTCGAGGGTCGGCACCTCCGCCTCGCCGCCGAGGGCGGCGGTGACGACGTCCACCGGGACCTCGCAGTGCAGGTCGGCGCCGTCGCGCTCGAAGAACTCGTGCTCGCGCACGGCGACCTGGACGTAGAGGTCCCCCGGCGGCCCGCCGCGCTCGCCCGGCTCGCCCTCGCCGGCGAGGCGGATGCGGTCGCCGGTGTCGACGCCGGCGGGGATGCGCACGTTGAGGGTCTTGCGGTCCTCGACCCGGCCGCGGCCGCGGCAGCGCGGGCAGGGATCGGTGACGATGGTCCCCTCGCCGCCGCAGCGCGGGCAGGTCTGCTGGATGGAGAAGAAGCCCTGCTGGACGCGCACATCGCCGTGGCCCTTGCACGTCGGGCAGGTCTGGGGCTTGGCGCCGGCCTTCGAGCCGGAGCCGTGGCAGGCCTCGCACTCGACGTGGGTCGGGACCTGGATCTGCTTCTCGGTGCCGCGCACCGCCTCCTCGAGGCTGAGCTCGAGGGTGTAGCGCAGGTCCGCGCCGCGGAAGGCCCGGGAGCGGCCGCCGCCGCGCCCGCCGCCGCCGAAGATGTCGCCGAAGACGTCGGAGAAGATATCCGAGAAGTCCGGGCCGCCGGGGCCGCCGAAGCCGCCGGGCCCGCGGGCGCCGGCGCCGCCGGCCGCGGACTGGTCGACGCCGGCGTGGCCGAACTGGTCGTAGGCGGCGCGCTTCTGGGCATCCGAGAGGACCTCGTAGGCCTCCTTGATCTCCTTGAAGCGCTCGGCGGCCTCGTCGTCCCCCGGGTTGCGGTCCGGGTGGTAGCGCTGGGCCATGCGCCGGTAGGCCTTCTTGATCTCGTCGTCCGAAGCGTTCTTGGAGACCCCTAACGCCTCGTAGTAGTCGCGTTTCGCCATAGGCTGCTCCGCGTGTCCGTGCCCGGGAACGAGCAAGGCGCAGGAGGGGATCCCGCCCTGCGCCTCCGCTCGGCTTCGCTCGCCCGGCCCCTGCGGAGCCGGGCCCGTGACGGCCTACTTCTTGGTATTGCCGTCCTCGTCCTTGACCTCCTCGAACTCGGCGTCGACCACCTCGTCGTCTTGGCCGCCGCCGGACTGCTCGCCACCGGCCGACTCGGCGCCGGCCTCCTCTGCCGAGCCCTGCTGGTAGGCCTTCTGGGCGAGGTTGCCGGCCTTCTCGGCCACCGCCTGGGTCTTGCGCTCGATCTCGTCCTTGTCGTCGCCGGCCTTGGCCTGCTCGAGCTCGCTGATCGCGCTCTCGATCTCTTGGCGCTCGTCGTCGCTGACCTGGTCGCCGAGCTCCGAGAGCGACTTGCGCGTCGAGTGGATCATGTTGTCGGCCTGGTTGCGGGCCTCGACGAGCTCGCGCTGGCGCTGGTCCTCCTCGGCGTGCTCCTCGGCCTCCTTGACCATACGCTCGATCTCGTCATCGGACAGCCCCGAGGAGGCCTTGATCTCGATGCCGGTCTCGCGGCCGGTCGCCTTGTCCTTGGCCGAGACGTGGAGGATGCCGTTGGCGTCGATGTCGAAGGTGACCTCGATCTGCGGCGTCCCGCGCGGCGCCGGCGGGATCTCGGTGAGATCGAAGCGGCCGAGGGACTTGTTGTCCTTGGCCATCTCCCGCTCGCCCTGGAGGACGTGGACCGTCACCGCCGTCTGGTTGTCCTCGGCGGTGGAGAAGGTCTGCTGCGCCTTCGTCGGGATCGTGGTGTTCTTCTCGATGAGCTTGGTCATCACGCCGCCGAGGGTCTCGATGCCCAGCGACAGCGGGGTGACGTCGAGCAGCAGGACGTCCTTGACGTCGCCGCCGAGCACGCCGGCCTGGATCGCCGCGCCCACGGCCACGGCCTCGTCCGGGTTGACGTCCTTGCGCGGCGCCTTGCCGAAGAACTCCTTGACCTTCTCCTGGACCTTGGGCATGCGGGTCTGGCCGCCGACGAGGATGACGTCGTCGACATCGGAGGCCGACAGGCCGGCGTCCTTGAGCGCCGTCTTGCACGGCTCCAGGGTGCGCTCGATGAGGTCCTCGACCAGCGACTCGAGCTTGGCCCGGGTGAGCTTCATGTTCAGGTGCTTGGGCCCGGCCTGGTCCGCCGTGACGTACGGCAGGTTGATCTCCGTCTGCTGGCTCGAGGAGAGCTCGACCTTCGCCTTCTCGGCGGCCTCGCGCAGCCGCTGCAGGGCGAGGTGGTCCTGGCCGAGATCGATGCCCTGGTCCTTCTTAAACTCCTGGATCAGGTAGTTGATGATCTGCTTGTCGAAGTCCTCGCCGCCGAGGAAGGTATCCCCGCTGGTGGACATGACCTCGAACTGCTTCTCGCCCTCGACCTCGGCGAGCTCGATGATGGAGACGTCGAACGTACCGCCGCCGAGGTCGTAGACCGCGACCTTCTTGTCGCCGCCCTCCTTATCGAGGCCGTAGGCGAGCGAGGCGGCCGTCGGCTCGTTGATGATGCGCTTGACGTCGAGCCCGGCGATCCGCCCGGCGTCCTTGGTCGCCTGGCGCTGGGAGTCGTTGAAGTACGCCGGCACGGTGATCACCGCCTCGGTGACCTCCTCGTTGAGGTAGTCCTCGGCGGTGCTCTTCATCTTCATGAGCGTCCGCGCCGAGATCTCCGGCGGCGCCATCTTCTTGTCCTGGACCTCGACCCAGGCGTCGCCGTTGTCGGCCTTGACGATGTTGTAGGGCATCTCCTTGATGTCGCGCTGGACGACATCCTCGTCGAAGCGACGGCCGATCAGGCGCTTGACGGCGTGGATGGTGTTCTTCGGGTTGGTCACGGCCTGGCGCTTGGCCGGCGCCCCGGTCAGGATCTCGCCGTCCTCGCTGAAGGCGACCACGGAGGGCGTAGTGCGGTCCCCCTCGGAGTTCTCGATAACGCGGGTCGTGCCCCCCTCCATGACCGCCACGCACGAGTTCGTCGTGCCCAGGTCGATGCCGATGATCTTGCCCATAATTCGCTCCTGCTAACCGTTGTCTGTGCGGGCCTGTATCGCTCTGCCCCCCTAGGTGCGGGGCGCGGCCCGTTTTTTCAAGCCCCCGGGGCGCTCGGCCGCCGGCGGGGAGGCGGCTAGGCCGTCTCGTCGACGGAGCCGCCGCCCGAGGCGGAGTCCTCCGGCTGCTTGGCGACCACCACCAGCGCCGGGCGCAGCAGCCGCTCGTCGAGCCGGTAGCCCTTCTGGACCACGTGGAGGACGGTGTTCGGCTCCTGATCCTGGCTCGGCTGGGTCGTCACCGCCTCGTGGTAGTCCGGGTTGAAGCGCTCGCCGGCGGGGTCGATCTCCTCGATGCTGAAGCGCTCGAAGACCTGGTTGAGCATCTTCAGCGTCAGCTGCGAGCCCTCGAGGAGCTTCTCGCGATCGGCCTCGGCGTCCTCGGCCGCCTGGACCCCCATCTCGAGGCTGTCCTTGACCTGCAGCAGGTCGTTGGCGACCTTCTCCAGCCCCTGGCGCTTGGCCTGCTCCACGTCCTTCTGGGCGCGGCGCTGGGCGTTCTCGAGCTCGGCGCGCAGACGCAGGACCTGGTCCCAGTTCGACTGGGCCTGGGACTGCGCCTCGGACAGGGCCGACTCGAGCTCGCCGATGCGCTGGCGCAGCGCCTCGGGATCCTCGGCGCCGGCCTCGGCCGAGTCCTGCCCGCCCTCGGCCGCCTCGGCGCCCGCCTCGGCCCCAGCGGCGGGGCCCTGCCCGGCGCCGGCGGCCGCCGCGCCGCCCTCGGCCTCCGGGGCCGCGTCGCCGCCGGGCTGCGTCTCCACGCCGGAGGACTCCTCGGCAGACCTCTGTCGTTGCTCTTCGCTCATGATCTCACTCCGCTGACTTGAAGCCGGTACAACCGCCGGCCGCCACGGCGCCCGCCGCGACGGCTAGCCGCGCGTTCGCCTTGGGGTTTGGGGATTCAGCGGGACGGATTCAAGGCCGACCCGAGAAGGCGGGCGGTCACATCGACGATGGGGATGATGCGATCGTAGGACATCCGCGTCGGCCCGATGACGCCGAGCACCCCCGCCGGCTCGCCCTCGACGGCGTAGCGGGTGGTCACCAGGGAGAGGCCGTCGAAGAGCTCGTAGCCGGCCTCCTGGCCGATGAAGATCTGCACCCCGTCGGCCGAGGCGCAGCGGTCGAGGAGGTGGAGGATATCCTGCTTGTCGGCGAAGGCGTCGAAGAGCTGGCGCAGCCGCTCGACATCCGAGAGCTCCTCGAACTCCATGAGCTTGGTCTGCCCGGCGACGACGTAGCCGTGCTCGTCGCGCTCCTCGGTCAGCGCCTTCTCGCCGACCTCGACGGCGCTGCGCATGAGCTCGTCGAGGCGCTCGCGCTCGGCGCGCATGGCGCGCAGCAGCTGCTCGCGGACGGCGGAGAGCTCCTGGCCGGCGAACTCGGCATTGAGGTAGTTGGCGATGCGCTGCAGCTCCGACTCGCCGAACTCGCGGCGGGTGTGGATGACCCGGTTCTGCACCTCGCGCTCGTTGATCACCAGGATGACGAGCACCCGCTGCTCCGGCAGCGGCAGGAACTCGATATGGCGCAGCACCGCCGACTCCCGCCGCGGCAGCGTGACCACGCCGGTGAGCTGCGTCAGCCGCGACAGCAGCGCCGAGGCCGAGTCCACGAGCCCCTCGGCCCCCTCCTCGCCGTCGGGGGCCAGCCCCTGGCGCAGGCGCTCGACGGTGGCGCGGTCCATGGGCTGGGTCTCGAGCAGGCAGTCGACGTAGAGGCGCAGGCCGCGCTCGGTGGGGACCCGGCCGGCGGAGGTGTGCGGGGCGGTCAGGTAGCCGAGCTCCTCGAGATCGGCCATGACGTTGCGCACGGTGGCCGGGCTCAGCGGCAGCTGCGCCTCGCGGGCGAGGCTGCGCGAGCCCACCGGCCGGCCGCTCTCGATGTAGCGGCGCACCAGGGTGCGCAGCAGAGTCCGCGCGCGTTGGCTCAGCTCAAGCTCGTGCGGCGGGCTCTTGGGCATCGGGCTACACCGGAGTGGCGCTGTGGGGAGAGGCTCGGTTGCCGCGTGGCGGCAGCTAGGAGCTTATCAGCGGCCCCGGACGGGGTCAATTCGCCGGATCCCCTGCAATTGGCGGGGTGCCGGCGACGTGGTACCGTTCCGCCATGACTCCTGACCCAGGCCCCTTCACGACCGTCGGGATTACCGGCAAGCCCGGCGACCCGGCGGTCCGGGAGACCGTCGAGGCCCTGCTGCCCATGCTCGCGCGCCAGGGGCACACGGTGCTCCTCGACGCCGACTCCGTCGACGCCACGGGCCTGGCGGGGGCCGCCGCCGAGCGGCGCGAGGCCCTTATCGGCGCCTGCGACTTGCTCGTGGCCATCGGGGGCGACGGGACCCTGATCCACGCCGCCCGGGCCCTCGTCGGCCGCACCGACGTGGCGCTGATGGGCATCAACCGCGGCCGGCTCGGCTTTCTCGTCGACGTCGCCCCGGACCGGCTCGACGAGGTCGAGCGGGTGCTCGCCGGCGAGCACGTCATCGACGAGCGCTTCATCCTCACCGCCGAGGTCCGCGCCAACGCCGACGACGCCCTGCTCGCCGAGGGCGTGGCCATCAACGAGGTGGTCGTCCACCGGTGGAACACGGCGCGCATGATCGAGTTGTCGACGCGGGTCGACGGCGAGACGCTCAGCCAGCACCGCTGCGACGGCTTCATCGTCGCCACGCCCACCGGCTCGACCGCCTACGCCATGGCCGGCGGCGGTCCCATCGCCCACCCCAACCTGCACGCCATGGTGCTGGTCTCGGTCTGCCCCCACACCCTGAGCCACCGGCCGCTGGTCGTCGACAGCGCCAGCCGCATCGAGGTAGCCCTCCACGAGGGCTACGTGGAGCACGCCCGGGTCAGCTGCGACAGCCAGCAGGACCTGGCCCTCGCCGCCGACAGCCGCCTGGTCGTCAAGGCCCACCCGGCCCCGCTGCGGCTCGTCCACCCGCCGGGCTACAACTACTTCAACCTCCTGCGGACCAAGCTCGGCTGGGGAGGCCGAGGGAGCCACCCCGTCCCCGACGGCGCATAGGGAGGCGCGCTGTGCTCAAGGCGATCCACATCCGCGACTTCGCCATCGTCGCCGAGCTCGACCTGGAGCTCGGCGAGGGGATGAATGCGCTCACCGGCGAGACCGGCGCCGGCAAGTCGATCCTCCTCGACGCCCTCGGGCTGTGCCTCGGCGACCGCGCCACGGCCGACACCGTCCGCCCCGGCGCCGAGCGGGCCGAGATCAGCGCGGTCTTCGAGCTCGCCCCCGGCTCGGCGGCGGCGCAGTGGCTTGCCGAGCGCGAGATGGCGGCCGAGGAGGAGGTCGCCATCCGCCGCGTCGTCCAGGCCCAGGGCCGCTCCCGCGGCTACATCAACGGCGTGCCGGTGGCGCTGCGGATGCTGCGGGAGCTCGGCGAGCTGCTCGTCGATATCCACGGCCAGCACGCCCACCAGTCGCTGCTGCGCCCCGCCGCGCAGCGGGCGCTGCTCGACGCCTACGCCGGCGCGGAGGGCGAGCGCGGGGCGGTGCGCGAGGCCTACCAGCGCCTGACCGCCATCGACCGCGAGATCGGCGAGCTCGAGGGCGCCGGCCAGGGCTACGAGGAGCGGCTCGAGCTGCTGCGCCACCAGGTCGAGGAGCTCGAGGCCGCCGAGCCGAGCAGCGAGGGGATCGCCGCGCTGGAGGCCGAGCACCAGCGCCTCGCCCACGCCGACGAGCTCATCCGCACGGCCCACAGCCAGCTCCAGGCCCTCTCCGACGACGAGGGCGCCGCCCAGGCGGCGCTCGGCCGCGCCATCCGCGAGCTCGGCGAGCGCCGCCACCTCGACGCGGCGCTCGGCGAGGCCGTCGACCTCCTCGAGACCGCCCTCGCCCACCTCGAGGAGGGCTGCCAGACCCTGCGCGGGTTCGCCGACGGGCTCGAGAGCGATCCGCAGCGGCTCGCCGAGCTCGAGCAGCGTATCGCCAACCTGCGCGACCTCGCCCGCAAGCACCACGTGGCGGTGGAGGCCCTCCCGCAGACCCTCGAGCAGCTGCGCGCCGAGCGCCACCGCCTCGAGAACGCCGGCGAGCGCCTCGAGCAGCTGCGCGCCGAGCGCGGCGAGGCCCTCGCCGCGTACCAGCGGGCCGCCGCGGCGCTCTCCAGCGTCCGCGCCGCGGCCGGCGAGCGCCTCGCCGCGGCGGTCGGCGAGCTGCTCGGCGAACTCGGCATGGCCGGCGCCGAGCTCATCCCCGCCGTCGAGCACGACCCCGACGCCCAGCCGGGCCCCGAGGGGCTCGACCGCGTCGAGCTGCGCGTGCGCACCAATCCCGGCCAGCCCGCGGGGCCGCTCTCCAAGGTCGCCTCCGGCGGCGAGCTCTCCCGGCTGGGGCTGGCGATCCAGGTCGCCACGGTGGCCCAGTCCCAGGGCGTGGCGACGCTGGTCTTCGACGAGGCCGACGCCGGCATCGGCGGGGCCGTCGCCGAGGTGGTCGGCCGGCTGCTGAGCACCCTCGGGCAGCGCTACCAGGTCCTGTGCGTCACCCACCTGCCCCAGGTGGCGGCCCAGGCGGCCCACCACTTCCAGGTCCACAAGGCGCAGGGCGAGGCGCAGACCCACGCCCGCGTGGCCCCGCTGGCCGAGCCGGAGCGCATCGAGGAGATCGCCCGCATGCTCGGCGGCCTGGAGATCACCGATCACGAGCGGGGCGCGGCCCGCGAGCTGCTCGAGCGCGGCCGCGGGAGCCGCGCCTAGGGCCGGGGCGCGCCGGAGCGGGGAAGCCTTACTGGGAGGAGACGCTCTCCTCGGGGGCGCTCGCCGCCTCCGCCGCCGCTTCCTCGGCGGCGCGGCAGTCGGGGCAGAGCCCGTAGAGGACCAGCGAGTGGCCGGTCATCCGGAACTCGCGGGCGCGGGCCGTCTCCTGCTGGCGCTTTTCGATGGTCTCGTCGACGAACTCCTCCACCCGGCCGCAGCGGATGCAGACGATGTGGTCGTGGTGCTTGGTGTCGTTGAGCTCGAAGACCGAGTGGCTGCCCTGGAAGTTGTGCCGCTCGACGATCTCGGCGGTCTCGAACTGCGTCAGCACCCGGTAGACCGTCGCCAGGCCGATATCCTCGCCGGCGTCGAGCAGGGCCCGGTAGACCTCCTCGGCCGAGACGTGGCGCTGCGGGCTCTGCTGGAGCACCTCGAGGATCTTCATTCGCGGCAGCGTGACCTTCAGCCCGGCCTTGCGCAATCCACTCGAATCCACGGCTCCCCCTCACAGGCACTGTCGATATCCACCTCTATAGGCTACCATGCGAGCCATGCCTGTAACAGAAAGATACAATTTATTCTTATTAAAGATTGTCGCCGCAGGGGCGGCCGCTGCCCTGCTCTGCGGCTGCGGGGGCGGGTTCCCCTTCGCCCGGCCGCTCGAGATCGAGCAGGGCCAGCGCCTCGAAGAGGAGGCCATCGCGCAGCTTGAGGAGGGGATGAGCCGCGCCGAGGTCGCCCGGCTGCTCGGCGAGCCGCTGCTCGAGCACCCCTTCCGCGAGGACCGCTGGGACTACCTCTACCGCTACCAGGGGGCCGAGCCGGCGAAGCAGCGGCGCCTGACGCTGCGCTTCGAGGACGGCGAGCTCGTCGGGATCACGAACCGCTGGAACGGGGAGTAGCCCGGCCCTTCCCCTCGGCGCCGCAGCCCCCCTGGCCCCGGCCGCACCCTCGGCCCTGGCCGCGGCCCTTGCCTCTCCCCTGCCCTGCGGCGCGGTTGCGCCGCGCCTGCTTGGGATCGACCTTCAGGGGGCGGTAGATCTCCACGCGGTCGCCATCGCCGAGGGCCGTGTCGAGCCCGACCACCTGCCCGAACACCCCCACCGACTGCTGCGCCAGATCGATCTCGGGGTGGCGCTCGCGCACGCCCGAGGCCTCGATGGCCTCGCCGGCGGTGCTCCCCGCCGGCAGGCTCACGGCGAGCAGCGTCTGGCGCTCCGGCAGGGCGTAGGCCACCTCGACCCGGATGGTGCCCTCCTCCGGCCGCGCCTCAGAGGACATCGCGCTCACCGTAGATCTGCCGGGCGCGCTGGCTGAAGGAGTCGACGAGGAGGTTCGCCACCTGGGTGAAGACCTTGCCGAAGGCGTAGGCCACCACGCGGTTGGAGAACTCGAACTCCATGTCCAGGGTGACCTTGGAGGCCCCCTCGCCGAGGTCGTAGAAGCGCCAGTACCCCTCCAGGCGCTGGAAGGGGCCCTCGACGAGGCGGATATCGATCATCTTGCCGTGCTGGTGGCGGTTGGCGGTGACGAAGGACTTCTCGACACCGCCCTTGGCGAAGGTCATCCGCGCCCGGGTCGTCTCCTCGCTGGTGGCGAGGATCGCGGTGTCCTTGCACCACGGGATGAACTCCGGGTAGCGCTCGACGTCGTTGACGAGGTCGTAGATCTCCTCGGCGCTGTAGGGGACGAGCGTGCTGCGGCTGATGGTCGTCATCGGTGGGTGCGCTCCAGCGGCGGTCACTGGCAGGCTATTTTCGGCGTAGCGCCGCCGGCGAACAACCCAGGGAGTTTGCGTGCTGCGCCGCGGCGGCTACAATGCGCCGCGTGAGTAAGAAAGCCGGACAGAGCAAGAAGACGGGCAGCGATGTCGTCGCCCTCAACCGCAAGGCGGGCTTCGACTTCTTCATCGAGGAGCGCTTCGAGGCCGGCCTCGCCCTCGAGGGCTGGGAGGTCAAGTCGCTGCGCGCCAAGCGCGTGAACCTCACCGAGAGCCACGTCCTCGTCCGGCGCGGCGAGGCGTGGCTGATCGGCTGCACGATCACCCCCCTGAGCACCGCCTCGACCCACATCCGGGCGGACCCGACGCGGACCCGCAAGCTCCTCCTCCACCGCCGCGAGATCGACCGCCTCGCCGGCGCCGTCGATCGCTCCGGCTACGCCGTGGTGCCGCTGCGCCTCTACTGGAAGCGCGGCGTCGCCAAGGTGGAGATCGGCCTCGGCAAGGGCAAGAAGAAGCAGGACAAGCGCGCCGACAAGAAGGAGCAGGACTGGCAGCGCCAGCGCGAGCGCCTGCTCAAGCACAAGGTCCACTAGCCCGCTCGCGCGGCCGTCCACTACCGCACGGTTGCCCGGGAACCCGCGGGGCGTTACGCTGTCCTACAGAGTGACACCGGGGGCGACATGGCTTCGACGCAGGTCGCAAAACCTGAGGTGCATGCCGAGGTTGCAGTCAACCTCGTAAAAAAGGCTGCAGTCAAAATATAGTAGCCAACGACGACAGCTACGCTCTGGCGGCCTAAGAACCCGCCAGCTGTTCCCGCTTGGTGCCTGTGCCGGGCGGTGAGCAGTCATAGACACAGGCTAGCGGTGGCCGGATAGGTCCGGTCCGGCATCGCGAAAGCCAACGGGCTCGCGGGTAGGAGGCCCTGCCGCTTGGGCGCTTACCCGTTAAAGAGAATAGAGCGGCTAAGCATGTAGTACCGAGGGTGGAGCTCCTGCGGACGCGGGTTCGATTCCCGCCGCCTCCACCAAATTCCCTTCCGATCCCTTCCCTCAAGATCCATAACTCCCTTGCAGGCCCGCCTTTTGCGGGCCTCTCTTTATGCAAGAGGTCTCTCGGGTTCCCCGAATAGCGACCTCGGTTTGTGGGTAACCCTGCGGGTAACTGCCCAATCTCTGGCGCCGCACCGAGCGCTGGATCCAGTGCCAATGGACGCCCTCGCGCCGGGCGCCGCCGAGGAAGCGGTGGGGGATGAGCCGCTCCGGGACCACCAGCCCAACCTGCTGGTGGGCCTGCAGCGCCAGCTCCGGGCGGCGCCGCTGCTGGAGCGCCGCCCAGCGGAACAGCGCCGCCTGCTCCTCGTGCTCGCTCGGGTGGCTACATCCGCCACCACACCGGCGGCGGCCAGCGGCACGATCAGCAGCTGCGCCACGGGCTCGCCGGCGCTGATGTCCACCGGATAGGCGCCGTGGTTGTGCAGCACCACGGTGATCTCGCCCCGGAAACGCCCCTCCTGCTCCGCCGTGAGCTCCCCGGCGCGGTGCTGGCCCGAGCGCTGCGGCGCCTCGCCGGCAGCGCCATCCGCCGCCGGCGCGGCCGGCTCCGGGGGCGGCTCGGGAGCCGCCTCCTGCGCTGCCGGCGCCGGCTCCGCCACCGCACCCGCCTCCCCCGAGGCGAGGCGCAGCCGGTAGACCGTCGTCCGGCCCTTACGGCCCGGCAGCCGCGCGACCAGCCCGGCCGCCTCGAGGGTGTCGAGCGCCTTGTAGACCGTCCGCCGGCCGAGGCCCGTCATCCGCGCCACCCGCGATACCGAGGGCCAGCAGACGGCCACCTGGCCGCGGCTGTGCACGCAGTCCGCCAACGCCAGCAAGACCAGCTTCGCGCTCGGCGGCACCCGCTGCGCCCAGGCCCAGCGCGTCGCGGCCAGGCTCATGGGATCCGCCGGTCACGCCGCCCGCTCACCGGGACCGAGCAGCTTCGCCGGCTCAACGCCGAGCGCCTCGGCGATCGCCTGGAGCATCTCCACGGTCACCGGCCGCTCGCCGCTCTCGATCCGGCTGATGCCGCTCTGCGCCACTCCGAGCTGCTCGGCGAGCTGCGCCTGGGTCAGCCCCGCCTGCCGTCGTGCCTGGCGGATCTGCTCGCGCATGGGGGTCCCTCCTGATGCATTTTAGTCATCATATGCACGGCCTGATGCCTACCGCAAGACATGACGGTCATCAATGCGGTATTTTATGACTCAAAGTCATAACCACGAGCGCACCATGGAGATCCTCGCCATCCGCCTCCGCAAGCTCCGCCAGAAGGCCCGGCTCACCCAGCGCGAGCTCGCCGAGCGCGCTGGCGTCCAGCAGGCGCAGCTGTCGCGGGCCGAGCGCACCGGGCGCAGCCTCTCGACAAAGGCCATGCAGGCCATCGCCTGCGAGCTCGGCACCACCCTCTCCTACCTCTACGGCGAGGAGGACGGGGAGGCAGCTGGCAGCTCCTCGCAGGCGGAATACGTACCGCCTACGGGGCCTGATACCCCGCGCGGGCTGCGCGAGATCGCCGCCAGCCCGGCGCTATGCGAGGAGCTCGATATCCAGCCGGTGGAGTGGCAGCGGCTGCTCGCCCTGGAGCTGCCGTCCGATGTCCGCCAGGAGGACTGCCTGGAGCTGCTGCTGGTGCTGCGGCGGGTGTATCGGAGGAGCGGGCGTAGCTCGCCAGGGACGGAGAAGAAGGCCCCGACCTTCGTTGGGGATGAGCCGGGGGACTAGCGACGGCCTCAGCGGTCTGCGGCCCGCTTCAACGATACCCCAACTCTCGCTGGGGATGAGCCTCCTCGGTGGCTAGCAGGTTGGACTTGTAGATCGTGCTTCAACGGAACCCCAACCGTAGTTGGGGATGAGCCTGGACGAAGGGCTGCTCGGAGCCGGTGTTGTCGATGCTTCAACGGAACCCCAACTGCCGTTGGGGATGAGCCGATCGTCGACTCGGTGATCGCCTCCGGGATCGTCCCGCTTCAACGGAACCCCAACCGTCGTTGGGGATGAGCCGCGGCGGTGGCACCCTTGCCTCATGGCGACCATCTAGCTTCAACGGAACCCCAACTGCCGTTGGGGATGAGCCCGGCGACCTCGCCGGAATGGACGACGAGGACATCGCTTCAACGGTACCCCAACTGCCGTTGGGGATGAGCCCAGCGGCTACCGCGAGGGCGACAACCCGGCGCGATGGCTTCAACGGTACCCCAACTGCCGTTGGGGATGAGCCAGCCTGGCGGCGGCTCAAGCTGGTACTCCTCTTGCCAGCTTCAACGGAACCCCAACTCCCGTTGGGGATGAGCCGGCCGCCTTATATCTACCGGAGGGACAACGCTTCTTTCGGAGCTCTGCGCGAACCCTTCTCCTCGCGCCGTGCCGCGCAGACTTACACCTCCGCGCCGAAACATAACCCGCTGATTTTTATAAATATACCCCAAGTGCGAACCTCCCCGGGTGAGCCTGGTCGCTCCCCCTTCGCACGCGCTGCCCTCTGCCGAGACCTTCCATTGAGCGGCGCTGCAGCGATCCGGTCAAGACGTCATCCGCTAGATGACCCGCCCCTTCTGCTTGGCCTTTCCCCCTCGACCGGAAGAAGATCAGAGTCTCTGGAATCCCCCCTCTCGACAGAGGGGGGAGAATCTGGCTTAGTGGCATAAGGGCCGGGTGTAGCAAGGCGCCAAGCGCTGTTGCCCACCTCGTTATCAGGGCCCACGGCACGCGACGGGTACGGATACCGCTTTCACCGCACGGATATGGCGCAGGCGATCCCCTACTTTGAGCGCCTCACTGGCGCATCCCCCTATCCCTGGCAAGTCCGGTGCTATGAGCGCCTCCTCGCGGGGGAGATCCCCCGGGAGCTGACCCTGCCAACCGGCACGGGCAAGACCTCGGTAGTGCTCCTGTACCTGCTCGCCTTGGCCGCCGGCGCCAACCTCCCCCGCCGCCTGGTTTACGTGGTGGATCGGCGGGCGATCGTGGACCAGACCACGGTGCAGCTCGAGCACTGGCTCGAGGCCCTAGCGACCATCCCGGAGCTGCAGGCGGCGCTGCACGCCTACGCGGCCTTTGCTCGCCCCAACGCGCCCGCTGTCGAGGTAGGCACCCTGCGCGGCGGCCTCACAGACTCGGGACTCTGGCGGCTGGACCCTGCAAAGCCGGCGGTCCTGGTGGGCACGGTGGATATCGTCGGCTCCCGGCTCCTGTTCGCCGGCTACGGCGACGGCCGCAGCCGGCGCCCCCTGCATGCGGGCCTGCTCGGCGTCGACGCGACGATCGTCCTGGACGAGGCCCACCTCAGCCCCGCTTTCGCCGACACGCTACGCGCCGTGGAGGGCCTCCAGGGCGACGGGCCGTTGGGGCCGCGGCTTCGGGTCATGACGATGTCCGCAACCCCACGGGAAGGCGGCGGCTCGACGCTGACCCCTGAGGATCGCGCCCATCCCGGGCTCGGGGCCCGGCTGGAGGCAGGCAAGTACCCGCAGCTCACGGAGGCCGACAGCCCCGCCACCTGGCGCCAACGCCTGCGCGACGAGGCCTTGCGCATAGAGACGGGAACGGTCCTGCTCTTCGTCCACTCCGCCCAGGAGGCGCAGCGCCTGCAGCGCGAGCTCACCAAGGCCCTCGGGAAAAGCGGCGAGCAGCGAGTCGGCCTGCTCACTGGCACCCTCCGCGGCCATGAGCGCCAGGCGCTGACCGAGAGCACCCTGTGGCACTACTTCGCCGATCCGCAGGCGGCAGGGACACCTGCAGAGCCGGTCTACCTCATCGCCACCGCCGCCGGTGAGGTGGGCGTAGACCTGGACGCCGATCATCTGGTCATGGATCTGGCGCCGATGGACGCGCTGATCCAGCGCCTCGGCCGGGTCAACCGCGCCGGGCGCCACGCCGCCAGCTCGGTGGTGATCGTCTACACGCCCAAGGAGATCCAGTACCGCCCGGAGAAGGTCGACCAGGACGCGAAGCACCGCTACGCGGCCGCCTGCGAGCGTGCCCTGGCCTTGCTGAGCGGGCAGGATCGACTCGCACCGAGCGACCTGCTGGCGATCCCGCCCGAGACCCTGGCCGAGGCGGCCTCGCCGAGGCCCCGCTCCGCACCCCTGGCAGCCGAGCGCCTCGAGCTCCTGGCGGCAACGAACGCCGACGTTCAGCTGCCGCCGGTCACCCCCTACCTGCGCGGCGTCACCGACGAGCCCGAGCCGCCGGAGGTGCAGCTCCTCTGGCGCTACGACCTGGCGCGGCTGCTCGAGTGGGGCGGGGCCGAGGCGGCGCATGAGGCCCTGACCCTCCTGCCGCCGAGCCCGCGAGAGCTGCTCAAGGCGCCGCTGCCAGCCGTCACGAAAGCCCTGGCCGACTGCGCCGAGCGCTACGGCACCTTTCAGGCCCTGCGGGTGGGCCCGGACAACCGCGCCCAGGCGGTGACCGTCTCTCCCGATTCCCGCCCCCAAGCGGCGGGCTTGGCCTACGCCACGCTCATACTGCCTGCCGAGGTGGGTGGGCTCTCCAAAGCGGGCTTCTTGGAGGGCGGCGCAGCGGGGCCGGTAACGGATCTGGCCGACGATGAGGAAGGCCTGCGCTTCGAGGCGCACAGCGATGAGCCTCCCGAAACGGTACCGAGCTGGGCCGGTCGAGCCATCCAGTGGCGGGTTCCGCTACACGATGCAGGCGACGAAGAGGCCGAGCCGCACTGGTGGGTCTACGCCCGCCGACGCCCGGATGAGCTGGCCCTGGAGGCCGACACGGAGCTCACTCGCCTGGCCCGGCAGGCGGAGACCCTGGCGGCGCATCAGGCGAGCGTAGGCGAGGCCGCCGGCCGGATCGCCCGGGCGCTAGGCCTCGAGGCTTGGGTGGTTGAGGCCCTGGAGGCCGCCGGTGAGCGCCACGACACGGGCAAGGAGGCTCGGGTCTGGCAGCGCGCCGCCGGCCAGCGCGGCTTACCGCCGCTGGCGAAGAGCCGGCGAGGCCAGTTCCGCCCCGAGCTCCTCGGCGGCTACCGGCACGAGTTCGGCTCCCTCGGCCGGGCGGAGCGGGAGCTACCCGCCGCAGGGAATGAGGCGCTGCAGCGGGAGCTGACCTTGCACCTGATCGCCGCCCACCACGGCCACGCTCGCCCGGGCTTCCCGCAGCGCCGGCAGTGGGATCCGGAGCTGCCGGACACCGTCGCGGCCTCGCTGGCACGTGAGGCCGAGCGGCGCTTCGCCCGGCTCCAGCACCACTTCGGCTTCTGGGGACTGGCTTGGCTCGAGGCCCTGCTCAAGTGTGCCGACGGCTGGGTCTCCAGCGGCTACGCCGCGCAGGAGGCATTCCATGGCTGAGCCGGTCCCGATCGATCCGAGCAACCCCGGCGAGGTGCTCGCCTGCGCCGGGCTCACCTGGCTGATCGCCCGCGAGGCGCCGGAAGCGGAGTGCGGCTTCGAGCCGGCGGGCGGCAACTGGTACTTCCACGCCCCCTTCCAGCCCCGCGCCCTCACAGAGCTCGTCGCCGAGGATCCGCAGGAAGGGGCCCAGGAGGTCATGCTCGGCGACCTGCGCCTGGACTGGTGGCAGCCGGATTACGGGCTGAACCCGGGGTTCAAGTTCTGGGCGGGCCAGCAGTCGCCCCGCTCGGTCCTGACCAATCTGATCCGCGCCGCCCGGGCCGGCGATCCCGCTGCGTGGGTCAGCGAGCAGGCGCCGACCTCTGGGAACTTCGGTGTCGACCCGCAAGGCAACTGGCACAGCCTCCGCCTGGGCTGGTCAGTGAACGAGCACCGCCACCTCCAGCATCTTCGTCGTCCCTACGTCGAGTTGCTCGCCTTCCTGGCACTGCAGCGCTTCCCGGTTCAGGGCGACCGAGAGACCGGTTTCCGCTACGCCCTGTGGGCGCCGGCACCGCTGACCCTGGCGCCACTCGCCTTCGCCGGCACCTCTCACCTCTCCCACGGGATGTGGGCGACCGAGATCGAGGACACGGGGAGCGACAAGTACAAGCAACTCAAGCCTGCCCACTTCATCGGAGAGTAACGATGGCGCGCATCCCGGATCTGCTAACGGACACCGAGGCAGCAGCGCTGCGGTTAAAACAGCCCCTGGCGCCTATGGAAGGCTGGGAATTACCTATATTTCCAGCAACTTACCCACCAGAACCTAACCGCAAAACCCACCGACATGACACTCCCTACACGGTCAATCAGCTCAAGGACGGGCGCTGGGTGGCCACCCTGGACACCGTCCAGAGCCAGGCCAATCGGATGGAGTCGACCTTCACCGAGGAGCGGGCCGACGCCATACCCCGGGTGACGATCACCGCCGGCGAGCGCACGGTGCCGCTGACGGAGCTGCCGCACCGGCTCGCGGACGCCGCAATCCGTACTAGCGACCTGCAGAAGGAGATCCGCGAGGTCTTCGAGGCCATGGATGCCGGCAACCCGCTCCCGGTCGCCCAACTCTCCCCGACCTCCCTGGTCTACGGCGCCTGGGACAGCCGGGATACGCGGGTGAAGATCCGGCGGCTGATCCGTAGCGAGATCTACGCCTGGGATGTCGACGTCTTCACCCGCTCGGCGCAGTTCGCCGCAACCTTCTCCCGCGAGGACCTCGAGTTCAGCGAGCAGGAGTGGAAGAAGGGGGCGGAGGTCGGCTTTGCGCCCACGCCCTCGGTGGATCAGCACGGCGGCGTGATGGTCCACGGCGCCATCCAGCAGATCGCCACCCTGCACCTCGGCGAGTGCCGCAAGCGCGAGCGGGCCTGCTCCGGCCTAGGCCAGTACATCCTAGGCCTGGCGCTGGCTGGGCTCTGGCACGGGGGCCGCGAGTACGACCTGCGCACCGGCTGCTGGCTGGTGCCGGACGGCACCCCGAGCCTGGCGGTGGTCCGCCGGGACGGCCGCCGCGAGGCGATCGAGTTCGGCGCCGAGGAGGTCGAGAACTTCCTCGAGGATACCGCCCTGCCGGCGGCCCGCGAGCTCGGTATCCGGCCCGGAGAGACCGTGCGCGAGGCGCAGTACGATCCCAAGGCGGGCAAGAAGCTGGTGCAGAAAGGGGCTAAAGAGTGACATGCCGATTCTGCACCTGACAGTCCACTGGCTCGCCGATGCGCCGGGCCAGCCGAGCTACCACGGCGAGGAGTGGCCCCCCTCCCCTGCGCGCCTCTTCCGGGCGCTGCTCGCCGGCGCCTGCCAACCCGGCGGCGCCGGGCAGCGCGGGGTCGCCGCGCTGCAGCGCCTGGAATCGCTCGAGCCCCCAGTCATCCTCGGACCAGCGCCCGAGCGGCTAGCCCCGGTACGCACCTCCGTCCCCAACAACGACGGCGACCAGGTGATGGATGCCCACCACCGCGGCCGACCGGCGCAGGCGCGTCGACGGGAGAGCAAACTGCGGACCATGCGCCTGCGCCAGCCCTGGTCCGTCCCCGGGCCGGTAGAGTACCGGTGGCACTGCCCCGAGCCCGATCCGGATCCGGCGGCCTTCGACCTCCTCGCCGAGGGCCTGACGCTACTCGGCCAAGGCGCTGACCTAGCGACGGCCACGGCACGATGGCAAGAGGTGGAGGAGCCGCGGTGGGGATACCAGTGGGCGCCGGACTCGACCTTCGGCGCGGAGCTCATGGCAGTCCCGCGCACCGGCGAAGTAGACCGGCTTGAGGCCGCCTACCAGCAGAGCCGCCAGCGCATCCGGGGCGGCCGTGTGGCCGGCGTCGCGGAGCCCCCGGCCACTCGGGTCGCGTACCGGGATCCGCTGGCGCCGCCGGCGCTGCGCTTCCAGGCCTTCAACCTCCGGCTGCCGGACGATTCAGGGCCGCTGGCAGTCCCGGGCGGGGAGGCAATGCGCGTGGCAGGGATGACGCGCCACGCCGTCCACGAGGCCGCCCGGCTCAGCGGGCTCGACGAGGCGACAATCGCTGGCCTGCTCGGCCACGGGGATCCCGAGCAACGGCTCTACATCGCCCCGGTACCGAACGTCGCCCACCAGTGGGCCGACGGTCGCGTGCGGCGGGTACTCATCGCCGCTTCGCCCGCCCTACCGCAGGCGGTCTGGGACGCCGTGCTCTTGCGCCTGACGGCCGCCGAGCTCATCGACCGCGACCGTCGTAGCGAGGCCAAGGGCCTCCTCACGCCCGTACCCCGGCTTTCCGACGACAAGCTGCTGTGGCGCTTCCTGGAGAAGAGCACAAGCTGGACGGCGGCCTCGCCGGTGGTCCTGCCGGGTTTCGATACCCGCCGGGGGAAGCCCCGGCCCGCCAAGGCGGCGCGGCGCCTGCTGCGCTACGCCGGGATCCCCGAGGAGGCAGTTCGGCGGATCCACCTGAACAAGGCCCCCAGCATCCCCGGGGTCTGCTCTACCGGGGGCGTGGAAGTCCCGCACTACCTGAGCAGCTACCCGCGCCTCTTCCCGACGCTCGAGTTCCACCAGCCCGTAACAGGCCCGCTTCTGCTCGGTGCTGGCGCGGGAGCCGGGCTGGGGTTACTCACGCACGGCTGAAAGGACCCCAACCTTCGTTGGGGAGAGCTTCCAGCTGCCAACGGTAGGGCTGGTGGACGACCATTCTTCAACGGTACCCCAACCGTCGTTGGGGATGAGCCAGGATGCGGTTGGCCTTGGCGTGGCCGGTGGTGTCGCTTCAACGGTACCCCAACCGTCGTTGGGGATGAACCGATCAGCTGGCGCAGGATGCCGTGGTCGATGCTCGGGCTTCAACGGTACCCCAACCGTCGTTGGGGATGAGCCCTCCCCGGCTTGGTTGAGCTTCAACCGGGTTCCGGGGCTTCAACGGTACCCCAACCGTCGTTGGGGATGAGCCGGCAGCGACCACGCCGGGCGTGCGCCGCTTCATCAAGCTTCAACGGTACCCCAACCGTCGTTGGGGATGAGCCAGCCGGCGCGGCATGTCCTCGGGTAGATGCTGCCCGCTTCAACGGAACCCCAACTCCCGTTGGGGATGAGCCGGCCGCCTTATATCTACCGGAGGGACAACGCTTCTTTCGGAGCTCTGAGCGAACCCTTCTCCTCGCCCTGTGCTGCGCGGGCTTACGCCCCCGTGCCAAAACACAAGCCACTGATTTTCAAAGAGAGTTCCCAAGTGCGAACCTCCCCGGGTGAGCCTGGTCGCTCCCCCTTCGCACGCACCACTTCTCATTGGGCGGCGTCGCTGGGATTCCGTCAAGCTGAGCTCAGCTGGCGGATTCCATCCCCCATGCCTGTACTGGCCCATCACTCCCGCGTCCTCCACTCCGCGGCAGGGGCCTCCTGGGCCGCGAGCACCGCGGTCCTGAAAAGCGGATCCGCCGAGTGCTCGGTATAGCCGCGGCGCAACCGAGCGCGGTAGTAATGCGCCACGCGGCGCTGGGCGCTCTCGAGATCGGCAAAGACCTCAACGCGGTATTGCCCTCTGCCCCGGCTCCCAATTCGCCCCCAGCGGCGCACTAGCCGGATGGGGGCGAAGAGGTCGCGTTCCAGGGTGAGCGTGTAGAAACGCCGAATCCCGCGCGCGGGCTCGATGCGCACCAGCTCCAGGGTCCACTCAGGATAGCCAGGTGCCATCGCCGTGCGCCCCCCAAAGACGGAACCATCCCGGGGCGACGGGCGCCAGCAGCTTGGCCCTTTCGCGGCCTTGGCCGAAGGTCAGCGGTAAGAAATCGGCGAGGCCCAGGCGGCCCCGCGCGATTCTCTGTTTACCCGGCGCTCTGCTCGGGGATGCGCAGCTCCTCGATATCACCGCCGGCCTCCTCCCAGGCCTGGACCCACTTCGGCTTGCGGCCGCGGCCCGTCCAGGTCATCGAGCTGTCCTCGGGATGCCGGAACTTCGGCGGCACCTTGCCCTTGCTCTTGCCCTTCGGGCCCTTCGTGGTGTCGGCCTGCGCTAGCAGATCATCGACGTTGAGCCCGTAGCGCTGCGCGACCTCGCGGATCTCCTGCTGCGCCTGCTTGCGCGCCTCCTTCTCGCGGCGCTTGCGCTCCTGCTCGAGGGCCTTCTCGACCTTCTGCAGGCCCGGAAGGCTGAGCTGCTCGAGGCCCTCCTGGATCGAGTCGAGGACGGTCTCTTCGGAAGCCGGAGACTCGAATACGGATTCTGCCATCACTTCAAACCTTGACTGAGGGATTTCAGAAACGATTTTACAGCAATCCCAAACGGTTTATTCAAGCCCCATTATCGAAGAATCCGAACCGATATCAAATCGAGCAACACCACGACTCACCAAAATGGTGTCGGGAGGAGCACTGCTACCCGCCTTACAGCGGATAAACCTTGTTCCCGGTGCTAGGTCTCAAGGAATGGCTCCCCCACCACATGGAACAGGGCCAATCCGTGATAGGAACCCCAGATGACGGTGACGAAAGAGACCAGGCGCAGAACTCATCAGCGGTAGGGAGGGAACACCCACGAGCGGCCACATATGCCAAGGCGAAGCAGCCTTGGGGCGCGGCCGTCGTTCAGGCCGGCTTCCGGCGCCGCCCGGCCGCGGTGGCCTTCGCCCGTGCATGGGGCTGGTGGTGCGGCTGCCGGCTGGCGCTGCGTCGGCGCTCGTCAGCCGGCGCCACGGTGTGGGCCGTCTCCGTGCCGGCGCACTGGCCTGAAAAGCCGCAGAGAAGATCCATAATACAAGTACCAGGGCGATACCAAACGAGGCCTCCACCATGGCGTACGCAGCCTCCCGCGTGATGGTGGTCGCCGCGTTCCTAGCCCTATTCGCGGGGGCCTTGAGCGGCGCGGCCGCGCAGTCAAAACCGCTTACGGCCGCGGAGTCCGACCCGCAAGCGCTCCGCTGGATGGAGGGCTTCCCGCCCCCCGCGTCCAAGTTGATCAGGCAGCCGGAGTCGAACTTCTTCAGCTTCCCCAAGCTGCGCTGGAGCGTCTGCCACCTCCGCGAGCTCCTGCCCACCGAGCAGGTGAGCCGGGGCCTCGGCGCGCCGGCCCCCTTGGCGTACGCGCGGGACGAGCAGGCCATCGACGCGCTCACCTTCACGCCCCTCGGCGCTACCGAGGAGATGACCTTCGAGGAGGCGCTGTCGGCCAACTACACCGACGGGATCCTGATCCTCCACCAAGGCGAGGTCGTCTACGAGCGGTATCTCGGCTGCCTCGACGAGGCCGGTAAGCACGGGGCAATGTCGATGACCAAGTCGCTGATCGGGCTGCTGGCCGAGATCCTGATAGCGGAAGGCACGCTGGATGAGGGGCGCCGGGTCTCCTCGATCGTCCCGGAGCTCGCTGACAGCGGCTTTGGCGACGCCACGGTGCGGCAGGTCCTGGACATGACGACGGGGATCGCCTACAGCGAGGACTACTCCGACCCGGACGCCGATATCTGGCGCTACTCGGCAGCCGCGAGCCCGCTGCCCAAGCCCCCGGCGTACGAGGGCCCCGACGGCTACTTCGAGTACCTCCAGACGGTCCCGCCCGAAGGCGAGCACGGCCAGGCCTTTCACTACAGGACGGTCAACACCGACGCGCTCGGCTGGATCCTCTCGCGCGTCAGCGGCCAAGCGGTGACCGAGCTGCTCTCGGAGCGGCTCTGGAGCCGGATGGGGGCCGAGCAGGACGCCTACATGACCGTCGACGGCAAGGGCACGCCCTTCGCCGGCGGGGGGCTCAGCGCGGGGCTGCGGGATCTCGGCCGGGTCGGCCTTCTCATGCTCGATGGCGGCGAGATCAACGGCGAGCGGCTCTTCCCCGCCGAGGTGGTCGAGGGCATCCGGGCGGGCGGCAGCAAGCGGGCCTTTGCGAAAGGCGGCTACGAGACGCTCGCGGGCGGGAGCTATCGCAGCATGTGGTGGGTGCTTCACAACGACCACGGCGCTTACGCAGCACGCGGCGTGCACGGCCAGACGATCTATATCGACCCCGCCGCGGAGATGGTGCTCGTCCGCTTCGCGTCCTTCCCGACCGCGAGCAACGCGGACATCGATCCGACCTCTTTGCCGGCCTATCAGGCCGTGGCCGAGTACCTGCTATCGAAGGCGCGTAGGCAGCCTCGCCGGTAGCTCGGCCCGTGCCAGGCCCCCGCGCGCCCGCGGGAGCTGCGCCGCCGACCGGCGGCTCTCATAGGCGAGATCTATGGCCTACCCCGCGTCCGCGGGGATAGCCTACCCCCCTTATCTTCACGGATTATGGAGCGCCACCCCGCCGACGGGCGCCCAGATGGGGTATGAGTCCCCACTCGCGCACCAGCGCCGGGCTCTGCTGCCGGGCCTGGTACAAAAGGAGAGACCCATGACCGAGGCCACCGAGACCCTGGAAGACCGCCTGTCGCGGATTCACCTGGCGCTGGAGAGCGAGCGGCTCGACCACGTCGATGGCGTGATCGCGGATCTCGAGCCCGCGGAGATCGCCCTGCTCCTGGAGTCGCTGCCGCCGGCAGCACGATTGCGCCTGTGGGAGCGCGTCCCCGGCGAGATCGACGGTGAGGTGCTGCTGCACGTGCGCGATGAGGTGCGCAGCACCCTCATCGAGGACATGGACCACGCCGAGATCGTCGCTGCCGCCACCGGGCTGGACACGACCGACCTGGCCGAGCTCTTCGAGGACCTGCCCCAGCAGGTGGCCGAGGACATGCTGCGCTCCATGGACGAGCAGCAGCGGACGCGCCTGCAGGAGGCGCTCGCCTTCGAGGCGGATAGCGCCGGGCGATTGATGCGTACGGACGCCATCGCCGTGCGCGCGGATGTCAGCCTCGAGGCTGTGCGGCGCTTCCTGCGCCTCAAGGAGGAGGTACCCGATAACACCCACGCCCTGATGGTGGTCGACCGCGATGGCCTCTTCGTGGGGACCCTGCCGCTGGCACGGGTGGTCTCGCACGACCCGGAGGTGGCTGTAGCCGAGCTGATGGCTACCGATGTGGATAGCATCCCGGTGACCATGAGCGCCCGTGACATGGCGACGCTCTTCCAGACCCACGACCTGGTCTCCGCCCCGGTGATTGACGAGGCTGGCAGGCTGCTTGGCCGCGTCGTCATCGACGACATCGTCGATGTCATCCGCGAGGACTCCGAGCAGGCGTTGATGAACATGGCCGGCCTGGACGAGGAGGAGGACCTTTTCGCCCCGGTGCTGCCCAGCGCCAAGCGCCGGGCGGTATGGCTCGGCATCAACCTGGCGACGGCCTTTCTCGCCGCCTGGGTCATCGGCCGCTTCGAGGATGCCCTGGACAAGATTGTGGCACTGGCCGTGCTCATGCCCATCGTCGCTAGCATGGGCGGCATCGCGGGCAGCCAGACCCTGACGCTGGCCATCCGCGGCCTGGCGCTAGGCCAGATCAGCCGAATCAACAGCGCGTGGCTGCTGCGCAAGGAGGTCGGTATCGCCGCCCTCAACGGCCTGCTGTGGGCGCTGGTGGTCGCCGTCCTGGCCGTGCTGTGGTTCGGCAGCCTCGGGATCGGCGTCATCATCGCGGCTGCCCTGGTGATCAATATGCTGGCCGCCGGCGTTGCGGGGATCGTCATCCCGCTGCTCCTCAAGCGCTCGGGGATCGACCCCGCCCTCTCGGGGTCCGTGATCCTGACCACGGTGACCGACGTGGTGGGCTTTATGTCCTTCCTGGGGCTGGCCACCGTCTTCCTGCTCTGAGCTCGTCTCCGAGCCCGCCGCTGTTGTGGCTGCGGCGCCCCCTGTCATCAGCTCCGCGGGGTGGGGGAAGCCGCCGGCGGTGGAGCGCTGGGAAAGCGCGAGCCCCACCGCCTCGGGCCTCAGCCGCCTCGGCCAGCGCAGCTGCTGGACCAGCCAGCGGCCCGCTGCGCGTGCCTTCGTATTCGGCACGAGCGCTCCTACATACCCCGCCTCGAACCACCCCGCCCCGGCCTGGCGCTCGAAGTGCTGCGCTCCCCAGTGGCGCAGCCACCGGCGCATGGCCCGGCGCCCCAGGAAGCGCCGACTGCGCTGCTCGGAGTAGATCCATACCTCGAGGCCGTAGGCAAGGCAGTCGAGCAGCCACCCAATGGCCCCCTCTACGGGTTTCCCCGTTAGCCGGCGGGTCCCCCGTCCTCCGGCATCACTGCCGTAGAGGATCCCGTCAAAGTCGCAGAGGATCTCTCGCCTGACCGTCACGATCACCTTATCCAAGACCCACCCTACCCCCCTTAGGTACTACTCATCCTCGCCCGCCGACGGGCGGATATGGGGTCAGTATAGGATGTTTACAAGCGAGGAGACGCTGTGGGCCGGCGCGGGAAGGAGTACGTCGGCGAGGAAGCTATACTTTTTAATAAGAGAACAGTGCAACGGAATGGATGCTGGGCTGCCCTTCCCTGCTAGCTTAGGAGACCGGCTCATGGGCAAGCTCTTCGAGCCCGAGACCTACAATGAGGTGTACGCCCGGCGGCTCTACCGTCGGGAGATCGAGCGGACACTGCGCCACGCCCAGCGCCTCAGCCCCACACCCAAGACCTCGGACCTGCTAAACGAGGCGGAGGTTGAGGCCCTCGAGCAGCTCCTGCGTGAGCTCTCGTAGCGACCCCCCAGGGGGGGCGGGGTATAGCCCAAAAAAAAGCCCCCATAGCTTATGGGCTATGGGGGCTTGGTTTGTAGGGGGCCTGGCGATGACCTACTTTCGCACGGCGTTTGCCGCACTATCATCGGCGCTGAGCGGTTTCACTGCCGAGTTCGGAATGGTGTCGGGTGGTTCCCGCTCGC
>NZ_NRSH01000004.1 GCF_016584055.1 Halorhodospira neutriphila
GTGTAGGCGTTGCCCGCCCGGCCGGAGGGCATCGCCACCGCGGCCTCCCCGTCCGCCCAGCGGCTGCGCTCCCAGGCCCGGCGTCCACTACGAGTAGGCGGGCGCAAAAAAAGGCGCCCGCAGGCGCCTTTTCGGTCGGCAGGCCGCCGGGCGGCTCCGCCTCCGCCGGCGGAGCCGGCAGCGGCGGCTAGAAGACGTGCCGGATGCCGAGGGCGAGGCCGGTGCTGTCCTCCTGGTCAACCCCGTCCGCGGTGCGGGGGCGGTACTCGCCGAGCGTGTCGTCCTTTTTCCCTGCCCCCTCCGAGGAGTCGTAGCCGTAGCCGGTGAGGGTGGCGCCGTCCTGGCCGACGGCGGCGACGGCGTAGAGCTTGGTCCGCTCGGCGAGGAAGTGGTCGTAGCCGACGACGTACATGGACGGGTCGTCGATGTCCGTGCCGTTGCCGTAGTCGCTGGTGGCCACCGCCTGCGCCTTCAGGTCGCCGCTCGGCAGGCGGTAGGTGGCGCCGAGGGTGGTGGCGGTGGTGTCGTCGACCTGGGCGTGCTCGCCGACGAGCTTGCCGGCGCCGTAGTCCCAGCTGCCGTTGACGGCGACGAGCGGCTCGTCGGCGTCGATGAGCTGGTCCTCGAAGACCGTCAGCCGCGCGGTGTAGGGGCCGCCCTTGTAGAGGAGCTGGCCGCCGACGCCGTCCTCCTCGCGGTCCTCGCCGGTCTGGTCGCTGTCGTCGTTGCCACTGGGGCTGTAGGTGAGGCTGGCCCGAAGGGTCTCGGTCAGCGGCACCGAGTAGCGCAGGGCGTTGCTGATGCGGCTCGGGATTAGCGTCGGCTTGCCGTCCACCAGGCCGGCGCCGCCGAAGGCCATGAACTCGGCGACGGTGCCGAGCTGGTGCTTGAAGAGGTTGCTCTTCTGGGCGTGCTGGTTGCTCAGCGGCAGCCGCCCGGCGACGAGCCGGCCGTAGCGCCCCTCGAGGCCGATGAAGCTGTCGCGCTGGAGGTTGGTCAGGCCGCGGTCCTCGTCGTGCTGGTTCCAGTAGACGCCGGCCTCCCACTGGTAGACGGCCTTGAGGCCGGGGTCGAGCTGCTCGGCGCCGCGGATGCCGATGGCCGAGGTGTTGTTGGTCAGGGTGAGGTCGCCGCCGTTGGAGGCGCCGTAGGCGCCTTTCTCGGACAGGTCTCCCTCCTTGTCTCGGTAGTTGCCGCTGTTGTCGTAGTCGACGCTGTTCAGCGCGACGTTGACCCAGCCGTAGAGCTCCGGGCCCTCGTCGCCGCTGTCCTCGGCGAGGGCCGCCGCGGGGGCGGCCAGGGCGGTGGCCGTGGCGATGGTCAGCACTCTTCTCATGCGATGCTCCTCCTCTTGGGTTGGGGCTCCCGGCCGAGGGGCGTAGCGCCTGTCGCCAGGCGCGCCCGGAGTGGCGCCGGCGCCCCATGATAGCTCCGGCCCGGGAATCCCCTAAACCGCGTGGCGCCTCAGCCGGCCCGGCGGTACGTCCGGAAGGAGAGCCGGAAGCCGCCCTCCGCGGCCTCCTCGCGGGCGGTCTCCTGCCAGCGGCCGTCGAGGGCGGGGAAGCGGGTGTCGCCCTCGGGGGCGTCGTCGACGACGGTGAGCTCGATGCGCTGCGCCCGGCCGAGGCACTGGTGGTAGAGGTCGCCGCCGCCGATGACCATGATCCGCTCGCCGCCGGGGGCGGCGGCGGCCCGCTCGAGGGCCGGCTCGAGGCCCGCGGCCACCTCGGCGCCCTCCAGGGCGAGGCGGGGGTCGCGGGAGAGGACGATGTTGGTCCGCCCGGGCAGGGGGCGGCCGATGGCCGCGAAGGTGCGCCGGCCCATGAGCACGGGGTGGCCGCGGGTCAGGGCCTTGAAGCGCTCGAGGTCGCAGCGGAAGTGCCACGGCTGCTCGCCGTCGGCGCCGATGACCCGGTTGCGGCCCATGATGGCGACGAGGACGATCTCGCTCATACCGCGATCGGGAACTTGATGGCCGGGTGAGGGTTATAGTCGCTCACCTCGAGATCCTCCGCGGTGTAATCCTCGATCCGCTCACGCCTGGCAGTAATCCTGAGATGGGGGAGGGGGCGCGGCTCCCGGGCTAGCTGCTCCTTCACGCCCTCGATCTGGTTCTTGTAGATGTGGGCGTCCCCGATGGTGTGGATAAACTCATCGGCTACCATGCCCAGCTGAAACGCGATGAGGTGGGTCAGCATGGCGTACTGAGGGCAGTTGAAGGCTGCGCCTCCCACAGGCATGTCTGCCGAGCGCTGGTACAGCTGAAGAGAGAGCCCACGCTCGGGCGCAGAGCCTCCGGAGTCCCGGCCGGGCATCAGCGATAGGCGCTCTTCCTGGCTCAATGGCCGCGTATAGAGCTGCATGAGGGTATGGCAGGGCGCCAGCGCCATGCGGCCCTCGCGGGCGTTCTCGTGCGGCAGGCGGTCCTCCTCGGGCAGGTCCGCGGGGATCCAGGCGGAGACCACATGCCGCCGGCTGTCGGGGTGGGTCCGTAGGCCCTCCATGACCTGGGCAATCTGGTCGATGGGCTGATTGGGGCTCTGACCTCTCCACTGGGCCCCGTAGATCGGGCCCAGACTCCCCGTCGCATCGGCCCAGCTGTCCCAGATCTTGGCCGGGAGGGTGTTGATGTTGGTCTCGCCGCGCAAGAACCAGAGCATCTCCTCGAAGGCTGCCCGATAGTTGACCTTCCGGGTGGTGAGAAGGGGGAACCCCTCCTTAAGGTCGGAGCGGACCTGCGCCCCGAAGAGGCTCAGGGTGCCAGTGCCCGTGCGATCCCCCTTGTCAGCGCCCCTCTCCAGGATTTGCTGGAATAGATCTAGGTAAGCTCGCATCTCGAGCCCTCCAATCGTCGTGGCCTCCCTGAAGGGTATGCGGCCTACGGCAGGCTCGAGGCGATGACCGAGCGCACGAGGAGCGCCTTGAGGTAGTCGGTCTCGGGGATCGCCGGGTGGACCGGGTGGTCCGGCGGCGCGCCGCCGCGCTCGAGGATGCGCACCGAGCGGTCGAGGTGGCGCCCGGCGGCGAGAAGGATCCCGGCGAGCCGCTCCTCGGCGAGGTGGGCCGAGCAGGAGCAGCTCAGCAGCACGCCGTCGCGCCCGAGCAGCCGCAGGGCGGCCTCGTTGACGCTGCGGTAGCCGCGCTCGCCGGCCTTGCGGTCGCGCCGGCGCTTGATGAACGCCGGCGGGTCGAGCACCGCGACGTCGAAGCGCTCGCCCTCGAGGCGGGCGGCGGCGAGGTACTCGCCGGCGTCCGCCTCGACGACGGCCACCCGGTCGCCGACGCCGTTGCGCTCGGCGTTGGCGGCGATGCGGTCGCACGCCGCCGCGGAGCGCTCCACGGCCACCACCTCCTGCGCCCCGGCGGCGGCCGCGGCGACGGCGAAGCCGCCGGCGTAGCTGTAGGCGTCGAGGACGCGCTGCCCGGCGGCGTAGGCGGCCAGCCGGGCGCGGTTGGCGCGCTGGTCGAAGTACCAGCCGGTCTTCTGCCCGTCCCGGGCGGGGACCTCGTAGGCCAGGCCCCCCTCGCGGACCTCCAGCGCCTCGGGGCCCTCGCCGCCGAGCCACCCCGTCCACGGCTCGAGCCCCTCGCGCTCGCGGACCGGGCTGTCGGCGCGCACCAGGATGTGCCGGGGGCCGACGACCCGCTCCAGCGCCGCCGCCACCGCCTCGACCTGGTGCTCCATGCCGGCGGTGTTCGGCTGCACGACGCAGGTCTCGCCGAAGCGGTCGATCACCAGGCCGGGCAGGCCGTCGGCCTCGCCGTGGATCAGCCGGTACCACGGCTCGGGGAAGAGGCGCTCGCGCAGGGCCGCAGCGATCTGCAGGCGGTGGGTGAGCGTCGAGCGGTCCAGGGCCACCTGCGGATCGCGGCTGACCAGCCGGGCGCAGATCAACGAGTTGGGGTTGACGTAGACGCTGCCCAGGGCCTTGCCGCGGGCGTCGAGGAGCACGGCCTGCTCGCCGGGGGCGAAGGCGCGCAGCGGCGTGCTCGCCGTGTCGACCTCGTTGCTGAAGACCCACAGGTGCCCGGCGCGCAGGCGGCGCTCCTCGCCGGGCTTGAGGCGTAGGCTCGGACGTTGCTGCATCAGTCGGGGCTCCTCGGTGGGGCGCCTATTCTGCGGCCCGCGGGGGCGGCGCGCAATCCGGGAGGGCGCTCCCGGCGCATCCGCTGTTAGAATGCGCTGGAAGCCACTCGCGTGGAGTCCAGTCCGTTGGCCAAGCCGCAAGCCTTCACCGCCCTTCTCGCCCTGCTGATCGCCGTCGCCGCGCTGGCGCCCGCCGGCCCCGTCGCCGCCGCGGAGCGCTACGTCAGCGACGAGCTCCACATCACCTTCCGCCGCGGGCCCGGCAGCCAGTACAAGATCTACCGCGTCCTCCCCACCGGTACCCGCGTCGAGACCCTGCCGCCGCCCGAGGGCGCCGACTACAGCGAGCAGACCCTGGAGCAGTGGGCCTACGTCCGCGCGGACGGGCAGACCGGCTGGGTCCAGGAGCGCTTTCTCATGGATCAGCGCCCGGCGCGGCTGCGCATCGGCGACGTCGAGCAGGAGCTCGCCGCCGCCCGCAGCGAGATCGAGGAGCTGGAGTCGCAGCTCGCCGCCGCCGAGTCCGACAAGGCGGGCCTCCAGGAGGAGCTCGCCGCCGCCGAGGAGCGCATCGCCACCCTCGAGGGCGAGCTCGAGAAGGCGCAGCGGGGCTACGAGCTCGTCGAGGCCAACGAGGAGCTCAAGGAGCGGGTCTCGAAGCTCATCGAGCGCCGGGAGGCGCTCAAGGAGCGCAACCGCCGGCTGCAGAGCAGCGACCGCCGGGACTGGTTCCTCGCCGGCGCGGGTGTGCTCGTCGGCGGCCTGCTCCTCGGCCTGATCCTGCCGCGGCTGCGGCCCCGGCGCCGGGGCCTCGGCGGCGACCTCTAGCACCGCGGCCGCGATGCGCCTGACCGAGCTCGGCACCGGGCAGTTCGTCGACTGGTTCCGCCACGCCGCCCCGTACATCAACGCCCACCGCGGCCGGACCTTCGTCGTCGCCTTCCCCGGCGAGGCGCTCCGGCCCCCGGCCGTCGAGGGGCTCGTCCGCGATATCGCCGTGCTCGCCAGCCTCGGCGTGGGGCTGGTGCTCGTCCCCGGGGCCCGGGCCCAGGTGGAGGCGCGCCTCGCCGAGCGCGGCCTGGCGCCGCGCTACGCCGAGGGGGGCGAGGGCCTGCGCCTGACCGACGCCGCGGCCCTGGAGTGCGTCAAGGAGGCCGTCGGCGAGGTGCGCACCGAGCTCGAGGCACGCCTGTCCACCGGCGTGGCCGCCTCGCCCATGGCCGGGCTGCGCCTGCGCGTCGTCTCCGGCAACGTCATCACCGCCCGGCCCGTCGGGGTGCGCGGCGGGGTCGACCACCTCTACACCGGCGAGGTCCGGCGCGTCGACGTCGCGGCGCTGCGCCACCGCCTCGACGGCGGCGACATCGCCCTGGTCTCGCCGCTGGGCTACTCGCCCACCGGCGAGACCTTCAACCTCGCCGCCGAGGCGGTGGCCCGCGCCGTCGCCGAGGCCCTCGACGCCGACAAGCTCATCTACCTCAGCGGCTCGGCCCCGCTGCACGGCACCGACGGCCGGCCCGTGCGCGAGCTGACCCCGCGCGAGGCCCGGCAGCGGCTCGAGGCGCCGGCCGGCGGCGCCCTCGACGCCGCCGAGCGGCGGCTGCTGCGCAACGCCTGCGCCGCCTGCACCGCCGGCGTGCGCCGCGTCCACCTGCTCGACCGCGGCCAGGACGGCGCCCTGCTGCTGGAGCTCTTCACCCGCGACGGCGTCGGCACCCTGGTGGCCCCGGAGCCCTTCGAGAGCCTGCGCACCGCCGAGATCGACGACATCCCCGGCATCCTCGCCCTCATCCGCCCCCTGGAGGCGAGCGGCGCCCTGGTCCACCGCTCCCAGGAGCTGCTCGAGGAGGAGATCGGCTACTTCAGCGTCGCCGAGCGCGACGGCGCCGTCATCGCCACCGCGGCGCTGCTGCCCTGGCCCGGGGAGGGGGCCGGCGAGATCGCCTGCCTGGCCGTCGATCCCGACTACCAGAACGCCGGCCGGGCCGCGGCGCTCGTGGACCGGCTCGAGCGCCGGGCGCGGCGCCAGGGGCTCGAGCGGCTGTTCGTGCTCACCACCCGGGCCGAGCACTGGTTCCGCGAGCGCGGCTTCGAGCCGGCCGGCTCGCCGGCCCTGCCGGCGGAGCGCCGGGCGCTCTACGACGCCACCCGGGGCTCGAAGGTGCTGGTCAAGCGAATCGGATAGGATCGCCCTATGCAGGCAGAGCCCGTAAGCATCCCCCTCCCGCCGCGCGAGACGATCGAGGCCGACGTCGCCCGCGCCCTGGCCGAGGACGTCGGCGGCGGCGACCTGACCGCGGCGCTGGTCTCCGCCACCCGCGAGGCCGAGGCCGCCGTGACGCTCCGCGAGGAGGCGGTCGTGTGCGGCGGGCCGTGGCTCGAGGAGGTCTTCCGCCAGGTCGACCGCCGCGTCGGGATCCGCTGGGCCTGCGCCGAGGGCGACCGCGCCGGCGCCGGCAGCGTCCTCTGCCGGCTGCGCGGCCCGGCGCGGGCGCTGCTCACCGGCGAGCGCACCGCGCTGAACTTCCTCCAGCTCCTCTCGGGGACGGCGAGCGCGGTGCGCGGCTACGTCGACGCCGTCGCCGGGACCGGCGTGCAGGTCCTCGACACCCGCAAGACGATCCCCGGCCTGCGCGCGGCGCAGAAGTACGCCGTGCGCTGCGCCGGCGGCGTGAATCACCGCCACGGCCTCTACGACGCCTACCTGATCAAGGAGAACCACATCAGCGCCTGCGGCGGGATCACCCCGGCCGTGGAGCTGGCGCGGCTGCGGGCCGCCGGGGCGCCGGTGATCGTGGAGGTCGAGAGCCTCGAGCAGCTCGAGGCCGCCATCGCCGCCGGGGCGGATACCGTGCTGCTCGACAACTTCGACCTCGAGCAGGTCCGCACGGCGGTGGCGCAGGCCGCCGGGCGGGCCGCCCTGGAGGCCTCGGGCAGCGTCGAGCTCGAAGGGGTCCGCCGGCTCGCCGCCACCGGTATCGACCGGATCTCCGTCGGCGCCGTGACCAAGCACGTGCGCGCCGTCGACCTCTCCATGGGGCTGACCCTCGAGCCCCGCGGCGCGGCGCTTGAAGCGGCGCGCCGCGGCGGCTACGGTGAGCCGCCATGCTGACCTATCCGCAGATCAACCCCATCGCCGTCGAGCTCGGGCCGGTGGCCATCCACTGGTACGGGCTGATGTACGTCGTCGGCTTCCTCGCCGCCTGGGGGCTGGGGCGGTGGCGGGCGCGCCGGCCGGACAGCCCCCTGGACGCCCGGCAGGTCGACGACCTGGTCTTCTTCAGCGCCCTCGGCGTGATCCTCGGCGGCAAGCTCGGCTACCACCTCTTCTACAACTTCGGCGGCTGGACGGCGGACCCGCTGGCGCTGCTGCGCCTCTGGGAGCCGGGGATGTCCTTCCACGGCGGGCTGATCGGCGTGGCCGTGGCGCTCGTGCTCTACGCCCGCCGCCTCGGGGTCGGGCTGCTGCGCCTGTCCGACTTCGCCGCCCCGCTGGTGCCCATCGGCCTCGGCGCCGGGCGGCTGGGCAACTTCATCAACGGCGAGCTCTGGGGGCGGCCGAGCGACGTCCCCTGGGCGATGGTCTACCCGCCCCTCGGGCCGGTCCCGCGCCACCCCTCGCAGCTCTACGAGCTCGCCCTCGAGGGCGTGGCGCTGTTCGCCGTGGTGTGGTGGTTCTCGGCGCGGCCCCGCGCGGCGGGGGCGGTCACCGGCCTCTTCCTCGCCGGCTACGGCGCCGCCCGCTTCCTCGTCGAGTTCTTCCGGATGCCGGATGCGCACCTCGGCTTCCTCGCCCTCGGCTGGGTCACCATGGGGCAGCTCCTGTCGCTGCCGATGATCGCCCTCGGGGCAGCGCTGCTCTGGTGGGCGTACCGGCGGCCCCCGCAATCCCGATCCGCCTGATGGAGCCCCCGCAATGACGATCAAGCCCGACCGCTGGATCCGGCGCATGGCCGAGGAGCACCGCATGATCGAGCCCTTCGCGCCGGAGCAGGTCCGCGAGGCCGAGGGGCAGCGGGTGATCTCCTACGGCACCTCGAGCTACGGCTACGACGTGCGCTGCGCCAACGAGTTCAAGCTCTTCACCAACATCAACTCGGCGGTGGTCGACCCCAAGAACTTCGACGCCAACAGCTTCTTCGACGTCCAGGCGGACGTGTGCATCATCCCGCCCAACTCCTTCGCCCTGGCCTACACCCACGAGTACCTGCGCATCCCGCGCAACGTGCTCACCATCTGCGTGGGCAAGTCCACCTACGCCCGCTGCGGGATCATCGTCAACGTCACCCCGCTCGAGCCGGAGTGGGAGGGGCACGTCACCCTGGAGTTCTCCAACACCACCCCGCTGCCGGCGAAGATCTACGCCTACGAGGGGGTGGCGCAGATGCTCTTCTTCGAGTCGGACGAGGCCTGCGCGACCTCCTACGCCGACCGCGGCGGCAAGTACATGGGCCAGGCCGGGGTGACGCTGCCGCGCTCCTGACAGGGCCGCTTAGCGCTGCAGGCCCGCTGCCTGCTCGAGGCGCTCCAGCTCCTGCAGGGCCTCGTCGAACGCCAGGCGCCCTACCAGGGCCTCGAGCTCACCGCACGCGGTCCCCTGGCTGCGGAGGTAGGCCACCGCGGCCTGCAGGGTCGCCTCCTCGACCCACTCGCTACTGGCCAGGTTGCTCCGGAGCTGCTCCAGGGCGGCCGCGGAGCCGGCGGTGCCGCTCCTCTCGCCGTCGCCGGTCAGCGCCCCCAAGGTCTGCTCGGTCTCCTCGAGGCGTTGCTCGAGGGTGTTGATCGCCGCCTCGTCCACCTCCTCGCCGCGCTTGAGGGCCTTCTCGATCTGCTCGGCCAGGCGGGCGAGCTCCTGGGCGGCCACGTTGCCGGCGGCGCCCTTGAGCGTGTGGGCGACCCGCTCGGCGCTCGCCCTGTCGCCGGCGCGCAGGTGCTCGATGAGCGGCGCGTAGCTCTGCTGGAGCTGGCCCCTGAAGCTGCGCAGCAGGCGGAGGTAGGCCGCCTCGTCACCGCCGAAGAGCCGGCGTCCCTGGTCGAGGTCGAAACCGGGGAGATCGGCGGGGAGGAGCCCCGTAGGGGCGGCGTCGGCCTCCGCCTCCCGAGGCGCCTCCGCAGGGGCGGCGGGCGTCAGGTAGGCGAGCAGGGTAGCGTAGAGCTGGTCCCGGTCGATGGGCTTCTTGATCAGCTCGCGCATCCCGGCGGCCTGGGCCCGCTGCCGGTCCTCCTCCATGACCGCCGCCGACAGGGCGAGGATCGGGCTGGTGTAGCCGGTCTCGATGAGCTGGCGCGACGCCTCGAAGCCGTCCATGACCGGCATCTGCAGGTCCATGAGGATCAGGTCGGGCGCCTCCGCGCGGACGGCCTCGAGGGCCTCCACGCCGTTCTCCGCCACACGGACCTGCGCGCCGGCGCGCTCCAGCAGCAGCGAGGCGACCTCCTGGTTGGTCTGGTTGTCCTCGACGAGCAGGATCCGGTGGGCGGCGAGATTCGGCGCGCTGGTCCCCGCGGTGGCCCTCGGGCGAAGGGCCGCGTCGCCCTGCTCGGCCCGCAGCAGGGCCTGGTAGAGGACGGAGGCCGTGATCGGCTTGGACAGGAAGTCCTGGGTTAGCCCCTCGGGGATTGCCAGCTCGCTGCGGTCGTAGGCGCTCACCATCAGGATCGGGGGGCGGGTCTGCGCCAGCTCGCCGTTCTGCCGGCGCCTCTCGAGCTCCTCACAGGTCTGCCTGCCGTCCATCCCGCCGGGCATCCACCAGTCCATCAGGATGAAGTCGAACGGGGTGCCGCGCCTCTCCATGGCCAGTACCTGATCGACGGCGGCCTCGCCGCTCGCGGCCTCGTGCGTCTCGAACTGCCAGTGGGTCAGCAGCTCACGCATCACCTGGCGGGCGCTCTCGTGGTCGTCCACGATCAGCGCGCGGTAGCCCTGGGTAGGCGGGCGTCCGCAGAGGGGAGGCGCCTCCTGGTCAACGGCCAGGCTCAGGGTGAAGGCGAAGGTGCTGCCTTGGTCGGGCTGGGAGTCCACCTGCAGCTCGCCGCCCATCTTCTCGACCAGCCGGCGGCTGATCACCAGCCCCAGGCCGGTCCCGCCGTACTGCCGGGTCGTCGAGGTGTCCGCCTGGGTGAACGCCTTGAAGATCCGGGCGATCTGCGCCTCGCTCATCCCGATCCCGGTATCCCGGACGCGGAAGCCGAGGGTCACGGCGTCGCGGCTCGAGCCGTCGGCCGCGCGTATGCCCAGCTCGATGGTGCCGCCCCGGGGCGTGAACTTGATGGCATTGCTGAGCAGGTTGCTCAGGATCTGGGTGATCCGCAGTGAGTCCCCTACGAGGGCCCGTGGCAGGCTGGGCTGGATGTCGTAGACGATCTCCAGCTCCTTCTGGTGGGCGGTCTCCTCGAAGAGCGTGGCGAGGTGGTCGACGATCTCGCTGAGGTCGAAGCTCCGCTCCTCCAGCTCCAGCTCGCCGGACTCGATCTTGGAGAAGTCGAGGATGTCGTTGATGATGCCGAGCAGCATCCGCGACGAGCTGTGGATCTTGCCCAGGTAGTCGCGCTGCTTGTCATCCAGGGGCGTATCGAGCAGCAGCTGGCTCAGGCCGATCACGGCGTTCATCGGGGTGCGGATCTCGTGGCTCATGTTGGCCAGGAACTCGCTCTTGGCGCGGCTGGCCCGCTCGGCTTGCTCGCGGGCCAGCTCGGAATCCTCCTGGGCCTGCTTGATCTCGGTGAGATCGTCGTAGACAGCGACGACCTCGCCGGAGGAGAGCCGAAAGACCCGGTTCTCGCGCCAGCCGGCGATGCGCTGATCCTGGTACTGCAGAATGGGGAGCCGCTCCGGCTCGCCGCTCCGGGCCACCCGCTGGAGGGCCTGGAGCAACCCCATCTCGCGGATGCCGGGAAAGCACTCCGTGACTCGGCGGCCGATGACCGCGCCACGCTCAGTCTGGTCCATGTGCGCAGCCGCCGGGTTGTAATCGATGAACTCGAAGTCCTCGCCGCCGTCGATCGGCCGGTACATCGCGACCCCGCTGCTGGTCTGCTCGAAAAGCCCTCGGAACTTCGCCTCTTCCGCGGCCAATTGCCGCTGGTTCTGCTCCTGCTCGGTGATATCGCGGTTGACCCCGACGACCCGGAAGGCATCGCCGGCCTCGTCCCGGATGATCTGGGCCTGCCCGTGGAGGATGCGGACTGCCCCGTCGCTGGGGCGCTGGATGGAGATGGTGACCTCGAACGTGCCGCTGTGCGCCACGGCGGACTCGAAGGCGGTGACCGCTCTCTCGCGGGACTCGGGCAGCAGGGTGTCGAGCCAGTCCTGGAATGTGCCCTGGAACTGCTCGGGGGAGACCCCGTAGAGCTGGAACATGCCCTCGTCCCACTCGAGCCGGCCGGTGGCCAGGTCGTAGTCCCAGATCCCCAGCCCGGCCGCCGAGGTCGCCAGGTGCAGGCGCTCCGTCAGCGCCTTCTGGGCCTCTTCCGCCTGCTTCTCCGCCGTGATGTCCCGCCCGGTGCCGCGGAAGCCGAGCAGCTCGCCATCCTCGTCGAGGATGGGCAGGCCGCTGACGCGCTGATAGACCAGGCGCCCATCGGCGCGTACCGAGGTGTGCTCGAGGCCCTGCCAGGAGCTCTTGATTGCAGCCCACCCACTGAGGAGATCGCGGACACGCTCCGCCTCCGCCTCGGGCATGAAGTCGAAAGGCGAGCGGCCGATGATCTCGTCCACGGAGATCCCCAGGAGGTCCTCCATCGGGGAGGTCACGAAGCTGTAGCGGCCCTCGGCGTCGATCTCCCAGATGTACTCCCCGGCTGCTAGGGAGACGTCCATGAAGCGTTTCTCGCTACGGGCGAGGTCCCTCAGGGCTCGCTTCTGCTCGGTGGTGTCCCGGAAGACCGCCAAGAGCAGCGTCCTCCCCTCGAGAGGGAGCGGGATCACCGAGACCCGGATATCGATGACGCTGCCGTCCTTGCAGCGATGCTGCGTCTCGAAGTCCTCCTGCCCGTGCTCGCGGATGACCCGGATGTGCTCACCGACCTCCTCAGGTGCCTCCAGGGCCTCGTAGTCGCTGATGCGCAGCCGGGCGAACTCCTCGGCGGTGTAGCCGAGCTGCTCATGGGCCTTGCGGTTGAAGTGGACGGGCAGGCCGCTCGCCGGATCGATCAGCAGCGTGGCGTCGGGGTAGAGCTCGAAGAGCGTGCGGAACTTGCGCTCCTGCGCCTCCAGCTCCGCGAACAGCCGGCGCCGCTCGGTGACGTCGGTGTGGCTGCCGATGGCATCGGCCTCGTCCGGGTGGAGCAGCTCGGCGAAGCGGAAGCCCGGCGCCGTGAGCTCCTGCGCCGAATAGCCGAGCACCTGCTCGACGTTGGGGGAGGCGTAGTGCACCGGCCAGCCCGGCTCGGGCCGCCAGAGGAAGACCACCACGGGGCCACCGTCGAGGAAGGCCAGGGCCTGGCGGCGGTTCTGCTCCTCCGGGCGCAGGCTGTACCACGGGGTGTCGTAGAGGTTGGCTAGCTCCCTCTGGCTGATGAGGCCGGTGACCTGACCGGAGCCGTCGACGGCGATGACGCGATCGATGCCCCGCGCGCGGCAGAGGCGCAGCGCCTCGGCGATACTCACCTGCTCATCAAGGGCCTGGACCGGCTGGGCCATGTACGCCGCGACCGGCCGGCTCAGGTCGGCGCCATCGCTCAGCAGGCTGATGAGGTCCTTCTGGGTCAGGATGCCGACCGGATAGGCCCCCTCGGTGCCCCCTGCAGCGTCCTGGCCGACGACGACCACGTCGCGGGTGTCGTGGGCCTTCACGGCCTGGATCGCCTCGTGGATCGTCGCCGTCGCGGGCAGCGTGGTGACCGTCTCGGTCGCTACGGAGCGGAGCTTGGGGAAGGGCATAGGCTGATTCGCTGGACTCGGTGGCCGATCCGCATGGTGGAGGCGTCGTCCTCGGGAGGTTCCCCGGGCGGGCGTGCTGAGCCTGCTCGATCCGTAGTCACCCTGCCGTGTGGACCCGGTTGCGGCCTCCCGCCTTGGCGGCGTAGAGCGCGCGATCCGCTGCCTCCTGTAGCCGCTCGGGCCCCGCTGTGCCGGGCTCCGGGGTCCGGGTGGCGACGCCGACGCTCAAGGTGACGAAGGCGGCGGCGGCGTGCTCGTGCGGCAGGCCCAGGTCGGCCACGGCGGCCCGGAAGCGCTCGCCCATCTCGCTGGCGCCCGGCTCATGGGTATACGGCAGCAGGGCGGCGAACTCCTCGCCGCCGTACCGGGCCACCAGGTCCATGGGGCGGTTGGGCACCCCGGCCAGGGCGCGCGCGACGCGGCGGAGGCACTCGTCGCCGGCACCGTGGCCGTAGTGATCGTTGTACGGCTTGAAGTAATCGACATCCATCATGACGAGGGAGAGCGGCGTGCCGCCGCGCCGGGCGCGGCTCCACTCCTCCTCGAGCTTGCGGTCGAGCACCCGTCGGTTGGGCAGGTCGGTGAGCCCGTCGCGCTGGGAGAGCTGCTCCAGCTCGTCGGTCTTGCGCTTGAGGTCCACGTGGTTCTGCACCCGCGCTCGGACGACAGCCGGGGCGAAGGGCTTGGTGATATAGTCCATCGCCCCGAGCTTGAGGCCGTGCTCCTCGTCCGCTGCGCTGTCGCGCCCGGTGACGAAGATCACCGGGATGCGCTGCGTCTGGGGGTCGGCCTTGAGGCGGCGGCAGACCTCGTGGCCGTCCGGCTCGGGCATCACCACATCGAGGAGGACAAGATCCGGCTGCGGCTCCCCGGCAGCGATCGCCAGGGCCTTGGCCCCGCTGGTGGCGACCTGGACGTGGTAGTCGTCCTTGATCAGGTAGGCCAGGGCCTGGATGTTGGTGGGCTCGTCGTCGACGATCAGGACGGTCGGCCTGTCGGCGGATCGGGGGGTACTCATAAGGGCCCGGCGTGGCTTCCAGGGGGATTCGCGAATCAGCATGCCATGGAAGGCTGATCCATGGCATGCGGGCTGGCTACTCGGTGATCGGGCCGCGGACCGCCTCGAGCTCCATGACGAAGGTCCGGCCGTCGGTGGTGTGCTCGATCCGCAGCGGCAGGTTGTGCCGGCGCGGGTCGACCCAGGCGCGGGTCTCCCGGGAGCTGCCCTGGCCGCGGATGCGCCGGATGCGCTCGGCGCGGAACTCGCCGGCCTTCACCGAGATGCGCTCTCGGCCCTGCCGGCGCAGGGTGTAGTCCGAGAGCTCGCCGTCCTCGTCGACGACCCGGTAGGTGAACGCCTCCCGCCCCGAGGCCTCGAGATCGCGCATCATCAGCAGCTGCGGCAGGAGGCGGTCGACGGTATCGGCGGCGACGGCCTTCACCTCGCCACCGGGCAGGCGCAGCCGGAGCGCCTCGCCGTCGCCGCTGTCCCGGCGCTCGAAGCGCACCGTCTCGCGGCGCTCGCTGCGCCCCTCGCGGCGGTGGACGTAGCGCTCGGGCGCCAGGGTGCCGTCGGGCCCGATGCGCCCGGCGCTGACTTCGGTGAGGTCGATGCCGATGAGCAGCCGCGCGATCCCGCGGGGGGTGACGTAGAGCCGGTAGCGGTAGCGGCCGTCCTCGGGGTAGCTCAGCGACAGCGTGCCCTCGCCGATGGGCATGCGCCCGTACTTGACGACGTACTCCGCCTCGAAGGCCGGGATGCGCTCGTCCGCGGCGGCGGCCGCGCCGGCGCCGAGCAGGCCGGCGAGCAGCAGGGCCGCGGCGGCGAGCCGCCGGGGGAGGGGGAAGGGGACGGTCTTCACGGGCGCTGCGCTCCTCGGGGCCTACTACAGCCCCTCGATGGGGTCGTCGGGGCCGATGCGTACCGGCTCGTCCAGGGGGCGGCCGTCGAGCCGGGGGCCGTCCGCGGTGAGCGCCAGCCGGCCGCTGGCGAGCCAGGCCACGGCGAGGGGGTAGACCCGGTGCTCCTGGCGCTGGACCCGCTCGGCGAGCGTCTCGGCGGTGTCGCCGCTGCCCACGGGGACGACCCCCTGGATGATGGCCGGGCCGGCGTCGAGCGCCGGGGTGACGAAGTGCACGGTGCAGCCGTGGCGCTCGACACCGGCGGCGAGCGCCCGCTCGTGGGTGTGCAGGCCGCGGAAGTCGGGCAGCAGCGACGGGTGGATGTTGAGCAGCCGGCCGCTGAAGCGCTCGACGAAGCCGGGGGTGAGTACCCGCATGAAGCCGGCGAGGACGACGATCTCGGCGCCGGCCTCGGCGAGGGCGTCGGCGACGGCGGCGTCGAAGCGCTCGCGCTCGGCGAAGCCGCGGTGGTCGATGACCCGGGTGGGGACGCCGGCGGCCTCGGCGCGCTGGAGCCCGTAGGCGTCGGCGCGGTTGCTGATGACCGTGGCGAAGCGCGCCGGCAGCCGGCCCGCCGCGGCGGCGTCGAGCAGGGCCTGGAGGTTGCTGCCGCTGCCCGAGAGCAGGACGCCGATGCGGGCCTCGCCGCTCACAGCGCCTCCCCGTCGATGCGCAGCCGCGGGCCCTCGGCGGCGGCGACCACCTCGCCGAGGCGCCAGGCCGGCTCGCCCTGGGCGTGGAGGTAGGCGAGGGCGCGCTCGGCGTGCTCGGCGCCGACGCAGGCGACGAAGCCGACGCCGCAGTTGAAGGTGCGCAGCATCTCGGCGGGCTCGATGCCGCCGGCCCGGGCGAGCCAGCCGAAGACGCTCGGCTGCTCCCAGCCCTCGAGCTCGGCCGCGCACCCCGCCGGCAGGATCCGCGGGAGGTTCTCCGGCAGCCCGCCGCCGGTGATGTGGGCGTAGGCCTTGACGGGGAGCTCGGCGGCCAGCGCCAGGGCGAGGCCGGCGTAGATGCGTGTCGGGCGCAGCAGGTGCTCGGCCAGCGGCTCGCCGTCGAGCTCCTCGGCCAGCGCCCCGGGGCGCTGCTCGAGGACCTTGCGGATCAGGGAGTAGCCGTTGGCGTGGGGCCCCGAGGCAGGCAGGGCGATGAGGGCGTCGCCCGGGGTGACGCTCGTCCCCTCGATGAGGGCGTCGCGCTCGACGACGCCGACGCAGAAGCCGGCCACGTCGTAGTCGTTTCCGGCGTAGAGGCCGGGCATCTCCGCGGTCTCGCCGCCGAGCAGGGCGGCCCCCGCCTCCCGGCAGCCGGCGGCGACGCCGCGGACCACCGCCGCGGCGGTGTCGACGTCGAGGGCGCCGGTGGCGTAGTAGTCGAGGAAGAGCAGCGGCTCGGCGCCCTGGACGGCCACGTCGTTGGCGCACATGGCCACCAGGTCGGTGCCGATCCCCTCGTGGCGCCCGGTCTCGAGGGCCAGGCGCAGCTTCGTGCCGACGCCGTCGGTGCCGGCGACGAGCACCGGCCGGCGGTAGCCGGCGGGCAGCTCGATCAGGCCGCCGAAGCCGCCGATGCCGCCGAGCACCTCCGGCCGGCGCGTCGACTCCACCGCCGGGCGGATGCGCTCGACGAGCTCGCCGCCGGCGTCGATATCGACGCCGGCGGCGCGGTAGGTCAGGGGGTTTTGATCGTCCACGTCTGGGCCTCTATAGTCGTTGGACCGCGTCGTAGGCGGGCACTGCCCCCGGCGGCCGTCGAGGTCGGCGGCGGCAGCGCCCGAGCGCCGGGAGAGCGTGCTATTTTAGAGCCTTTACGCGCGGACTGCCCAATCTCGTTTGATAGCCCCGGATCGCATGATGGATCTCGCTCGCCCCTGGCGCCCCCGGCTCTCGCTCTGGCTCCTCCTCCTCGGCCTTGGCCTCGCCCTCGCGGCGCCGGCGGCGGGGGCGGTGGACCGGGAGGCGGTCTACACGGCGACGGTCGCGGTGGAGGGCCGCTCCGCGGCGGCCCGCGAGCGCGCGGCGGGGCAGGGCCTGGAGCGCGTCCTGGGCCGGATGACCGGCGCCTACGAAGATCTCGGCGACAGCCCCGCCGCGGCGCTGCTCGAGCGCCCGGAGCGCTACCTGGCGGGGTACCGCTACCAGCGCGGCGACGAGGGGCAGGGGCTGCGCATCGAGCTGCGCTTCGACGACGCCGCGCTGCGCCAGGCCCTGGGCGAGCGCCAAGTCCCCGTCTGGGGGAGCTATCGCCCGCCGGTGCTGGCCTGGCTCGCCGTCGAGCGCGGCGGCGAGCGCCGGCTCGTGGGCGCCGACGACACCGGGGATCGCGTCTACGAGGGCTTCCAGCGGCTCGCCGAGGCGCGGGCGCTGCCCCTGAGCCTGCCGCTGCTCGACCTCCAGGACCGCCGGGCGCTGGGCTTCATCGACATCTGGGGCGGCTTCGACGAGGTGGTGCGCGAGGCCTCGGCCCGCTACGACCCCAGCACCGTGCTCGCCCTGGCCCTGCGCCGGGACGGGGACGGGCGGTGGCGGGGCCGCTGGCACCTGCTCCTCGGCGAGGAGGGGCACGCCTACCGGAGCGGGCCGGGGGAGCTCGAGGCGGTGATGCGCCGCGGGCTCGACGAGGTCGGCCGGGCGCTGGTCCGCCGCTACGCGGTGGTCCCGGGGGCGCACTCGGGGGAGTACCTGCGGATCGAGGTGCGGGGGCTCGAGGCGGCGACCGACTACGTCGAGCTCGTCCGCGAGCTCGAGGGGGTCCGCGGCGTCGAGGGGGCCGGCGTGCTGCGGGCCTCGGGGCGGCGCGCGGAGCTGCGCCTGGAGCTGGGCCGCAGCCGCGAGCGGGTCCTCGGCGGCCTCAACGCCTTGCAGCGGCTCGAGCTGGAGCCGCCGCCCGCCGAGGCGCAGGGCGGCGAGGGCCGCCAGGCGCGGGCCTACCGCTGGCGCGGCTAGCCGCCCGCCGGGCCGGCGCGCCGGCCCGGCGGGGCAAGGCCTACCAGGTGTAGGCGAGGTTGGCCAGGGTCGCCGCGTCGTAGTGGTACGCCTCCGTGGTCTGGTTGTCGTAGTCGTAGCTGAGCTCGAGGCTGGCGCTGAGCCCGCCCTGCACGGGCAGGCGCAGCCCCGTGCGCGTGGTGGCGAACCAGTCCTGGGCGTCGCTGGCCGCGACCACGATCTCGTGGCGGTGGAAGAGGCGCACCGTGCTGTCGGCGAGGTTCTGGCGGTAGTCGAGCGCCCAGCGGAGCGCGGCGTCCTCGCTGCGCTCGCCGCCGCCGGTCGGCTCCTCGCTGATGTAGCTGGGCCCCGCCTCGGTGGACAGGCGCAGGCGCTCGTTGTCGAAGAACTGGTAGCCGGCGCCGGCGCCGATCACGTAGCGCCCGCGGATGTCGCGCTCGCGGTCCTGGAGCCACGAGGCGCTGGAGTTGGCGTACCAGGCGCCGTCGAAGAACCAGTCGTAGCTGCCGGAGAGCCGGGAGTTGTTGACGTCCTGCTCGCCGTCGGACTCGCCGCGGTGGATCTCGAGGCCGAGGACGTAGCGGTAGCCGTCGCTGCGCTCCAGGTACTCCGCGTTGGCGTTGTAGCGCTCGGAGTCGGTGTTGCCGCTGTTGACGGCGACCCCCAGGCTCGCCGAGGCCTCCGTGTAGGCCCCCCCCTCCCGGGGCTGCTCCTGCTGGGCGGCGGCCAGGGGGGTGAGGGCTACCGCGGCGGCCGCCGCAGCGGCGGGGTAGAGGCGCTCGATCATGCGGGACCTCCCTCGCGGTCGGTTGGCTCGTGGGTACGGCGGGCAGGTTATCAACTCCTCGGCGATAGGCAAGCGCGGTTGACAGGCCGTGACAACGGCCCTCCAATGACGGCGCCACCGCCGGGCAGGGAGAGGGGACGCTGTGCAGCTGCCGCTGAATATCCGCTGGAACGCCGCGGCCGATCTCGAGCGCTTCGTCGCCGGGGAGAACGCCGAGGCCGCCCGCCTCGTGGCGCAGCTCGCCGAGGGCGAGCGGCCGGCCCCGGCGCTGCTCCTCCACGGCCCCGCGGGCATCGGCAAGAGCCACCTCCTGCAGGGGGCGTGCCGGAGCGTCACCGGCCGCGGCGGGCTGGCCGTCTACCTGCCCTTCGAGCAGCTGCTCGAGCACGGGCCGGCGATGCTCGAGGGCCTGGAGCGGGCCGAGCTGCTCGCCCTCGACGAGCTCGACGCCCTGGCGGGCTACGAGGACTGGCAGGACGCGGTCTTCTACCTCTTCAACCGCGCCTACGAGAGCGGCTGCGCCCTGCTGCTGGCGGCGCGGCAGCCGCCGGCCCAGCTGCCGCTCGCCCTGCCGGATCTGCGCTCGCGCCTGAGCTGGGGGGTGGTGGTGGAGATGCTCCCGCCCGGCGAGGCGACCTGCCTGGAGATCCTCCACCAGCGCGCCGGCGAGCGCGGCCTGGAGCTGCCGGCGGCCACGGCGCGCTACCTCATCCGCCGGGTACCGCGCCAGCTCCCCGGGCTGCTCGAGCTCTTCGACGAGCTCGACCGCGCCTCCCTGGCGGCCGGGCGGCGGCTCACGGTGCCCTTTGTTCGCGAGATCCTGTCCGCGCGGCTGTCGCCAGGCGGAGATACGCCATCGCAGACGTGAAGTAGGCCGCCACGAGGGCGAGCTCGAGGGCGCCCAGGGCCTGGCCGGGGCCGGGGACGGCGACGTAGGTGATGCCGTGGACAAAGTAGATCACGACTACCACGGCGCTCCATGCCACGGTGTAGCGCCGGCCCTGCAGGACGCCGCGCAGGGTGAGCGCCAGCGGGCCGAGCAGGGAGAGCAGGGCGATGGAGCGCAGCGCCTCGCCCGGCGGGTCCAGCCAGAGCAGCCAGGCGGCCATCAGGGCGAAGAGGGCGAGGAAGGCCGTGACCGCGAGGCGATGGGCGGCCTGGAGGCGGCTCACGAGGGGGCCTCCGCCAGGCGCGCCGCCAGCCCGGCGACCCGGCGGCCGAGGGCGCGGCAGAGGGTGCGCTCCTCGTCGGTCAGGGGCCAGTCGGCGTTCATCCCCGCCTGGTGGCTGGCGCCGTAGGGGGTGCCGCCGCTGCGGGTCGCGGCGAGCGCCGGCTCGGAGTAGGGCAGGCCGACGAGGTACATGCCGTGGTGGAGCAGCGGCAGCATCATGGTCAGCAGGGTCGACTCCTGGCCGCCGTGGAGGCTGCCGGTGGAGGTGAAGACGCCGGCGGGCTTGCCGCAGAGCGCCCCGGAGAGCCACAGGCCGCTGGTGGTGTCGAGGAAGTGCTTGAGCGGGGCGGCCATGTTGCCGAAGCGCGTCGGCGAGCCGAGGATCAGGGCGTCGCACGCCTCGAGGTCGCCGAGCTCGGCGTAGGCGGCGCCGCTCTCCGGCACGACCGGGGCGACCGCCTCGCAGACGGCGGAGACCGGCGGGACCGTGCGCAGCCGGGCCTCGGCGGCGCCGACCTCCTCGACGCCGCGGGTGACGTGGCGGGCCATCTCGGCGGTGGCGCCGGCGCGGCTGTAGTAGAGCACCAGGATCCGGGGCAAGGGCGGCTCCGCTTAGGCTGGACCTGCGGCCTTGTCTCCCTAGGATAGTGCTCATCGGCCGGGCGCAGAAGGGCCCAGCGGGACGATCCGGTGCCGGCTCGCCAGGTCCGGCTCCGCGGCGACGGATCGATCTGTCTGCTATCGAGGGAAGGGCATGGGCACTATTGCGTTGCGCTTCGACCCACAAGATCTTGTGGGTGCGCGCTCGGCAACGTGATCCCCGGGCCCGCCCGCGCATCAGGCCGAGCCGGATCACTCCTGGAGCCCCGCCCAGGGGGGCGCCGCGTCGCTCTGGGGGGCAACACGGCTTTCGCTCGGCGAAGCGCCGGAGCGCCTCGCCGAGGACGGCACGCCGGCCGCGGCGCGGATTCCCCATGACGGGGCAAGAACGTCTCGCCCTGAGGTTCCGGGCCGCATTCACGTCGGCGTGCATTCGGCGACCGCAGCAGCGGCACCGGAACTCGGATTGGCTGCGGCGGCAGGCCTTCTCGACCCAGCCGCAGTGCGGCTCGCGCACGGCGGCCTCCTTGCCGGCGTTCACCGCCGTGGGCAGCAGGTCGGTGCGGTGGATGGCCGTGGCCGTCATGCGGTCAGCGTCCGGAATCATCGTCGCCCGCGTGCTCCGGGCACGCGGGTAGGTCACCATCCACGTCGGTTTCGGCCATCTCCACGACCCTGCGCAGCACCGGATCGTCGCTGGCCATCATCCGGCGGATCCGGTGCGACAGGTGCCAGGCGGTCCGGTACTGGAGGCCGAGCCGGAAGCCGAGCTGCCGGGCCGAGATGCCCTGGGATGAGCACGCCATCAGGAACATCGCGGTCAGCCAGGTCCGGACCGGCAGATGAGAGGCCGCCATCGGCGTCCCGGCGCGCGCCGAGGTGGCCCGGCCGCAGTCGCGGCAGTGGAACAGCATCTTGCGCCCCGGCAGTCGGCGTGCGTTGCCGACGGAGCCGCACCAGCGGCAGACCGGGCCCTCCGGCCAGCGCGCCGACAGGAACAACGCCTCAGCATGCGCCTCATCCGGCACCAGTTCCAGGAAGCCTTGCAGGGTCAGAGGGTCATGCACCATGCCCACAAGATAGAGGGCATCATCATCAGAAAGCAATAGATCCGGCAAGCAATACCGCCGGATCGCGGCAACGGTGGCGCCAACGGCCGGCGCGGTGCTCGCCGTGGCGGCCTATGCCGGGGGAGAGCCGGGCCTTGTCGCGCAGGTCACCGTCGCCATGGCCTGGTTCGCCCTGGTTGCCATCGCGCTCTGCCTGGGGTATAGCCAGGCACTCCTCGCCAGCGATGACCAGCGCCCCCCGCCGCGGGTCCAGGAGCTTTGCCTCGCCGCCAGTATCCTCCTGGCCGGCCTTTCCTACCACTCCTGGGTCCGCCCCCTCATCTTCCCGCCCTGATCGCAGCGGGCCCGGGTCTAGGCGGCCTGGAGGCTCTCGGCGATTTCCCGGGTCAGCTGCCAGGTGTCGCCGGTATCGAAGAGAGCGAAGCCGCCGGCCTCCACGAACACCTCCCCGGGTCCCGCGGGCTGGCCCTGCACGGTGACGTCCACCTTCATCCGGCGGATGGAGAAATCCTGCCACGGCGAGCCGCGCGTGAAGCGCAGGGTGTCCCTGCCCTCGCCAGCGTCGCTCCGGGTCAATCCGTGCTTCGCCAAGCGCGCCTCTACCTCTGGCCAGGACGGGACCTCCGCCAGCGGGAGTCGGTATTTGGGGAACCAGACGAACCGGGGTGCGTGGGCAGCGGGCTCCCGATAGGGCCGTTGCCGGTAAACCCGAGGGGCCACCGCCACGCCGCCGGCCAAAAGCGCGATAACGCCGCCGAGAAAGACCGTCCCGATTGCAGCATACATAACGACACCCCCGACTCTGCAGGCCCGAAATGGATCCAATCCCCGGCATCTGCCTCCCAGTCTTGAGAAAGTAGCCGCTGCAGGTAGCCCGCACCCCACAAGCTGAACGACCGCCTGGGGACCAGCAATGGGCACCTGCCCCAAGGCTACGGCCGCAGCCGCACCGTCCACGCCTCCAGATCCGCCCGGTCGAGCTCCGCGCGCCCGAGCAGCGTAAGCAGCTCCTCCTGCCGCGGCTGGCCGAAGACGACGCGGTAGGTGGCGAGCTGGTGCTTGAGGCGCTCGAAGGCGGCGACCTCCCGGGTGTAGGGCAGGGTCGGCACCCGGCGCTGGATCCGGTAGGGCCCCGGCGCGATCCAGTACGGCACGAGGTCGTCTGCACCCTCCTCCTGCGCCTCTTGATCGGCGATCTCGAAGAGCAGCGCCCACAGGTCTTTGCCCAGTACCCAGTGGGCCCGGGCCCGGTCAGCGCAGCGCGCCGCCACGTTCCGGCGCACGGCGTGCCCCTTGTAGCGGTGGATGCGCCCCTCGCGCTGCTCCAGGTCCACCGGGTTGCCGGGCAGGTTCCAGTGCACCAGCCGGTGGCACCAGGGGTGGAAGTCGAGCCCCTCCTGGCCGACGGAGGTACTGGTGAGCACGAAGGGCCGGAAGGGGCTGTTGAAGGCAGCGCGAACCTCGTCCTGGCTCAGCCGCCCCTCCTCGGTCCGCTGATCGCCGAAGCGCTGGGCGAAGACCGTGCGGATCCGCAGCTCGGGCCAGGCCAAATCGCCGCTGCCCTCGCGCTCCGGGAACTGGGCGTGCACGCGCGAGGGGCGCGGCTCGATGCGCGCGGCGAGCTCCTCGACACAGCTGCGGGCTACCTCGTCCGCCGAGAGGCCCTCGGCCCAGCCGTGCTGCTCCCAGGCCAGGTGCCAGGCCTCATCCAGCACCGCCTGCAGGTTGCCGGCCACGGCGTACTGCATCACGCGGCGCCAGTAGGCGCCCCCGTCCTCGCCATGGCCGCGGCCGTAGAGCTGGTGCAGCAGCCCGATCACCGGGGGCCGGTTGAACAGGCGCCAGAACGCCATGGCGAGCCGGGCCGACAGGGCGCGTCGGGTCGGCTCGTCCAGCCCGGGAACCCCCGGCTCAGGATCGCCCTGCTCGGGATCGTACGCTCCGGCACCGGCCAGGGTCCGGGCGGCCACGACGCCCGGCGCGCCGAGCGCCATATCCGTGATCAGGTCGACCAGGCCCTGGGGCTGGCGGCCCAGGCCTGCGGGGTCCAGATCCATCAGGTCCCTGAGGTAGTCGCCGAAGCTCTCCGACTGGGGCCGCCCCCCGTCGCCGGCATCCCAGGATCGCCAATCGGCCAGGAACGCCCTCAGCCCCGGATCGAGCAGCAAAGGCGCCATGTACGCCCAGCGCGCGTCCTCGGAGGCCTGCGGATCGCCCTGCTCCGCCACCTCCGCCAGCAGGCCGGTCACTTGCTCGCGGGCCCACGCCCGCGCATCCCGGTCTGCCGGCGCCGAGAGCGGGTGCACCCGGTCCGCCAGGCTGGTGCACGGCAGCAGCAGCAACAGCAGGCGGTGGCGGGAGCGGGTCGCCTCCTGGGTCGGGAGCTGCAGGAGCTGCCTCGGCAGATCGTCGTAGCCCACGCTCTGCCCGGCGAGCATCCGGCGCTCGGCCTCGTAGCTGAGCACGGCGCTAACCACATCCGGGACGAAGTTCCAGGCCGAGAAGAGCAGCGTCTTCGTCCGCTCCTCCTGCCCCTCGTAGGGCCCGTCCAGCGGCCAGTACGGCAGCGAGGGCGGCATCCACAGGAGTCTCCAGCCCCCCGTATCCAGCTCCTCCCGGACCATCTCCCGCAGCTTGGCGTGCCCCGGATCCACCCGATCCCACGCTCGCAGGGCCTGCCGGTCGAGGAAGGCATCCGTATATTGGTCAAGGACCGCCAGGAGCCGATCCGGCTGCCGCTCCCGGAGCTCGCGGACCTGCTCGTTGACCTGGTAGCCCTGCATGAAGTGCGGCAGGTAGGGCGCCGACTTCCAGAAGGTCAGCGGGTCCCGCGCCCCGGCGGCGCGGAACCAGGCCTCGGCGGCGAGGTACTGGCGGACGTCCACGGGCTGGACCTCCAGCTGCCCGCCGCCCGACGGCGCCACCATGGCATCCTGGTCAGCGCTGCCCGCCACCCGCTCGGTGCGCGCCATGATCGCTCTCAGGTGCCCCTCGACCGCCTCCCGGGCGCTCGGCACGTTGTGCCCCTGCCCGGCCGCGGCGCGCCGTAGCTCACTGTTGAACCGCGACAAGGCCTGCTGGAGGGCGGCCACGCGCTGCTCGTCGTAGTCGAGCAGGAAGCGGGTCGTGGCCAGGAAGTCGGCGTAGTGGTCCTCGCCCTCCAGCTCCGGATCCCGGGTGTAGAGCTTGTAGGGCGTGGCCGAGAGGAGCAGGGTGCGCACCGGCTTACCGGACTCTGTGCGCGTCTGCAGGAGCCGCCGGGCCAGCACCGTCGACGGCGCCTGATCCCCCTCGTCCTGGTTCACCAGGTCCTTGAAGCGCTGGAACTCGTCGAGGATGACCAGGTCCGGCTCCAGGGCCTCGATACAGACCTCCGCCAGGCGGTAGCGGAGCTCGCCGATGAGGCGGTTGCGGGCCTGCCGCGCCTCCGGGGGGTACGCCTCCAGGGGCTGCAAGAACCAGCGCTCGATGATCGCCTCCAGCTCGCCCATGAGCGCCGCCTCCCCGGCGACACGCTCCTGGAAGCGCCTCGCGATCTCGGGCTCCAGCGGCAGCGGCTCTGCCAGCGTCCCGCGCCAGCGCTGCGGATCCTGGACCCAGCCCTGGAGCAAGTTCATCAGCCCCTCCCGCTGCTCGATTAGGCGGTCGAGCAGCTGGAAGAGGAGCCTGCGCTCCGCCGCCTTGCCCTCGGCGTGGCCCATGTTGAAGGAGGTGCCGGGCGTGAAGCTGATGAAGTTGACCTTGCGGGCCGAGAGTCCCTCCCCCTGGGCCCTGCCTGCCAGCTCGGTGGCGAGCAGGGTCAGCCGCGTGGTGGTGGCCTGGGCGTCCTCCGTGTCCCCGGTGACCTGGAGCTTGGGGAGGTTGGAGCGGCCGATGTTCTGGTTGCTGCAGATGTAGAGGACGTCGATGCGGTCCGGCCGATCCCACAGGTGATCCAGCGCCCGGGCGATGATGCCGCGGGCGACCAGCGTCTTGCCCAGGCCCACCTCGTCGGCGACGAGGAAACGGTGCGTGCTGTCCGGCGCCGTGAACAGCCGGTGGAAGGCGTGCTCCACGGTGCGGCGCTGGAAGGACTTGAGCGGCCTGATGATGGCTTCCGGATCCGGACGGCTCATCGCTGGCTCTCCTCCTGCAGCGCGCCATCCACCGCCTGCCAGATGGCGCGGAGCTGCTCCGGCACCACCTCGCGGCCCTCCGCGTCCGCCATCAGGTCGTCCATCACCCGGCGGACGGTCTCGAGGCGCTCCGGCTCCCGGGCGGCCGCCCGCAGCAGATCCTCCAGCAGGGTCTCGGCCTCGAGGCGCTCGCCCCAGCCGGCGCTATCCGGGTCCGCCGGGCGCTCCAGGGCCCAGTCGGCGACGTCCTCCAGGCCGCCCAGCAGGGCGCGTAGGAAGGCCAGGAAGCGCTCCGGCGAGTCGATCACCGTGCGCAGGATGCGCTGCATGCGCGCCTCGGGCAGCCCCTGCGCCGGCAGCTTGGCCACCAGGGTCACCGGCTCGAGCTCCTCCTCTCCCTCCAGCCAGCGCAGGCGGAAGGCGACGAAGGCCGTGAGCTGCTGCATGGACAGCCCCCAGGCCGGCTCCTCGGGCCAGGTGCGGGCCTGCTCGGCCGGCAGCGTCACGGGCCAGACGTCGATGGCTACGCCTTCCCGCTCCGGCAGCTGCCCCGCCAGCCGCCAGCGCCACACCGCCTCGCCGGCCTCGCAGCGGACCGCCAGATCGCGCTCCAGCAGGTCGTCCCGTGCCGCCTCGAGCTCGCGCCGGGCCGCGGCCGCCTCGTCCTCGGCCTCGGGCCGCTGCGAGGCCTGGTAAGGGGTGCAGAGCCGCTGGAAGCCGGCGAGGAAGCGGTCGATACCGACCCCGCGCTCGGAATCGGCCGAGCCGGCGGCGCCGCTGAGCTCGGCCATGACCTCCACGTTGCGGCCGCTGAAGGCGGCACGCGTGAGGTTGGCGGAGCCGATGAGCCAGCTCGCCCGCCCGCCACGCTCGGCGGCGATGAGCTTGGCGTGGAGCCCGGCCGAGCGGCCGACCGTCCCGTCGTCCGCCTCCGCCAGGGCCGCCTCCTGGAGGACCTGGACGTCCTCCCAATGCGCCAGGGTGCCCTCGGGCAGCGCATCCAGGGCCTCGTCGCGGCCGATCAGGGCCAGCGAGCCGGCCCCGCTCGCCGCCAGGGTGTCGAGGCCGCGCCGGTCCACGAACGGCGCCACGGCGAGCACCCGGTCAGCCTCGGTGACCGGCCGCCACGGCGCCCCGCGCGGGCCCCCGAGGCCCAGGACGTGGAAGTCGATGGCGCCATCAAAACCCTCCGGCGCCGGGAAGCGGGTGCGGCCCAGCTCCTCGGCGAGGCTCGCCAGGTCCTCCGTCAGCGGGCGCGCGAGCGGCTGGACCGCCAGCCCCGGCAGACCGCGGACCAGCGCGGCGAGGGGCTCCGAACCCGGCTCGGCCTCCGCACCCGGCTCGGCCTCCGCACCCGGCTCGGCCTCGCTGACCAGGGCGACGTCCCAGGAGCGGTCGAAGGTGAGGTTGCGGGAGGCGACGGCGACGCGCAGCAGGACCCGGCCGTCCTGCTCCCCGGTAAAGCGCGCCACCCACACCTTGGGGTGGAAGACGCCCTCGCCGGGAGCGCGGACCGGGTGGACGCTGGCCTCCAGGGCGGCGTAGAGCTCGCGCTGGACCCGTGGCAGGGCGATGCCCGAGGCGTCGACGAAGACCTGCACCCGGCCGGAGGCCTCGCGCAGCGCCTCGAGGAGCAGCAGCGGGTCCTCCAGGAGCTCCTCCACACCCCGATCGGACTGCGCCAGCACCGCCAGCGGCAGCGCCAGGACCACCTCCAGGTCCAAGCTGTAGCTGGTCAGCACCGTGCGGTCCAGGGTGTAGCCGGCCGGCGGACGTAGGATCTCCGTCGCTACCTGGCGGGCGTCGGGCGACAGCATCAGGCCGCCAGCCCCTCGTGCAGGTCCACCAGCAGGCGGCGGACATTGGGCCAGCGGAAGTCGAGCCGGCCGACGCCGGCGCCGCCCCGCCACTGATCCAGGCGGTTGGCATTGACGACGCGGGCGCGGGCACCCTTCAGCGCCCGCTCACGCTGGGCCACGAGGTCGCGGAGCGGCCCGCTGTCCGCGACCGCCGCCGCGCCGTGGCGGTTGAGCCCCTCGGACCAGGCGGCGACGAAGCGCTTGAGCGGCTCCTTGAACGCCGCCCCGTGCCGGGCGCCCAGCTGCCACAGCGCCTCCGGATCGAAGGGGTCTTCCCGCTCCTCCGCCTCCGCCCAGCGCGCCAGCGCCTCGCGGTAACGCTCGATGTGCCCGGCGTCGACCCCTTGCGGGTCGCCGTGGCGCTCCCGGCGGAGTTCGGCGAGATAGAGGTTGTAGAGCAGCGGCGCGCCCTCCATGTGCAGGGAGAAGCGCCGGGCCATCGCCACCAGCTCGCGCAGCGATCCGGGCGCCTGCCCGACCTCGGGGGCCTCCCACAGCCACCGCGCATCGCCCAGCGCCGTGGAGCCCTCGCGCACCAGGTGGGCCAGCAGGCTGCCCGGGACCGCGGACTCCATACGGTCGCGCAGGAACCCGGCCTCCTCGGCGGTGAGCGCGAAGGTCGCCGTCTCCAGGAGCCCCTCCGGAGGCCCCGGCAGCTGCGGATGCCAGGTCCGCTCCGGTGCCTCTAGCTCGCCGGCGTCGTCCGGGCGGGCCGAGCGGAGCCCCGCGGCGAGGCGCTTGAAGTGCCGGTGGTACCACCCCTGGCTCTGGCGCGGGCCGAAAAGGCCCCAGCGCACCAGGGCGCTCCAGTACGCCTGGCTCGGCAGCCGCGACAGCCGCTCGCGCGCCACCGCGCCGATGACGCCCTCCTCCTCGCCGCCGCTGAGGAGCGCCTCGATGAGCCGGATCTCCTCCGCCCGCGCCTCAGCAGCGATGTCCTGGACTTGCCGATACCGCGCCTCAAGGCGCCGATAGAGCCAGGGGATGAAGAGCACGTAGCGCAGGCGGGTGTGCAGCGTGGAGGTGCCCGGGAACAGCGTGTCCGAGAAGAAGTCCCGGACCGCCCCGAGCCCGAGCTCGTCGATGGTGCCCTGCTCCTCGAAGAGGTCGAGGACGCGGCGGACGTTGTCGCGGTCCGAGGCGGTGAGGTCGAGCCAGGTGAGGGAGGCGGGGGTAGCGGTCATGTGGCGTCCTTATCCTTAAGCTCGAGTGAGTCCTGTCCTTGACGGGCCGCGCCCAAGAAGGCGGATGATTGCTCCGCAATGCTGCCAAGATGGCGCTCACTCTAAATGGAGGTTCACATGCCCTTGACCCCCTCGTCACCCAGGGAAAGGGGCTGTTGCACTTGACTCCTGGTACGATCGCCCGCGGAGTTCCGTTTCCCATAAGATACGCAAGGACCCTCGGGAACCATGGCCACGATGCCGAACTCTTCTGCCAGCCTGCAAGAACTCTTCGCTACCATCTTGGCCCGTTATGCCGACGCCCGCCGGGCGAGTCAGCCTTTCGGCAAGGAACATACCCTCTGGCAGACTTTCGAGCAGCTCCAGCAGCTCCTCGAGACACATCCGGTCATCCAGCGGCATCCTTCACTCCGGGTCACCTGGTCCGTGGGCCGTGGCAACTGGGCGCGGGTACCGTGGCTCACTTTCCTCGATGAGCGGGAGACGAACACCACGCAACACGGCGTCTACGTCGTCTACCTCTTCCGCGAGGACATGACCGGGGTCTATCTGACTTTCAATCAGGGAGTGACCGATCTCCAGCGCCAGCACGGGACCCCGGAGGCCCGCTCAGTACTACGAAGCCGAGCGAAGCAGCTGGCGGGACTGCTCCCAGCCTCCGCCTCAGGCTTCCGGACGGAGGGAGCCATCGACCTGCGCACCCGGGGCAATCTCGGTAGAGCCTACGAACACTCCACAATTGCCTACCGCCTCTACGAGGTAGGCGAGCTACCGGAAGACGACACCCTCTTCGCCGACTTAGAAGCGCTCCTGGAAGCTTACGAGGTCTACATACACTCGGACCTGCGCCGCACCATCGTTGGCGATCCGGCGGCGATCCACTCCTCGTCGGGAGACACAGCTCTGGAAGCCGAACCACCGCCGAGCAGCACGTTCGAGCTAGCCACCGGCTTCCAGGAGCTCCGCGACAAAATCCAGGCCGAGGGCTACGTCTACCCCGACTGGCAGCTGGCGCAGTACGTGACGGCCCTGCGCACCAAGCCGTTCGTCATCCTCGCGGGCATCACCGGCACCGGCAAGTCCAAGCTGCCGAGCCTGGTGGCAGAGCACACCGGCGGCAGCGCCGAGCTCATCCCGGTCCGCCCAGACTGGACCGACAGCGCCGACGTCCTCGGCTACACCGACTTGCAGGGCACCTTCCGGCCGGGGGCGCTACTGGAGCTCGCCCACCGTGCCATGGGGGCCGACGACGTCCACGAGGTCGCGATCCTCGACGAGATGAACCTCGCCCGCGTTGAGCACTACTTCGCGGAGGTCCTCAGCCGTATCGAGGATCGCCGCCCCGCCGCCGGGGGCGGCTACGCCAGCACTCCGTTGCTGCAGGGCACGCTCCCGGCGGGCGATGCCGAGTGGCAGCAGGTCCACCTGCCGTCCAACCTGGCCCTGGTGGGCACAGTGAACATGGACGAGAGCGCGCACGGCTTCTCCCGCAAGGTCTTGGACCGCGCCTTCACCCTCGAGCTCTCCGAGGTGGCGCTCGAGCGCTGGGCGCCTCAGAGCCGGGACGAAGCCCCGCGCCCCCAGCCGTGGCCGGTCAGCGCCTGGCAGCCACGGGCCGCCCGCCTCGCCGAGCTGGATGGCCTCACCCCGGCGGAGCGGGACCGGATCCAGGAGGCCATCGACGAGCTGGTCGCGCTTAACCGCATCCTCACCCAGGCCCAGCTCCAGGTCGGTTACCGCACCCGCGATGAGGTCGCGCTCTTCGTCCTCCACGCCGAGGTGCTCCGCTCCTTCTTCCGCACCGAGACAGACGAGCCGATCGATCCACTCGACCTGGCCCTGCAGATGAAGATCCTCCCGCGCATCGTGGGCGGCAGCACCAGCGTCCAGCGCGTCCTGCTCGGTATCCTCGGCTGGGCCTACCGGGGCACCGAGTGGACCGAGGAGGACGAGGCCCAAGACCTCCTCGACCATTGGGCCCAGACCGGCCGGCCCAGCCGGGTCCCCGATGCCCGCTACCCAGGGCTAGCAGCACGGACGTGTCTGATGTGGGACCGGCTGCTGGCGGAAGGCTTTACGTCGTACTGGCTCTGAGCCGTGGGTAGACTGTTCCGCATCGAGACGGATCGGGTAATACTGATCTGGAGCGGCCCCATGCCGGAGAACGCCGTAGCGGCCTCGGGGACGCTGCGGCTCTGGCCCCAGCGGCGGGACATCACCCTCGGGCCGGGTACAGCGCGCGCCGGCGTATCCGACGCCGTGGCGCAGAACCCGGCGGAGACAGCGGGCCCACCCCTGTTCGAGGAGACGACCTATGACTTGTGGCTCAGCAGCCATGACGGACGGCGCGTTGAGCTCCGCCACCGGGATCCCACGCTGCTCGCCCATCTCCATACTGCTCCAGGCCAGGCGCAGGTCTACGGCCACATCCACTTTGGTGGCCAGGTCGGGCTGAGCCGCTTTAGCGTGCAGATTGACGGGCAGCCGGAGCTCGACTTCGAGATCGAGGTCTTTCCGGCCAAGATGGCCTACCGCGCGGACTACGCAGCCATGCGCGAGGAGGTCCACGCCCTCGCCGCCGGGCTAGCCTTGGAGTACCTGCGCGCCACCCATCACGGCAGCGCCACGACAAGCCAGCACCGCAGCGGCCGGCTGGAGTGGCTCGCCCTGCTCCGACACCAGATCGGCGAGCTGGAGCAGGCCCTGAACTACGTGGCACAGCACCCCATCCGCAGCCTGCGGCGTCAGGAACGCCCGGTCCGCGCCGAGGCCGTTCGCCGGCCCGACGCCCGTGTACGGCGGGCCCTACGTACCGGTCGTGGCCGAGGTGGCTGGGCGGGACAAGTCCAGGGAGGCCTACCGGTCCGGCAGCGCCTGCCGGAGCAGCGCCCCGTGCCATCACTGGACACCCCGGAGCACCGGTGGCTGGCGCAGCAATTAAGGCGGGTACGCCAACAACTGGCGCACATCGCTCAGCAGGAGCGCCGCCGCCAGCGCCAGAGTCGCCGCGCAGGATCGGACGGGGGCTCGGAGCGCGACCGTCAGGCCCTTGTCGAACTCCAGGCATTGGAGCGCCGAATCGCCAACCTGGAGCGCCTGGAGCCACTCGCCGAGGCCAGCGCTCCGCCACCTCCCGGATTCGCCTCGCTTCGGCTCCAAGGGGCCCCGGGCTACAAGGAGGCCTACCAGGCCCTGCTGACCCTGCGCCGAGGCATCAGCATCCGCGGCGGGCCCATGGACCTTTCGGTCAAGGACATCCACCAGCTCTACGAGTACTGGTGCTTTTTGGCCCTGCTGCAGACGGTCGCGGAGGTGCTGGAGGAGCCGATCCCGGCCGACCAGCTCCTGACCATCCAGGCCGACGGCCTGCGGGTACGCCTGGCGCGGGGACGAACCCATACAGTCCCTTTCGACCTCCCCGGAGAGCGTCGCCTCGAGGTCGTTTACAATCCGAAATTCCAGGAAGGAGGTGCTTTCCTCCCCCAGCAGCCCGATTTTGCCCTGACCCTGAAAGATCCGGCCTGGCCCACGGTGCGGCTGGTCCTGGACGCCAAGTACCGCGTCGACGACGACACCGAGACCCACCGCCGCTTCGGCGTGGCCAGCCCGCCTGCCGATGCCATTAACGTCCTCCACCGCTACCGCGACGCCATCCTGGAGCAGGAGAAGTCGAGCGCCAGTAGCGCAACAGCCTCGGGCCGTCCGGCGACCCAGCGAACGGTAATCGAGGGGACAGCGCTCTATCCTCTGGACGCCGAGGCCGCGGCGGACTTCGACCGGACGCGCCTATGGCAGGGACTGCAGCGCCTCGGCATCGGCGCCCTGCCCTTCCTGCCCGGCTCGACTCATTGGGTTCGGCAGTGGTTGCGCCACGTGCTCCAGCGCTCCGGGTGGCGCACCGCGGAGGCTGTGGTTCCCCACAGCGCCGAGCTTCAGCGATACGCCTGGCACCGGGCCGCGGCGGAAGTGGTCCTGATCGCGGTCCTGCGCCCGCGGGCGGAGCGGGCGCACCTCGACTGGATCGCCCGGGCGCAGCGCTACTACACGCCGTGGACGCCCAGCCAGCCCCGCCAGCATCAGGCCAAGATCGTGGCGTTCTACACGCCCGCCTCGGCTCGCCCCGGGGACGAACCGGGGGCCGTGACACACTGGGCGGAAGTGACGGATATCGAGGTCCTGCCCCGCGAGCAGATCGACACGCCTTGGCCAGCCCAGCGCGGCACCGAGGAGCTGCAGGTGCTCTACCACCTGGGACCGCTGCAAGCGTTGGAGTCGCCCATCCTCAACCGACAAAACGGCCGTGGGCAGCGTTTCTCCTCGAACCGCTGGTCATCGCGGTTGGCTCTCCAGCGGGCTCGCACCGTCACTGAGCTCCTCCTGGAATCCGCCTCGGAATGGGCCCTCTACGAGGCCCTCCGGGCGCGGGGCGCCGAGCCAACGCTCCGGGCCCTGCCGCCACGGGATCCCACTGCCGCGGGCCAGCGCGGCCGGGCCGCCTTCCAGATCGGCGGACGCCGGGCCCACTACCTAGACGGCGAGCGCTTCGAGGTGGTGGGCACCAACGGCACCCGGTGGGAGCTGCCCCGTGAGGCAACGGCGGAGGCACTAGTCAGGCCCCTGGACGACGAACCGCCGTGAACGTCGTTTCCCAGAACCTATGAAAAAACGGTATGAGGAAAAGGCACATCCCAGCCCGCCTCAGTAGCTCAGGACAGCCACCAAGACCCCCACCACCTTCAAGTCCTCGAGCGCCTCTTCCTCCAGCACGATATCCTCGTACCCCGCCTCCAGCGTGTCGCAAGCCAGGGTGATCCGCCCGTGCCGCCACCCGGTCTCGGGGTCGTCCACCTTCTCGCTCCAGTAGACCTTCACGGTCAGCGCACCGCCGTGGTCCGGATCCTGGATATCGCGGTGGTGCACCAGCACCACCCGGCCGTTGCGCGTGCCGCCCGGATTGGCCTGGAACAGGCAGTAGGCACCGTTTGGGATCCGGCGGCTCATCGACTCGCCCTCCACCCGGGCGACGAAGTAGCCGGGCTTGGCCTCGAAGGGCTCCGGCAGCACCGCCCAGGTCTCGAACGACGACAGGCCCGCGCCGCCCTCGAGACCGGCGGCGAGCTCGTAGCCCGCGAAGCGGCCCGCCGCGGCCGGCAGGTCGACGAAGGGGACGGCCCGATCCTCCGGGCCCAGCTCCGCCCGCGGCCTCAGCCGCACGATCCCCGGCTCCTCCGCCGAGGGCTGCGGCTCCGCCGCTGCCACCTCCGCCCGGGCCTCGGCTCCCGAGGCCAGGGACTGCGCCTCTGCCCCGTCGCCCTGGGACGCCATCGCCCGGGCCACCTGCTCCCTGAAGTAGTCCTGCGTCTCCGGGTCCGTGCAGTAGATGAGGCACCCCTTCAGGCCGCGGCTCATCAGGGTCCGGTAGGTGTTCTTGATGATGGCGTCCGCGCGCGCCTCGGCCTCCGCCGGGGCCTCCTTGCGCGCCGTCTTGTAGCCGGCGAGCGAACGGTCCGTCCGGGCACGCGCATCGGGCTGGGTGATCACCCGGCCGTTGCGGACGACCAGGTCCGGGCCGATGATGACGCCCACCAGGTCGAGCTCCAGGCCCTGGACGGTGTGGATGCAGCCGACCTGGTCCACGGAGCCCGCCTTCTCCAGGTAGAGGGGGCCGTCATCGGCCAGGTTCCACTGCATGGCGAAGCCCTGCGGGAGGACGATGTCGCAGGCCTCTCGATCCTGCTTGCTGGCCCAGTCCCAGCAGTAGCCGGCCACCAGGCGGGCGCGCTGCCCGGCGGCATCGTGGGCGCGGATGCGATCCCGGAGCTCATTGGGGTCGTCGACAACCTCCAGGTGGTAGTCGAGGCCAGTCAGGTCCTCCTGGGCCGTGTCCCGGATCTGGAGGGCACGGTCCAGCCAGGCCAGGTAGCCGTCCGAGCCGTTGCAGCGGAACTGGGACTGGAGCACCGCCCGGTGGACGGTGGCGCCCTGCTCGGCGGCCCAATGCTCGATCTCATCGATCGAGCCGATATCCTGCCAGGTGACCTGCTGCGCCGGATCGATGAAGAAGACGCTGGCCCGGGCGGCGCGGATCATCTCCTTGACCTGGTTCTCGCCGGCCGCGCCCGCGTAGCGGTCCCTCTCCACGATGCGGTGGGCCTCGTCGATGATCAGGGTATCGAGCCCATCGCGGCGGCTGCCCACGAAGCCGCCGGTGCCGCGGAACAGGCTGTCGATGCGCTTGACCTGGAGCGTCCCCTTGAGCCGCGCCTTGTAGACCTCCCGCGGGGCGCGGTTGCGGGTGACGAACTGCGCCCCATGCCCCCGCTGGATCAGCTCGACGAGCAGGTTCATGGCGACCACGGACTTGCCGGTCCCCGGCCCGCCCTCGACGATCAGCACCTGCTTGCCGTTGCGCCGGCCCAGCTCGGCCACCTCCAGCGCCGCCTCGTAGGTGACCTTCTGGTCGTCGATCATGACGAACTCGCGGTTGCCTCGCATGAGCCGCGCCAGGGTGTCCGCGAGCTCGCGCGAGGGGCGGATCCGGCTCTGCTCGAGGCGGTTGAGGACCTGGTGCTGGTCCCCTTGGCGGACGTAGCGCTCGATATAGCCCTGCAGGTCACCGACCTGGCTACGCAGGAAGGCGGGCGCCCCGGCCAGGTGCTCGCGGTAGCGCGGGTCCTGGAGGGTCGGATCCTTGCAGTTGTGGAGATAGGCGCACGGGCGCAGCCGGATGGGCGTCTCCTGGACGGCAGCGTTGAAGTCCTCGAGCAGGGCCGCGTAGCTCCAGGCCTGGTAGGAGGGGTGCGGGACCTCGCGCCGGGCGCCGCCGAGGAAGGTCCGGACGATGCCGTCCTTGTCGGTGGGCTCGACCTCCTGCCACTGCTTGAGCTCGACGATGACGCAGCTGGCCTGGTCCTGCTCGTCGTACCCGGAGAGGATGAAGTCGATGCGCTTGGCGGTCTGCGGGATGCGGTACTCGATGGCGACGCTGGCATCCGCCGGGATCGAGGGCGGCTCGAGGACGTTCTTCATGTAGGTGAGCGACTGCTGGAAGGCGTCGATCTCCCGCGGGGAGACGCCGCCGATTCCGCTCGCCTGGAGGGCCTCGAGGACCCGCTCCTCGATGACGTTCCGCCCGACATCCTCGAGGAACTGCCCTTTGTCCGCCTGGTAGACCCGCATTCCCGCGAGCAAAGCGCGGTTGGCAGCGCGCCGTCAAGCCTTGGGGAGGCCGCGAGGCAGCTCGGAGCCAGGGCCGAACCACAGCGCCCGCCGGGGCCCCGCTCGACCACGCATTTACCAGACCCCCGGCAGCGGCTATGGTCGACTACCTCGACCGTGGGCGTAGCCGCCCTCGCCGGCACGCTACCCCGGCAACGCTGCCTGGAAGGACCCTGATGCGCATCCCCCGGCTCTCCCGCCCGCTGCTGCTGACCATCCTCGTCCCCATCGGGGGCGGGATCCTGATGCTCATGCTCGTGCTCATCGCCTTCGAGAGCGCGCGCGGCGTGGCCATCGAGGAGCAGGAGCGCAAGGCCGAGGAGATCGTCGAGCTCACGGCCAGCACCATCGAGGAGCTCTGGATCGCGCCGCGGCGGGAGGCCATCGAGACCCTTGCGGATAGCCGCACCCTCGAGCGCCGGATCGAGGGGCAGGTCCCCTTCGACGCCCTCGCCCGGGAGTGGCGGGTCGCCGAGGACTTGCTCCGGGGCTACTTCTTCATCTACTACGGCCTCCGGGACGGGACGATCGAGTACTACCCGGACGGCGAGCTCCCGGAGGATTTCGACCCGCGGGGGCGCCCCTGGTACGAGGCCGGGATGAGCGCCGAGGGCGGGCCCGCCTGGACATCCCCGTACGAGGAGGCCATCACCGGCGAGACGGTGGTCAGCACCGCCGCGCCCATCGACCAGGGCGGCGAGCGGATCGGGGTCATCTCGACGGATATCCAGTTCGACGGGCTCAAGGCCATCCTCGAGCACATCGAGCTGCCCACGGGCGGCTCGGTCTTCCTCGTGGACGAGTCGGGACGGCCCTTCATCGGCACCGACGCCGCCTACATCGGCCGGGACAGGCTCCCGCCGAGCGGCGAGGAGCTCTTCGTCGCCTCCAGCGAGCCGATGTCCAACGGGTGGCGCGCGAGTGTCACCATTCCCCGGCCGCACCTGGCGGAGTCCTTCGCCGACCTCCTGCAGCCGATCATGGTCGCCTCGGTCCTGATCCTCCTGATCGGCGGCGGGATCACCTCCCTGCTCGTAGGGCGCACCGCCTCGCGCGCCTACCGGCTCGCCGGCTACTTCCAGAGGACCCTGGAGCAGGACGCCCCGCTGCAGGAGGTCTTCCGCACGCGGGACGAGTTCTCACTGCTCAACGAGCGCTTCAACGAGGTCCTGGACCAGGCCCGGCGGACCGCGGAGCACAGGCTCGCCCAGGAGCGCGCCTTCCGCTTCCTCGTCGAGCAGGCCCCGGTCGGCTTCTTCAAGACCAACCGCCAGGGCGAGCTCCTCTATATCAACCCCCACTGCGCGTCCCTGCTCGGCTACACCCAGGACGAGGCGATGCGCGAGATCGTATCCGTGCGCGAGCTCTACGCCGACGGCACCGACCGGGACCGGTTCCTCGAGGAGCTCCTCGCCCACGGCGAGGTCCGCAACCGCAAGATGCAGTTCCTCAAGCGGTGCGGCGAGACCTTCTGGATCTCCATGACGGCCCGCCTGCGGGAGGACACGACCGCCGGCGGGGCCGGGGATCTCGAGCTCGAGGGGTTCCTGGTCGATGTCACAAAGGAGGTCGAGGAGCGGGAGTCCCTCGTCCAGATGGCGGAGCGCGACCCGCTTACCGGGGCGGGCAACCGGCGCGCCTTCGATACCGCGGCCGAGGCCGTCGCGGAGCGGGCCCACGCGACGGGCCAGCAGGTCGCCCTCATCGTCTTCGATGTCGACCACTTCAAGGCGATCAACGACACCTACGGGCACGATGCCGGGGATGCCCTGCTCCGCCAGATCGCCGAGCTGGGCCGGTACAGGCTCCGGGAGGGGGACCTCTTCGCCCGCCTCGGCGGGGACGAGTTCGCCGTCCTCCTGCCGGGGACCAGCCACGAGGCCGCCACCCGCCTCGCCGAGCGCCTGCGCGCGGACGTGCGAGGCATGCCCTTGCCCGGTCCCGTGCCGGAGCCGCCTACCCTGAGCCTCGGCATTGCCGTGCGCGCCGGGGGCGAGGTGCAGATCCCCGCGCTCTTCAAGGCAGCCGATAGCGCCATGTACGAGGCCAAGCAGGCCGGCCGGGACCGGTGGTCCACCGGCTGAGGACCCCGGCTATAGCGCCTGCGCAGCACGAGGCGGCCATTCCGCGATAGCGCGCCTTAGCTTGAACGCACCCGGCCAGAGGCGTAGAGTTCAGCGCTCTTTTTTTTGGAGAGCTTGAGCCCCATGGCCGATACCCCCCAGGCGGCTAGTCACCAGTACGTGCCCGAGCGGCAGGTTCGCGGCAACGAGCGGGCCGTGATGCTGCTCTCCGGCAGCTTCGTCCTCGCCTTCATCGGTCTGGCGGCGCTGGACCTGGACGCGCTGAGCCGGATCGTCGACACCAGCTTCGGCTACGCCACGCAGTACTTCGGCGCCTACTGGCAGCTGCTGATGCTGGCGACCTTCCTCGTCGCCCTGGTGATGGCCTTCAGCCCCCTCGGCCGCCTCCGCGTGGGCAGCAGCACGCCGGACTACGGCAACTTCTCCTGGCTGGCCATGATCATGGCCACGCTGCTCGCCGGCGGCGGTGTCTTCTGGGCGGCCGCCGAGCCCATCGCCCACTTCGTGGACACGCCGCCGCTGTTCGCCGCGCGGCTGGGCATCGAGGGCGGCGAAGAAGGCGCCGCGGTGCCGGCGCTGGCGCAGAGCTTCATGCACTGGGGCTTCCTGGCCTGGTCCATCCTCGGCGCGCTCACCGGCGGCATGCTCATGCAGCTGCACTACCACCGCGGCTGGCCGCTGAAGCCGCGCACGCTGCTCTACCCGGTCCTCGGCGAGCGCGTCATGCACGGCCTGCCCGGCGCGCTCGTCGACACCTTCTGCGTCATCGCGGTCGTGGCCGGTACGGTGGGGCCGCTGGGCTTCCTCGGCTTCCAGGTCGCCTACGGGCTTACCGCGCTCTTCGGCATCCCCGAGAGCACCTGGCTGCCGGCGGCGGTGCTGCTCGGAGTGATCCCGATCTACCTCTTCTCGGCGATCACCGGGCTGGACCGCGGCATCCGGCTGCTCAGCCGCTTCAACGTCGTGCTGGCGCTGTTCCTGGCCGCTTTCATCCTGGTCCTCGGCCCCACGGCGTTCATCGTCGACGGCTTCGTCCAGGGCATGGGCACCTACGTCGACAACCTCCTGCCCATGGCCACCTTCCGCGAGGACCCGGCCTGGCTGGACTGGTGGACGGTCTTCTTCTGGGGGTGGTTCATCGGCTACGGGCCGCTCATGGCGATCTTCGTGGCGCGCATCTCCCGCGGCCGCACCATCCGGCAGATCGTGCTGGCCATGTCGGTGCTCGCGCCGGTGGCCACCTGCTTCTGGTTCGCCATCGTCGGCGGCTCCGGGATCGCCTTCGAGCTGGCGAATGCCGGGGCCGTCTCCGGGCCGTACAACGAGGCCGGCCTGCCGGCGGCGATGATGGCCATCGCGCAGCAGCTGCCCATGGGCTCCGTCATCGCGGTGCTGTTCCTGGTGCTGACCACCATCTTCGTGGCCACCACCTCGGACTCGATGACCTACACCATCTCGCTGACCATGAGCGAGGGCGACGAGCCGCCGACCTGGCTGCGGGTCTTCTGGGGCCTGGTCCTGGGCGTGATGGCGATGATCCTCATGCTCATGGGCAAGGGCAGTATCACCGCCCTGCAGTCGTTCATCGTGGTCACCGCCGTGCCGGTCTCGCTCATCCTCCTGCCGTCGCTGTGGTACGCGCCGCGCATGGCGATGCACCTGGCGGATGGCGACGAGCCGGTCATCGACAACGAGGCCGGGACGATCCCGCCGCCGCGGCGCTGAGCGGGCCACCTCGCCGGCGGGCCGCCCTGGAGGCGGCCCTCTTTTTTCTTTTCTAATTCATACCTCTTCCGGGATATAGCGTCCCGCCAGCCGGGCACCACAATAGGGACAAGGCTGGACATATTGCCGCACCCCGGAAGAGGAGGCCGACCATGCTGGATACGACGGCGACGACCTGGAGCCCGGCGGCCGCCTGGGAGCGCCTGCTCCGCAACGAGCCGCTGTTCATCCTCGACGTCCGCAACCCCGACGAGTTCCAGCGCTGGCGCGTCGAGGGGCCGTACACGCCGCCCACCCTCAACGTCCCCTACTTCGACCTGCTCGAGCTGGACGACGAGGAGGAGGACGTCGACGCCGCCGTCATCCGCGGCGTGCGCGAGCAGCTCACCGAGCGCCTGCCCCGCGACCGCACCATCCTGACGGTCTGCGGCGAGGGGCACACCTCGGAGCACCTGGCCCACGGGCTCCGGGAGCTGGGCTACCCGGCCCTGAACCTCGAGGGCGGCATGGAGGCCTGGGGCGACTTCTACTACTGGCGCCGGGTCGGCGAGCACGAGCGCTACAGCCTCTACCAGGTGGTCCGCCCCGCGCGCGGCGATGTCAGCCACGTCGTCATCAGCGGCGACGAGGCCGCGGTCATCGACCCCAACCGCCACGTCGGCGTCTACGAGGATCTGATCGAGCAGCACGGGGCGCGGCTGACGACCGTGCTGGACACCCACGCCCACGCCGACCACATCAGCGGCGGCCCGGAGCTGGCGCGGCGCCACGGCGTGCCCTACCGCCTGCACCCCTTCGACGGCATCCACCCGCTCGATATGCTCCCGGCGCGGATCGACTTCACGGCCCTCGCCGAGGGCGAGGCCGTACCGGTGGGGCGGACGGCGCTGCACGCGCTCCACGTCCCCGGCCACACCCTCGGCATGGTCGCCTTCCGGCTCGAGGATCGCTACCTGATCGCCGGGGACAGCATCTTCCTGGAGTCGATCGCCCGGCCGGACCTGGGCGGCGCGGCGGAGGCGTGGACCCCGCTCTTCCACGAGTCCCTGCAGCGTATGCTGCTCCTGGACCCGGCCACGGTGGTCCTCCCCGGCCACGCCACCGACGCCAGCGCCGCCGACGACCAGGGGCGCTTCTGCGCCGAGCTCGGGGCCCTGCGCCGCGGCAACGCCGGCCTGCGCCAGGCGGACGGCAGCCTGGAGGCGTTCCGGGACTACATCCTCAGCAGCCTCCCCGAGTTCCCGGATGCCTACGTCGAGATCAAGCGCATCAACATCGGCCTCTCGCAGCCGGACGAGGCCGAGGCCCGGCGCCTGGAGGTCGGCAAGAACGTGTGCGCCCTGAGCGAGGCCGCTGCCGCCTGAGACGGGTCGGCGGCGGCGCCAACGCCGCTGGCCCTGTTGAGGTCGACGGGGTCGCTCCCCCTCGCTCGGGAGCCAGCAAAGCAGAAGGGTATCGCTATGAGTTCCGCCATCGGGCCCTTCACCGCCGGGATCGTCGTCGGGATCCTCGCAGCGCTGGTGAGCGCCGGCGCGGCGATCGCCATCGTCCTCCGCCTATACCGCAAGCGCCCCTATCGCCAGCCTGGCGCCCATCAACCCGGTCTCGTCTGGTTCCCCAAGTACCGGCTCGCGCTGCCGGAGCTGCCCCCCTGGCAGGAGGTCGAGGCGCGATTGACGGCGTTCGGTTTTGGCCGGGACCAAGACGAGGAGAGCAGGGACGCCTTGCGCTTTAGCCGTGGCTCGCCGTGGCTGGATTTCTCCATCCGGCTGGCGAAGATGGAGGTGACGGTGCGGGGACGGCCCGGTGGGCCGGGCGAGCTATTGGTGGAAGCCGGCGGACCGGTGTTATTCGACACCGGCGATACCTGGGAGCTGACCAGGCAACTCGGTGAAAGCCTCCAGCCCGACCCCCCTCGCGCCGGGGCTGAGCGGCTCTGCTCCTGAGGCCTTTCCGCGCATGGACGTAGCCCGTGAGGGGCGATGGCGGTGTACTGAGGAGGGAGGTCCGGCAGCTTGAGGGGCAGCCCGCATGGCAGGACGAGCTCTTGGGATCGCCGCAGGGATAGCGGTAGTGGCCCTCGGCACCACGGGAATGATGGAAGCCGCTGGGGCCAAGCGCTTCACGATCCCCAACTACGATGTGGACCTGCGGGTCGCTGCGGACGGCGCGTACCGGATCACCGAGACCATCCGCTACGCCTATCCGGAAGGCTCGTTCACCTACGGCGAGCGCACGATCCCCAAGGCAGGGATCGCGGACCTGCGCCTCGAGGGTGTCACGAGCCCCGACGCCGCGGTCCGCGAGGCCGCACTGGCCGATCGCAGCGACGAGTGGCGCATCCGCTGGGACTTCCCGCAGCGCCAGGCGGCGGCGACCTACCGCCTGCACTACACCGTCGAAGGCGCGCTCCGCGCGACAGAGGGCGGCCACCGCGTCGACTGGGACGCCGTGGGGCCGGACTGGCCGGTGCCGGTCCGCGATGTCGATGTCCGCGTCCAGCTCCCGCGGCGCTTTGCAGAGCGCGCCGCCGCCTTGGCGGCCTCGCCGGCGGCGGCGGTGGACTCGGGGACCAAGGCCTGGCAGCTCCGGTTCCACCGCGACCAGGTCCCTCCCGGCGAGCGCTTCCAGGTCCAGGTCGGCTTCCCGGCCGTCGCCGCCCTGCAAGAGGGGGCGACCGAACCTCCCCAGACCCCTTGGGAGCGCGGCGACCCGGTGCTCCGCTTCCTCCTGGCCGGCCTCGGCGGCTGGGGCGCGACCTCCTGGGTAGCACACAGACGGCGCCGTGCCCGGCGCAGTACGCCCGGCGAGGCGCCGTCCGAGCCGCTGGAGCAGCTCGCGCCCGAGACGCTCGCCGTGCTCGCCGGCCGGGACTGGCGCCAGGGCTACGTCGCGGCCCTCTTCCGGCTCGCGGAGGGCGGGCAGCTCCAGCTTCGCCAGCACCGGGCGGGCAGGCTGTGGAAGTCCCGGGAGACGGCGGTCGTGGCGTGCGCCGCGCCGGAGGCGGCGGATAACGCCTTCGGTGCCCGGATCCTGGCCGAGTGCCAGCAGGGGCCGGTCAAGCTCGAGAAGCTCCTGGAGCGGGCCAGCGAGGATCGCCAGCCGCGAGCGGCGGCTCGCCAGGTCCTCACGGCTCAGGGGCTCCTCCAGAGGCTCTCCGAGCCCGAGCGTGGCCGCCTCCGCAGGCGCGCGACCGTACTGGGCGGTCTCGCCGCCGCCCTCATGGGCGGGGCAGCCGCCCTCCAGGCCGTCTGGAGCGCCCTCCCCGCCGGCTGGGAGGCGGCGGGACTCGCCTGGGGCGTCGGCTGGGCCGCGCCGCTGATCAGCGGCTTCGCGGCGGGTGTCGCGCTGGTGCTGATAGTGCGGGCCTACCGGCGCTACGAGACCACGGAACGAGGGCTGCAGGCTGTCCAGGGCGTACGCCGGCACTTGCGCACAATCCACCAGGCCCTGCTCAACCGCCAGGGGCAGGCGCCGGGCGAGGCGGCCCAGGCGTTCTTCCAGCACCTGCCCTGGCTGGCGATCGACCCGGATCGCAACCTGCGGGCGTGGTCCCACAAGGTCCTGCGTCCGATGCGCTCGGCGCAGCTCGGCGGCGCAGCCGTGCTGCCCGCCTGGCTCCTCCTCGAGGAGGGGGCCGCCGAGGGCGCCGACCTGGCGCGCGTCGCCGATGTCGAGCCCGTCGCGGATGCGCTCTTCCAGGCGGCCTTTCCGCACACCGCCGGCGGCGGCCCTGCCCCCGGCGCTCCCGGCGGCGCCGGGGGCGGAGG
>NZ_NRSH01000005.1 GCF_016584055.1 Halorhodospira neutriphila
GTCGATCTCGAGGCCCTCGACGGGCCGGCGCGGATCCGGGGGGCCCGGGACCTGCTCTGGGGCCTCGGCGGGCTCCTCGCCGCGCTGGCCCTGCTCGCCGCCGTGGGGCTGCTGGCCTGGCGGCAGCGCACCGATGCCCGCCGGGCCGACGTCGAGCGCCAGAGGGCGGAGACCGAGACCCTCTCCGACGCCTTCGCCCAGCTCGGGCAGGGCGACGCCGCCCTCCGGCTGGGCGCGGTGCTCAACCTCGAGCGGCTCGCCCGCGAGGCCCCGGGCCTGCACCGGCCGATCGTCGAGACCCTCTGCGCCTACCTGCGGGAGCAGCGCCCGGCGCTCGCCGTCGAGGAGGGCGCGGCCCAGCCCCCCGCCGCCCCTCTGCCCGGGGCGCTGCAGGCCGTCGTCACCGCCCTCGGCCGCCGCGATGTCCTCCGCGAGCCGCCGGAGTACCGCCTCGAGCTCCAGGGCGTCGACCTCGGCGGGGTCGAGGCGGCCGGGGCCTCGCTGGATCTGGTGCGGCTGACCGGCTCGCGGCTCGAGCGCGGGGACCTGCGGGGGGCGCGGCTGACCGGCGCCGAGCTCGACGGCGCCCGCCTGGCGGGCGCCCGGCTGCAGGGGGCGCACCTGCGCGGCGCCGACCTCAGCGGGGCGGACCTGACGGGGGCCGAGCTGCAGGGCGCCCACCTGGAGGCCGCCGACCTCTCCGGGGCCTGCCTGCAGGGCGCCAACCTCAACGAGGCCTACCTCAAGGGGGCGCGGATCCAGCGTGCCGATCTCGCCGGCGCCTCGCTGTGGCGGGCGTACCTCAAGGAGGCCGAGCTCGCCGGCGCCTCCCTCGAGGGGGCCGATCTGTGGAAGGCGAACCTCGAGGGCCTCGACCTCTGGGGGGCCCACCTCAAGGGGGCGAGCCTGGAGGACGCCTACCTCGGGAGCGCCAACCTGGAGGGGGCGAACCTCGAGGACGCCCGGCTCAGCGGCGCCGTGCTCCGCCGCGCCCGCCTGGAGCGCGCCCACCTGCGCGGCGCCGACCTCGAGGGGGTCGACCTCGGCGGCGCCGACCTCACCGATGCGAGCCTGGCGCCGTACCAGCTCGCCGCGGCGCTGATCGACGACCGCACGGTGCTCCCCGGCCCGTTCCAGCGCCCGGAGTGGCAGGATTAGATGATGGACTGGTCGATGCGCCAACTCCTGCCCGAGGGGCTCACGGAGGCGGGCCAGCGCCTCGCCGAGAGCCTGCGCAAGCGCCAGGTCCGCTTCCCGATCTCCGAGGCCGCCCTGGCGGCGACGCTCGAGGGCATCGACGACCCGAGCCTGCGCGGCATGCGCCTGCGGCTCGAGGAGGGTGGGCGCCTGAGCGTCGCGGGCGAGAAGCGCAAAGGGGTCTGGATCCCCTTCGCCGTGACCTTCATCGCCGTGCCGCCGCCGGCCCACGAGGTGGGGCAGGCCGTGGACCTCTACCTCGAGCGGGTCGAGCCGCTCCTCGCCCACCCCTTCATCCTCCGGGCCCTGGGCAAGCTCCAGGAGATGGAGGTGAGCGGCAACCGCGCCCGGGTCCGGATCGACCGCTGGGTCGGCCAGCAGGAGTGGGCGCGGCTCATCCCCGAGGGCCTGCGCGGCCGCATCCGGGTCGTCGACGTCACCACCGACGCCGAGCGCCGCCTGCTGGTGACCCTGGGCTGGGACGAGGGCGACGCCCGCCCCGCCTTGAGGCCCTAGCCTGCCGCGGCCGCCGGGATGGAGCTGACCTACTACACCGACTTCGCCCTGCGGGTGCTCCTCTACGCCGCGGGCCACGCCGAGCGGCGGGTGACCCTGCGGGAGATCGCCGCCGCCTACGGGATCTCCCAGGAGCACCTGCGCAAGGTGGTCCACCGCCTCGCCCGGCACGGCTACCTCGAGACCGCCCAGGGCCGGGCGGGCGGCCTGCGCCTGGCCAGGGCGCCGGAGGCCGTCCGGGTCGGCGAGATCGTCAGGCTCATGGAGGAGGGGCTCGAGGTGATCGACTGCGGCCGCGGGCCGTGCCCCCTCTGCGGGGCCTGCTCCCTCAAGGCCGCCCTCGACGACGCCCGCGACCGCTTCCTCGAGCGCCTCGACCAGGTCACCCTCGCGCAGCTGCTCGAGTCACCCGCCACCGCCGAGCGGATCCGCACCCTCGCCGCCCGGGGCGGGGGCTAGCGGCGGCCCGCCCCCCTTACCGAGGCTCGCTGGATCGCGCATTGACCCGCCAGGGTCCCTGAAGGCAGCATTCGATGTACTAGAAATACATCGAAAAACGCCCAGGGAGGTCTCGACCATGTACTGCGACCAGTGCGAGCAAGTCCGCCACCAGCAGGCCTGCGACCAGTCACCGGGGGCCTGCGGCAAGGACGAGGACGTCCACGCGGCGCAGCAGCTGCTGCTCTACGGCCTCAAGGGCATGGCCGCCTACGCCCACCACGCCCGGCGGCTCGGCTACCACGACCCGGAGGTGGCGGCCTTCATGGAGGAGGCCCTGTTCGCCACCATGACCAACGTCAACTTCGACCTCGATACGCTGCTCGAGCTGTGCCTGCGCTGCGGGCGGATGAACCTGCGGGTCATGGGGCTGCTCGACCGGGCCCACGTCGAGACCTTCGGCGCCCCGGAGCCGGCTACCGTCCGCGAGGGCACCGAGGCGGGCCCCGGCATCCTCGTCAGCGGCCACGACCTGCTCGATCTCTGGCAGCTGCTCCGGCAGGTCGAGGGGACGGACATCCGGGTCTACACCCACGGCGAGATGCTCCCCGCCCACATGTACCCGCGCCTGCACCAGCACCCCAACCTCGCGGGCCACTACGGCGGCGCCTGGCACGAGCAGAAGCGGGAGTTCCGGGACTTCCCCGGGCCGATCCTGGTCACCACCAACTGCGTGGTGCCGCCGACGAGCCGCTACGCCGAGCGGCTGTTCACGACCCGGGCGACGGCGGTGAGCGAGGCGCGGCGCATCCCGGAGGACGGCGACTTCGCCGAGCTCATCGACACGGCCCGCCGCTGCGCGCCGTGCGAGCAGGCCCTCGAGGGCGAGTCCACGGTGGGCTTCCACCACAGCGTCCTCCTGCAGCACGCCGAGACCCTGCTCGACGCCTACCAGCAGGGGCAGATCAGCCAGTTCTACCTCATCGGCGGCTGCGACGGCGCCCACAAGAGCCGCGACTACTTCCGCGACTACGCCGCCGCCACGCCGGCGGACAGCTTCGTGCTCACCCTCGGCTGCGGGAAGTTCCGCATCCGCGACCAGGAGCTCGGCACCCACCTCGGCTTCCCGCGGCTGCTGGACATGGGGCAGTGCAACGACGCCTACAGCGCCGTCCAGGTGGCCACCGCCCTGGCCGAGGCCCTGGACTGCAGCGTCAACGAGCTGCCGCTGACCCTGGTGATCAGCTGGTTCGAGCAGAAGGCGGTGGCGGTGCTGCTCACCCTGCTGAGCCTGGACGTGCGGGGGATCACGCTGGGCCCCAACCCGCCGGCCTTCCTCAGCGACAACCTCTTCCGGATCCTGCAGGAGCGCTACGACCTGCGCCTGGCCGGGGAGCAGCCGCGGCCCGCCGAGGCCTAGAAGCGGTGCCGGTGGCGGTGGCGCTGCCGACAGGGCCGCGCCACGGGCCCGGCTCGGGCAGGAGCGGGAGGGCTACGGCTGGCTCGTGGCACGCCTGCGCGGCGACCACTAATCTGCGGTAGGCGAGCCCCCGCGCCGAGCCCTCGCGGCTCGGCGCGGTCTGATAGAGTCGACCGAGACGCCCGACAGATCGCCAGGGGAGGGGAGCTGTGCTCAAAGGTATCGAGGACTGCCGGAATGTGGCCGATTTCCGCGAGCTGGCGCGGCGCCGGCTGCCGGGGCCGATCTTCCACTACATCGACGGGGCCGCCGAGGACGAGGTGACCTACGCGCGCAATACCCAGGCCTTCGAGGCGTGCGACCTGGTCCCCAATGTGCTGAGCGGCGTGGCGGAGGTGGACCCCTCGGTCACGGTGATGGGCCAGCGCCTGGCCATGCCCATCTTCTGCTCGCCCACCGCCCTGCAGCGGCTCTTCCACTACCGCGGCGAGCGGGCCGTCGGCGCCGCGGCCGAGCGGTACGGGACCTTCTTCGGCATCTCCTCGCTGGCCACGGTCAGCCTCGAGGAGATCGGCGAGCAGATCGCGACGCCGAAGATGTTCCAGTTCTACTTCCACAAGGACCGCGGCCTGAACCGGGCGATGATCGAGCGCTGCCAGGCGGCGGGCTTCGATGCGCTGACGCTGACGGTGGACACCATCACCGGCGGCAACCGGGAGCGCGACCTGCGCACCGGCTTCACCTCGCCGCCTAAGCTGACCCTGCGCAGCCTGGCCAGCTTCGCCTGGCACCCGCGCTGGGCGTTCAACTACTACACCAGCGAGGCGTTCAGCCTGCCGCAGCTCAGCGGCCACCTGCAGGAGGGGAGCAAGGTCGCCATCTCCGTGGGCGACTACTTCTCGAAGATGCTCGACCAGGGCATGACCTGGAAGGACGCCGAGGCGCTGCGGGCGCAGTGGGGCGGGCCCTTCTGCCTCAAGGGCGTCATGAGCCCCGAGGACGCCCGCCGGGCGGTGGATATCGGCTGCTCGGCGATCATGGTCTCCAACCACGCCGGCCGGCAGCTCGACGGCTCCCGCGCCCCCTTCGACCAGATCTCGGAGATCGCCGACGCCGTCGGCGGCGAGATCGACATCATCTGCGACGGCGGGATCCGGCGCGGCACGCACATCCTCAAGGCCCTGGCCGCCGGCGCTACGGCCTGCTCCGGGGGCCATATGTACCTCTACGCCCTGGCGGCCGGCGGGCAGGCGGGAGTGGAGAAGGCCCTGGACAACCTCTACAGCGAGGTGGTGCGCGACATGAAGCTCATGGGCATCACGCGCCTGGATCAGCTGACGCGCGGGCACCTGCGCTACCGGTAGGCGCGGCGGGGATGGTGGGCCCTATTCCCTCGATGATCTGACCGGCCGCATCTCGGAGCGTGGGGGCAAAGGTGATGAGCTGGGAGCCGCGGGGCGCGCTATTCTGAGTCGAAGAGTTCCTCGGGCCGCTCAGCCTCCAGGATCCGATCAGCCCAGGTCTCCAGCTCGGAGGCCGTGGCGCGCTCGACGCGCGCCTGCAGGTCGGCCCTTGCCTGGGGGCCGAACTTGCGCTCGATCTGGCGAAGGAGCATCGCGGCTCGCCCTTCCTTTCGCCCCCGCTGCTCCCACTCTTTCTCCCACTCGCTGATCCGCTCGGCCAACATCTCCTGTACCTCCTCAAGGTCCTGGACCTCGGAACCGTCTGGCTCTGCCTCATCGTCGTTGGCCCGCCGGCGGCGCAGCAGCACCCGCTGGACCCAGACCGCGAACTCGCGGCGCAGCCGGCGCTGCTCCGGCTGGTGCAGCCACTCGCCGAGCGTCCCGAGGATCGAGAGCATCTCCTGCGGGCTGCGGCTGTACTCGAGCCGGAACAGCGCGTGGACCAGGCTGCGCAGCGCCGGCGAGCGTTCCTCGGCGAGCAGCGCCCCCTCGTCGAGGAGGAGGTAGCGCATCTGCGGCCGATAGCGCTCGAGCCCGCCGGGGATGCGCTCGATGAGCGGCTCGATGTCCGTGGCCGCCGACCACCGCGCCTGGCCATTATAGAGGACCATCGGCAGCACCGGCGGCAGCAGGCCGTCGGCGGTGAGCTTGCCCTGCGCGATCAGGTCCTGGTAGAGCAGCCCGACGTAGGTGAGCATGCGCACCGCCATGAAGCGGTCGATCCCGCTCTGGAACTCGAGCAGCAGGTAGACGTAGAGCCAGTCCTCGCCCCAGCGCACCCGCCAGATCACGTCGTCGTGGCGCCCGCGATAGTCCTCGGTGGCGTAGGAGCCGTTCTGCTTCTCCAGCGTGGCGAAGTCGAGCTCGCGGACCCAGTCCTCGTGGACGTACTCGACGAGCAGCTCTCGGATCATCTCCGGCTGGGAGAAGAGCCGCTTGTAGGCGGGGTCGTGCTGCTGCTGCTCAGCCATGGGCGGGCTCGGTGCTCAGTCTGTGAGGGACTGTAACACGCTGATCTGCGCGGAGCGGTGTTGGCGGTACTCGAGCGCCGTTTCGAGCCGCACCGCTACCGCCGAGGACGCCCTTCCAATGGCGCGCCCTACTCCGGCGCTTGCCCAGGGTCTACCCGGCCCCTGGATAGCTTGCGGCGCGAGGTACAAGCCAGCCGCGTCAGGCCGCTGGCGTGCCCGGCGGTGGGCTGTTATGGCCTCATGTCGCCGTGCAGCCTTCGGGGAACGGGAACCGGCCCGAGAGAGCGCCTGGAGAACGCCTCTGCAGCCATGAGCGGCCCAACTGCTGGCCACGAACTGCCCAGCCACCGCCATCAACAAGGCCGCATCGTGGCTGTCACGGCCTTCTCGTGAATAAAACAGGCTGATCACCGAGGTACTCGTATCGGGTATCCATCGCAACATCCTACCCCGCTCCGGGTGTGGGTGTTGCGCTTGAAGGTTGAGCCTACGCTGTTGAGCTCGTCGGTGGGACTGTGTCGGATACGGGCCCCAGTCAAGCGGGCTAGAGTAGTGGCTGATCAAGACGCCACGGCCCTCGTAATACCTGTTAACGGAAAGTTGCCAAGATGATGACTCCGCAAGAGATCATGACTGCCCTCGACGAGCCGTATGCGCCCTACCAGCGCGAGGCTGTAGAGGCGGCAGTCGCTCAACAAGAGACTATCACCCCCCTGTTGCTGCAGCATCTGGAACCCATCGCGAGCGATCCCCAGAGATGGCTAGCCCTCGAGGATCAGGGTCCCACCCTTTTGTATACCTTGGTTCTGTTGCCGCATTTCCGTGAGACCCGGGCCCATCCCCATGTGGTTACCTTGGCGACCTTGCCGAAAGCGTTGGCGGAGCCGCTCCTCGGCGACGCTATCACCGAGCTGTTGCCCATGGCGCTGTGGCGCACCAGCGGAGGCGATACCACGAGCATCCAGGAGGTGGCGAAGGATCGAAACGCCTATGGCCACGGTAGGGGGGCTGCCGTAGCGGCCTTGACCGAGGCCGCCCTACTAGGGGAACTGGATGTAGAGGCGACCAAGGCGACCTTGGGGGAGTGGCTAGCGGACGATGACTTCGCGGAGCTGGGCGATCCTGTATGGGTGTCCTTGTTGACGAATCTCCTCTCCCTTTACGCCACGGAGTACGTCCATCTACTGCGCCGCCGGATACACGAGGAGTATATCGACCCCTGGCTGGTGCCGGAGAGCGAGATCGATAGTACCTTCAACCGTGATCGTGAGGCCGTTCTTGCCGAGGGCCGGAAGTGGGCCAAGCGGCACTTTCCCGAGGATGTGCACAGCCACCTGGCGAGTTGGGCTAGCTTCCAGCCAGGCTTCTGGGATGAGCCGGGAGGAGACGACGGGTCGGGCGGCGGTGTGTTCGTCTCGCAGGATCTGCCGCCCCTGTTCGGTGGAGTCGAGCCTGCTGGCCGCTTGAGTCCCAAGCTCGCGAGTAAAGACCCCAAAAAGAAAAAGCAGAAACGCAAACAGCAGAAGAGGGACCGCAAGGCCAACCGCAAGAAACGGAAATAGGGGAGCAACCTCTACAGCGAGGTGGTGCGCGACATGAAGCTCATGGGCATCACGCGCCTGGATCAGCTGACGCGCGGGCACCTGCGCTACCGCTAGGCGCGGCGGGGATGGTGGGCCCGGGCGGATTCGAACCGCCGACCAAGGGATTATGAGTCCCCTGCTCTGACCGCTGAGCTACAGGCCCGTCGTGCGTGCAGCGGGGTGGGGTCCGCGGCGGGGGCGCCGCGGGGCACCCCCGTGGGTCCCCACCAGCGGGCGCTACTCCTCGAGGAAGCTGCGCAGCCCCTCGGAGCGGGTGGGGTGGCGGAGCTTGCGCAGGGCCTTGGCCTCGATCTGCCGGATGCGCTCGCGGGTGACGTCGAACTGCTTGCCGACCTCCTCGAGGGTGTGGTCGGTGTTCATGTCGATGCCGAAGCGCATCCGCAGCACCTTGGCCTCGCGCGGCGTCAGCCCCGAGAGGACCTCGCGGACGGACTCGCGCAGCCCCTCCACCGTCGCCGAGTCCACCGGCGAGGTGACGCTGGTGTCCTCGATGAAGTCGCCGAGGTGGCTGTCCTCGTCGTCGCCGATGGGCGTCTCCATGGAGATCGGCTCCTTGGCGATCTTGAGGACCTTGCGCACCTTGTCCTCGGGCATCTCCATGCGCTCGGCGAGCTCCTCGGGCGTGGCCTCCCGGCCCATCTCCTGGAGCATCTGCCGCGAGACCCGGTTGAGCTTGTTGATCGTCTCGATCATGTGCACCGGGATGCGGATGGTCCGCGCCTGGTCGGCGATGGAGCGGGTGATCGCCTGGCGGATCCACCACGTCGCGTAGGTGGAGAACTTGTAGCCGCGCCGGTACTCGAACTTGTCTACCGCCTTCATCAGGCCGATGTTGCCCTCCTGGATGAGGTCCAGGAACTGCAGCCCGCGGTTGGTGTACTTCTTGGCGATGGAGATCACCAGGCGCAGGTTGGCCTCGACCATCTCCTTCTTGGCCCGGCGGGCCTTGGCCTCGCCGATGGACATGCGGCGGTTGATCTCCTTGATCTCCGCCACCGACAGGCCGTTCTTCTCGGCGATCTCCCGGAGCTCCTGCTGCGCCCGGCGGATGGCCTCGGCGTGGGGCTCGAGGCGCTCGGCGTAGGCCCCGCCCTCGGCGAGCAGCTCGTCGAGCCAGCGCGGGTCGGCCTCGCGGTCCTGGAAGCCGCGCACGAACTCCTTGCGCGGCATCCCGGCCTGGCGCGTGCACAGGTTCATGATCTCGCGCTCGCGGGCGCGGATCGTCTCCACCGTGTTGCGCAGCCGGTCGGCGATGGCGTCGGTCACCTTGGGGGTGAACTTCAGCGTGAGGAAGATCTCCTCGAGCTCCTCGCGCAGCTCGGCGATGCGCGGCGCCTCGGAGCCCTGCTCCGCGAGGACCTGCTGCATCTCGTTGTAGGCGGCGCGCAGGCGCTCGAAGATCTCGGCGACGGCCTCCGGGTCGGGCCCGGACTCCGGCGCCGCCTCGTCGTCCTCGTCCTTCTCCTCCTCGGGGGTCTCCTCCGTCGCAGCCGTCGGCGCCGGGGGCGCCTCGCCCTCCTCACTCTCGCGGTCGCGGAAGCCGGAGACGATATCGGTCAGGCGCGCCTCGCCCTGCTGCGCCCGGTCGTAGAGCATGAGCAGCTGCCGCGCCGCCTCGGGGTAGGACGACAGCGCGATCAGGACCCGATCGAGCCCGTCCTCGATGCGCTTGGCGAGTTGGATCTCCCCTTCGCGGGTCAGCAGCTCGACGGTCCCCATCTCGCGCATGTACATGCGCACCGGATCGGTGGTCCGGCCGAACTCGGCGTCGACGGCGGCGAGGGCGGCGGCAGCCTCCTCGGCCTCGTCCTCGTCGGTGGGAACGGTCGTCTCGGCGAGGAGCAGCTCATCGGAGTCGGGGGCCGTCTCGTGGACGTTGATCCCCATGTCGTTGATCATCCCGATGATATCCTCGATCTGATCGGGATCGACGATATCGTCCGGGAGGTGATCGTTGACCTCCGCGTAGGTCAGAAAGCCCTGCTCCTTGCCCTTGGCGATGAGCTGCTTGATCTGGGACTGCTGATCTTGTGACATAGGCTTTGATCAGGCCTGTGGTTGCTGCGAGGAAGGCGCTCGTGCCGACGAACCGTACAATATAGCCATTGTCCCCGTCATCGGCAAGGCGCTCTCTCTATTTAGAGCCGGAATTGAGCGCGAAGTTGCTGCAACTCCCCCTCGTCCTCGGCGCCGAGTCCGTGGCGCTTGAAACGGTCCATTAAAAATTGTAGCCGTTGAGCGGCCCTTAAGCGCTCCTGCACCTCAGCAGCGGCCTCCTCGCCGCTGTCGAGGGCGCGGATGAGCCGATCCTGCTCCGTGGCCACGATCTGCTCCTCGATCCGCATCAGCGCATCCCGGAAGACCTGCTCGAGGTCCGCCTCGTTCCCCTCGGGGCGCTGCCAGGCGGCGAGCCGGTTCAGCGGCGCCTCGTAGCGGGTCTCCCGGAAGCGCTCGAGGATCTGTGCAGTAGAGATATGGGGCTCCGCGCGGGCGATCTCAAGGAGCTGCTGGAGGAGCTCGCAGCCGGGGAGCTCGCGGTCGGCGAAGCGGTCCGGCTCGCCGGCGAGCGCCGCGAGGCCCGGCTGCTGCAGGAGCAGGGCGACGGCGTGGCGCACGGGCGTGCGCCGGGTCGCCGCCTGCTGCGGGGCGTCCCCGGAGCGGGGAGCCGGGCGTCGGCGCTCGGCCTGCCCCGCCTTTTGCGGGGGCTGCGCCTCGCTGCCCTGCAGGAGCCGGTCGATGCGCCCGGCGTCGGTGTGGCTGCGCTCGGCGAGGCCGCTGACCAGGGTCTCGCGCAGCAGCCCGGCGGGGACCCGGCGCAGGGGCGGGGCGGCGCGCTCGAGCAGCCGGGCCCGGCCGTCGACGGTGGCCAGGTCGCAGTCGGCGGCCAAGTGGTTGAGGAAGAACTCGGCCACCGGGGCCGCGGCGTCGAGGCGCGCCTCGAAGGCCGCCCGCCCCTCCCGGCGCACCAGCTCGTCGGGGTCGTCGCCCTCGGGCAGCAGCAGGACCCGGACCTCGCGGTCGCCCTGGAGCACCGGCAGGAGGTTCTCCACCGCCCGGTAGGCGGCCTCCCGGCCGGCCTCATCGCCGTCGAAGCACAGCACCAGCGCCGGGGCGCTGCGCAGCAGGAGGCTCGCCTGCTCGCGGGTGGTCGCCGTCCCGAGGGTCGCCACGGCGCCCTCGACCCCGGCCTGGGTCAGGGCGAGCACGTCCATGTAGCCCTCGACGAGGATCAGCCGCTGCGGGCGGCGCTGCGCCTGGAGGGCGTGGTAGAGGCCGTAGACCTCGCGGCCCTTCTGGAAGACGGGGGTCTCCGGGGAGTTGAGGTACTTGGGCTCGCCGTCGTTGACGACGCGGGCGCCGAAGGCGACGACCCGCCCGCGCCGGTCGTGGATGGGGAAGGTGATCCGGTCGCGGAAGCGGTCGTAGGTCTTGCTGTCGCGCTCGATGATCAGCCCGGCGCGCACGCCGGCGCGCACGTCGTCGAGCTGGCGGAGCAGGGTGTCCCAGCCCGGCGGGGCGAAGCCGATGCCGAAGCGGGCGGCCACCTCGCCGGAGATCCCGCGCTGGCGCAGGTACTCGACCGCCGCGCCGCGGGCGGGGTGGCGGCGCAGGGCGTCCCGGTAGAGGCGGTCGGCGGCGGCGAGGGCGCGGTAGAGGGGGGCGTGCTCATCGGCGCCGCTGTGCTGCCCGGCGGCGGTCTCGGGGAGCTGCAGCCCGCAGCGCTCGGCGAGCTCGGCGACGGCCTCCCGGAAGCCCAGCCGGTCGTACTCCATGAGGAAGCCGACGGCCGTGCCGTGGGCGCCGCAGCCGAAGCAGTGGTAGGTCTGGCGCTCGGGGCTGACGGTGAACGACGGCGTGCGCTCGTCGTGGAAGGGGCAGAGCCCCTTGTAGTGGGCGCCGGAGCGGCGCAGCTGGACGCGCTCGCCGACGAGCGCGGCGATATCGGTGCGCTGGAGCAGCTCGTCGATGAACTCCTGGGGGATCCGCCCGGCCATCCGTCACCTCCTGGCCCGGGCCGGTTGGGGAGGGGGCTTTTAGCCGCGCAGGCGGGCCTTGACGCGGTCGCTGACGGCGCCGAGGTCGGCGCGGCCCTGGAGGCGCGGCTTCAGGTAGCCCATCACCTGCCCCATGTCCTTGATCGAGGAGGCGCCGATGGCGGCCACGGCCTCCTCGACCAGGGCGTCGATCTCCTCGTCGCCGGCCGCCTTGGGCAGGAACTCGGAGATGACCTCGGCCTCGCGCTCCTCCGCGGTAGCCCGCTCGTGCTCGCCGGCGTCGCGGTACTGCTTGGCCGACTCGTGGCGCTGCTTGACCGCCTTGGACAGGACCTCGACGACGGCGCCGTCGTCCTCGTCGAGGTCGCGGCGCTCGTCGACCTCGCGCTGCTTGACGGCGGCGGTGGCCGAGCGCAGCACGTTCAGCCGCTCGCGGTCGCCGGCGCGCATCGCCGCCTTGACCGCCTCGAGGAGGGTTTGCTTCGTGCTGCTGGCCATGTGCTCCGCCGCCCTCAAGCGCGCTCTCTTGGACTGGGGGTCAGCGCCGCTGCTGGCGCTGCTGCTCGCGATTGAGGCGCTTCATGTGGCGCTTGATCGCTGCCGCCTGCTTGCGCTTGCGCACCTGCGTCGGCTTTTCGTAGTACTCGCGCCGGCGGATCTCCGACAGTACGCCGGCCTTCTCGCAGGAGCGCTTAAAGCGGCGCAGCGCTACCTCGAACGGCTCGTTCTCGCGGACCTTGACAATCGGCATGCGTGTATCGACTCCTGTTTCGGCTGTCCTGTGTGTCCCGTCGGCTCTTATAGAGGAGAGCGGGCTCATGCAGGCTGTACAAGCGCTAGTCAAACAATAAGTTTAGGCGCTGAGCGCTGCGCCTTTCAAGGAGCATTTCGGCGCGGGCTGATGCGACGCGTTGGGCATTATTGCGTTGCGCTTCTAGCCACAAGATGTTGTGGGTGCGCGCTCGGCAACGTGATCCCCGGGCCGTCCCGCGATCCGGGACCGCCCGGTTCACCCCTGGAGCCCCGCCCAGGGGATCGCCGCGCCGCCTCGGGTGGGTGGCACGGCTTTCGCTCGGCGAAGCGCCGGAGCGCCTCGCCGAGGACGGCACGCCGGCGGCGGCGCGGGTTCCCCATGACGGGGCAAGAACGTCTCGCCCCGAGGTTCCGGGCCGCATTCACGTCGGCGTGTATCCGGCGACCGCAGCAGCGGCACCGGAACTCGGACTGGCTGCGGCGGTTGGCCCGCTCGACCCAGCCGCAGTGCGAGCAGGCCTGCGAGCTGTAGGCGGCGTTCACCTCGGTGTGCGTCACGCCGTAGCGCTCCTCCAGGTCCTGGAGCTTGGCCCGGAGGACGCCGCGCCCGCAGTTGGTGAGGAGCCGGTTCATCCGCCTCGACAGCCCCGGCATCCGGAAGTCCAGCCGCTCCACAGTCAGGTGGGCGGGCCGGTGCAGGTACACGAGGCGGTTCAGGATGCGGTTGATCTCCGTGCGCAGCCAGCCGCGCAGCTGCTGCACGGCCTGGTCGTAGCGCCTCGAGCGCACCTTCAGCCCGGCCTTTTGCCGGTGCCGGGCGATGCGCGTGATGCGCCGGTCGAGCCGCTCCAGATGCTCTAACGCGCCCCGGCCCATCCGGTCGCCGGCGTCGGTGGCGATCAGCGTCGACAGGCCGAAGTCGATCGCGAGATCGTCGCGCAGCGGGGTGTAGGCCGCCCGCTGCGCGGCGAACGGCGCCGAGACGTCCGTGACGACGCCCACGCTGATCCGTCCGTCCCGGTCCTCGTTGACCTGGACCGTTTGGCAGCGCTGGCCCGCCCGCCGCTCGAAGTACGGATGGGTCCGCAGCGGGATCTCGATCCGCCGGCCGCGCTCGAGCGTGCCCAGGCGCAGCCAGAGCGGGAACGCCGAGGCGCACCTCGCCTCGGCGAGCGTGGCCTGGCGCCGGTCGATGACCATGTTCACACGCGCGAACGACGGCCTCCGGTGCCGGCCGAGCACGTGCCGCATGATCCGCCGCGCCAGGTCGCGCACCGCGTCCGGGACCGGCTCGCCGGTGTCCGGCATGAATACGTCCCGGTGCAGATCGAACCAGGCCTCGGCCTTGTTGACCACGTGCAGCATGTGCCTGGTGCGATCGTCGAACGCCTCGTGCTGGGTGACGAGCTCGGCGAACTCGTTCTGGCGGTTGGCGAGGAACGAGCTCAGCGTGCCGACGACCTGATAGCGCACCATCTGCAACCGTGCGGCGCCGACCTCCGCCTTGGCCGCGGCGACGCCGGGCACGGCGGCCTCTTGGGCGGCAGAAAGGTTCTTGCGAAAGCCGCCGTCGCGGAAGAAGCGCGTCCACTGGTCCGCGGCGACCGCCTGCGCCGCCCGGCGCCAGGCGCGCAGCAGCTCGCGCACGGCGGCGGCCTTGCCGGCGTTCATCGCCGTGGGCAGCAGGTCGGTGCGGTGGATGGCCGTGGCTGTCATGCGGTCAGAGGCCGAGCTAACGGGGCAAGATACCCTGGGATAAGCATACCATCAGAAGCATCGCGGTGAGCTAGGTCCGGACTGGAAGATGAGAGGCCGCCATCGGCGTCCTGGCGCGCGCCGAGGTGGCCAGGCCGCAATCGCGGCCATGGAACAGCATCTTGCGTCCCGGCAGCCGGCGTGCGTTGCCAACGGAGCCGCACCAGCGACAGACCGGGCCCTCCGGCCAGCGCGCCGACAGGAACAACGCCTCAGCATGCGCCTCATCCGGCACCAGGTCCAGGAAGCTTGTAGGGTCAAAGGATCATGCACCATACCCACAAGAGAGAGCGTCATCATCAGAAGACAATAGTTCCGCAAAAGAATACCGCGAAACGCCTCGCCAGAGAACCGCGTGCGGGGCGAGGGGCGCCAGCCGCTCGGCGAGCGCGCGTTGTCCGAGCGAAGCGAGTTTAGCGCGCGGCCCCGCTCGGGCGAGAAGCGCAGGGGACCCGCAAGGGCGCGCTCGAGAGGACGCCCCTCAGGACCCACAGGCACCCCAGCCGCCGGGCCCTCGCGGGGCGGCAATGTCTACGTCTACGCGGTGTCCTGCCCCCTCCATGAGCCGCTCCCAGAGCGCCGTCACCGCCCGGCGCTCGTCGGCGAGCTCCTCGGCGCCGACTACCCGCTCCTCGTCCTGGAGGGCGAGCTCGTGGAGCCGGCGCCGGTAGGTGCGGTAGGCGCTGGCGAGGCGGTGGGCGTCGCGCTCGTCGAGCCAGCCCGCCTGGGCGAGGGTGCGCAGGATGCGGACATTATCGGTGTAGCGTAGCAGCTCGGGGTGCTCGTGGGCCGAGGCGAGGACGCCGTACTGGGCGATGAACTCGATGTCCGTCAGCCCGCCCCGGTCGTTCTTGAGGTCGAAGCGCTCGTGGCCCCGGCTGGCCTTCTCGGCGCGCTGGCGCTCGCGCATGTGGCGGATCTGCTCGCGCAGCTGCGCCGTGTCGCGGGGCTGGCCGAGGACCTCGGCGCGGACGCCCTCGAAGGCCTCGCGCGGGCCGGGGTCGCCGGCCACGGCGCGGGCCCGGACGAGGGCCTGGTGCTCCCAGGTCCAGGCGTGCTCGCGCTGGTACTGCCGGAAGGCGTCCACGGTGGTGCTCATCAGCCCGGCGTTGCCCGAGGGGCGCAGGCGGGTGTCCACCTCGTAGACGATCCCGCCGGGGGTGACGGTGTTGAGGAAGTGGACGACGCGCTGGGCGAGCCGGGCGAAGAAGACCTGGTTGTCGACGCTGCGTGGCCCCTCGGTCTCCTGCTCGGCGCCGCGGCTGTCGTGGAGGAAGACGAGGTCGAGATCGGAGCTGTAGCCGAGCTCGATGCCGCCGAGCTTGCCGTAGCCGGCGACGGCGAAGCCCGCCTCGCGGGGCGCCTCGCCGTCGTCGCGGCACAGGGGGCGGCCGTGGCGGCGCACGAGGTGGTCGCGGCAGAGGGCGACGCTGCGCTCGAGGGCCACCTCGGCGATGTGGGTGAGGTAGTCGCTGACCACCATCAGCGGCGCGGCGCCGGAGACGTCGGCGGCGGCGACCTTGAGCTGGTTGGCCTGCTTGAACTGGCGCACCGCCTCCATCTGCGCCTCCAGGTCGTCGCCGCTGAGGGCGGCGAGGCGGGCGTCGAGGTCGGCCTCGAGGGCCTCGCGGCCGAGGGGCTCGTAGAGGGTGCGCGGGTCGAGGAGCTCGTCGAGCAGCAGGGGGTGGGCGGCGAGGAAGCGGGCGACCCAGGCCGAGCCGTCGCAGAGCTGGACGAGCTGCGACAGGGCCATGGGGTGCTCGACGAGCAGGGCGAGGTAGGCGGTGCGCCGGGCGATACTCTCGATGAGGTCGAGGGTGCGCTCCAGGGCCCGCGCCGGGCGCCGCGCCTGGGCGCAGGCGCCGAGGAGCAGGGGCATGAGCCGGTCGAGGCGCTGGTGCCCGCGGGTCGACAGCGAGCGGACGACGGCCCCCTCGCGCAGGCCGCGCAGCCGCCGCTCGAGGGCCTCGGCGTCGTCGAAGCCCTGGGCCTCGAGGAGCCGGACGGCCTCCTCCGGGGCGGGGGCGGCGGACCACAGGGCCTGGAGGTCGCTGCCCTCGCCGGCGTCCGCCTCGGCCTGGGGGGCGGCGAAGACCTGCTGGAACTGGCTGTGGACCTGCTCGCGGGTGCGCTCGAGCTCGCCCTCGAAGGCCTCGGCGTCGGCGTAGCCGGCGCCGAGGGCGACGCGCGCCCGGGCGTGGGGGTCCTCGGGAACGGTGTGGCTCTGCTCGTCGGCGAGCATCTGCACGGCGTTCTCCGTGCGCCGCAGGAAGCGGTAGGCGCTGCGCAGCTCGGCGACGGCGTGGGCGGGGAGCAGCTGCTGCGCCTCGAGGGCGTCGAGGGTGCCGAGCAGCTGCCGGGAGCGCAGCTGCGGGTCGCGGCCGCCGCGGATGAGCTGGAAGGCCTGGGCGACGAACTCCACCTCGCGGATGCCGCCGCTGCCGGTCTTGATGTTGCGCGCCGTGCCGCGGCGCTGGACCTCGCGGGCGATCATGCCCTTCATCTCGCGGATCTGCTCGAGGGTGCCGTAGTCGAGGTAGCGCCGGTAGACGAAGGGGCGCAGGCGCTCGAGCAGCGCCGCGCCGGCCTCGTAGTCGCCGCCGACGCAGCGCGCCTTGATCAGGGCGTAGCGCTCCCACTCCCGGCCCTGGCTCTCGTAGTAGGTCTCCACCGAGGCGAAGGGCAGGGCGAGGGGGCCGGCGTCGCCGTTGGGGCGCAGGCGCATGTCGACGCGGTAGGCCTGGCCCTCGGGGGTGGTCTCGCTGAGGGCGCCGATCAGCTGCCGGCCGAGCTTGAGGAAGAACTCGTCGTTGCTGCGCGGCTTGGCGGCGTCGGTCTCGCCGGGCTCGGGGAAGGCGAAGATGAGGTCGATATCCGACGAGAAGTTCAGCTCCCGGCCGCCGAGCTTGCCCATGCCGAGGACCACCAGCCGCTGCGCCTCGCCGGCCTCGTCGCGCGGCGTGCCCCAGCGCGCGGTCAGGGCGGCGTAGAGCCACTCGAGGCTGGCGTCGATGGCCGCCTCGGCGAGGTCGCTCGTCTCGGCGAGGGTCTCCTCGAGCGCCGCCCAGCCGGCGAGGCTACGGTAGGCGATGCGCACCGCCTCGCGGCGGCGGAAGCGGCGCAGGGCGGCGCGCAGCCCCGCCTCGTCGCCGGCCTCGGCGAGCCGGCGCTGCAGGCGCTCGCGGTAGGCCTGGGCGCCGTAGGGGGCGAAGAGGTCCCCGGAGCGGGCCAGGTCGTGGAGCAGCCCCGGATCCCCCTCGCCGACGGCGCAGGCGACGAAGTCGCTGGCGGCGAGGACCCGGGGCAGGGTCGCGGCGACGCGCGCCTCGTCGGGGACGGCCTCCGCCGCCCGGAGGGTGCGCAGGTGGGTCTCGGCGCGCTCGGCGAGCGCTGGGGGGAGGTCATTCATGATCGAGCTCGGCGCAGTCCCTCAGTATAACAAGCGGGTGTGGTAGGATACTCGCCGCAATGCGGAGCTGATCCTCATCGTATCAGAGCTCGTCGGGGCGCAGCCGTGCTGATCTCCTATAGCCGCCAGTTCCTCTTCGTCCACATCGCCAAGACCGGCGGGACGAGCGTGCGCGCGGCCCTGCGCCGCTACCGCTGGGGCGGCTGGTACACCCTGCCGCTGTGGCTGGCCGCCCAGGCCGACCAGCTGACCCGGCCGCGCCACAAGCTGGGGCTGCGCTTCCCCCGGCACGCCAAGGCGGTGGCGGCCCAGGAGATGCTCCCGGCGCCGGTCTTCCAGGGGCTGTTCAAGTTCACCGTGGTGCGCAACCCCTGGGACCTGCAGGTCAGCTCCTGGCACCACATCCGGCGCGAGAAGCCCGAGGTGCTGCGGGGCGTGGACACCTTCGCCGACTTCCTGCGCCTGAAGTTCGACCCGGAGCGGCCCTACGACTACATGCTCGATATCTCCGCCGAGCGCCAGCACGAGTACCTCGTGGGGCTCGACGGCGAGGTCATCGTCGACTACATCGGCCGCTACGAGCGCCTGCAGGCGGACTTCTCGGCCATCTGCCGGCGCATCGGCATCCCCGAGCCGGCGCTCCCCCACCGCCGGCGCGCCGCCGACCGGACCGACTACCGCCGCTACTACACCGATCCGCTGATCGAGCAGGTCGCCGAGCACTACCGGCGGGACATCGAGCTGCTCGGCTACACCTTCGACGGCGCCCGCGAGGAGGCCGCATGAGCCCATCGAGGCCGCCGGTGCTGCTCCACATCGGCCTGCACAAGACCGGCACGCGCTTCCTCCAGCGCGAGGTCTTCGCGCAGCTCGACCCGGAGCGCTACCGCTACAACCCGGAGCCGCTCGCCTCGGCGCTGCGCCAGGCGGTGCGCCACCCCGGCGACGCCGCGTGCGCGGCGCGGCTGCGGGAGGCGGTGGCGGCGTGGCGCGGCTCGGGCGACGGGCGCACGCTGGTGCTCTCCGAGCCCCACATCTCCGGGGACATGTACAGCAGCCACTGCGACTACGCCGAGAACCTGGCGCTGATGCGCGAGCTCTTCCCCGAGGCGCGGGTGCTCTTCTTCGTCCGCAAGCAGGCGGACTGGCTGCAGTCGGCCTACCGCCAGCACCTGGCCAAGGGCAAGCCGGTGCCTATCGAGGTGTTCCTCAACTTCTACGACGGCGCCTTCCGCCCCCGGGTGGCCCGGCAGGTCTACGGGGCGCGCAACGTCGAGGCGCTGACCCTGCGCTTCCTGGCGATCTACCGCGCCTACGCCGAGGCCTTCGGCGAGGCGGCCGTCTACCTGCTGCGCCAGGAGGACCTGCGCGCCCGGCCGGAGGCGGTCAAGGCCCTCGTCGCCCACGCCCTCGGGCAGCGGGCGCTGCCCGAGCCGCCCCGCCGGCGCGGGCACAACCGCAGCTACTCGGCCCTGGCGATCCACCTCTTCCACCCGACGGTGCTGCGCCGCTACCCGCCGCCCGGCCCGGCCGCGGCCCGCGGCCGCCGCATCCCGCAGCGGCTCAACGACGCCCTCGCCCCGCTGCGCCGGCTGCGCCGCGCCCTGATCCAGCACGCCTTCGACCGCGTGCTCTACTACGACTGGGACCTGCTCGCCCGCCACGGCATGCGCGAGCAGATCGAGGCGCACTACGCCGCCGAGAACGCCGAGCTCGAGCGCATCGCCCACCGCCAGCTGGCGCGGGTGGGCGAGGGGGAGCCCGCCTCGGCTCAGGGGGCGTAGCCGAGGGCGCGCAGCGGCTCGGCGTGGGCCTCGGCGAAGGCGGTTAGCTCCGGGTCGTTGCGGTAGGCGAAGGCCCGCGAGGCGTCGAGGCGCCGCCCCTGCGCCTCGATCTGCGCCTCATCGACCGCCATGCCGCAGAACGCCACGATCCGCCGGAGGTGATCGACGGGCTCGGCGAGGAGGTCCTCGTAGCGCAGCTCCAGGGCCTGGGCGCCGAGCTCGGCGGCGTGCGCCCGGGCGCGGCGGGTGTAGGCGGACCACAGGGCCAGCCCGCCGTCGAGGGTGCCCACCGAGGGGGCGTGGCCGAAGCCGCTGCGCTTGGGGGCGAGGGGGTTCAAAGTATAGAGGGCGCGGCGGCCGCGGTAGCGGGCGATGGCCCGGGAGACCGCCTCGCTGCGCCGGGCGCGCAGGCTCTCGGCGACGTCGACGCCGTGGCGGGTGATGTGCAGCACCCGCGCCTGCGGGAAGAGGGCCCGCCACACCGGCAGGGTGTAGGTGGTGCGCGGGTCCTTGAAGCCCCACGGCTCGCCGATGCGGTGCAGGGAGCGGTAGCGCCGCCAGCGCCGGAGGCCGAGGTAGCGCGCCGCGGCCGGCCCCGCGGTGACCCCGCGCAGGTAGTCCTCGACCCAGGGGCGTGTCTGCTCGTCGGCGAGCAGGGCGTCGATGCCCGCCGGCCGCTCCCAGGTCGCGCTGGCCTGGCGGAAGAGCCAGTAGTTCAGGGCGTTGGTGAACCGGCACTCGGCGTTGCGGGTGGTCCCGCGGCCGATGTAGAGGCCGAGCGCCTCGAGCGTGCGGGTGAGCATGCTCGTCCCGGAGCGGTGCATGCCGATGAGCAGGATGGGCGGGCGTGCGGTCATGGCTACCTGGCGAGGCTGGACGGGGCGGCCTCGCTGGCGGGGGGTGCCGCCGGCGAGGCCTGGAACTGCAGGCGGTAGAGCTGGGCGTAGCGGCCGTCCCGGGCGAGGAGCTCCGCGTGCGTGCCCTGCTCGACGATCCGGCCATCCTCGATGAAGAGGATCCGGTCGGCGTGCTCCACCGTCGAGAGCCGGTGGGCGATCACGAAGGCCGTGCGGTCCGCCATCAGGCGCTCGAGGGCCGCCTGGACGGCGCGCTCGGACTCGGCGTCGAGGGCCGAGGTGGCCTCGTCGAGCAGGAGGATCGGCGCATCCTTGAGCACCGCCCGGGCGATGGTGATGCGCTGGCGCTGCCCGCCGGAGAGCAGGGCGCCGTGCTGGCCGACCGGCGTGTCGAAGCCCTGGGGCAGCTCCTCGATGAACGGGCGGGCGTGGGCGATCTCCGCCGCCCGCCGGATGGCCGCCTCCGAGACCGGCCCCTGGGCGCCGTAGGCGATGTTCTCGGCCACCGTGCCGCTGAAGAGGATGTCGTTCTGGGTGATCGGGGCGATCTGGCGGCGCAGGTCCTCGAGCCGGTACGCCGGCAGGGGGGCGCCGTCGAGCCGGATCTCCCCGGCGGTGGGCTCGTAGAAGCGCATCAGCAGGTGGATGAGGGTGCTCTTCCCGCCCCCGGAGGGGCCGGTGAGCGCCACCGTCTCGCCGGGGGCGGCCTCGAGGTCGATCCCCCGCAGCACCTCGCGGCGGCCGTCGTAGGAGAAGCGCACCCCGCGGTACGCAATGTGCCCCTCGGCCCGGTCGAGGGCGCGGCGGCCGTGATCCGGCTCCGGCGGGGTGTCGACGAGCTCGAAGAGGCCCTCGGCGGCGGTGAGCCCCTTCTGGAGCTGGGCGCTGAGCTTGGCGATGCGCTTCAGGGGGGTGTTCAGCAGCAGCATGGCGCCGAGGAAGGAGGTGACCGTGCCGACGGTCAGGGTCTCGACGACGGCCTCCATCGTCGCCAGGGCCATGGTGATGGCCAGGGCGGCGGCCACCACGAGCCGGATCAGCGGCACGCTGGCGTAGCGGGTGGCGAGAAAGCGCATGAAGCGCCGCCGGTTCTGCTCGTTGAGCCGCTCGAATCGCCGGCGCTCCCGCTGCTCCTGGCCGAAGAGCTTGATCTCCTGCTGGCCGTGGACGCTCTCCTCGGCGACCCCCCCGATACCGCCCACGGCGCGGTGGATCCGCCGGCTCAGCCGCCGGAAGCGGTTGTTGATGTAGGCGATAATGCCGCCGACCAGCGGCAGCACGAGGGCCATGATCAGGATGAGCCAGGGCGAGAGGTAGACCATGTAGGCGGCGATGAGCACGACCGTGACCGCGTCCCGGAAGACGGTCACGATGACCTTGCCGGTAGCCTGGGCGGTCTGGTTGGCCTGGTAGGTCAGCCGCGAGACGAGCTGCCCGGTCGAGAGCTGCTCGAAGGCCGCGTACGGCATGGCGAGCAGCCGATCGTGGGCCTCGAGCCGCAGCCGCTTGACCAGCCGCAGGCTGATCCACGAGCTCAGGTACTGCGAGAGGAAGAAGGCCACCCCCTGGAGGACGAGGAGCCCGAGCAGGAGCCCGGCGAAGAGCCGGAGCGTGGCAGCGTCGCGCTCGACGAGGCCGTCGTCGAGGAGCGGGCGGATGAGGGCGACGATCCCCGTCTCGGTGGCCGAGTAGAGGACCATCGTCACGATCGCCACCAGGCCGATGCGCCAGTGGGGCAGGACGTAGCCGCGGAACAGCCGCTTGAAGGTGGGCCAGGAGGGCCGGTTCGCCAGGCGGTTGGCAGCCGTCGCTGTGCTCAAGGGGCCTCTACTCTCCTGCTCAGCGGGCGCTCAAGGAAGCGTGCCCACGTAGGATACGGCAAAGCGCCTGATGGCGGTAAGACAATCTTCGGGGCAGGCACCTGCGACGCCGGAGTGGCGGGGTTGTCATCCCTTTGTCATACTTACCGGCCAATCGGTCTATAAGGACAGGGAGCCATGGAACGTCTCCTCCTGAGCCTGGATCCTACGGCGATCAGCGCGACTCTCCTCGTGCGCACCCCCGGTGAGCGGCTACGCCTTAACCTGGGCGGTGCCCTCCTCCCGGGGCCGGTCCGGCGAGGGCGCTGGGACCGGCGGACGCTGCCGGTCGAGGCGCACCCCGTCTATCGCCTCATGTACCGCCTGGACGCCTGCGGCTACGAACCGGAGGCGGGGGTGGTGGCCTTCGAGGCGTACTTCCGGGAGCGGGGGCTCTCCCTCGCCGCGGCTCGGGAGAAGGCAAGGCGCAAGGGGGCTGCGCTGGTCCGGCGCTACGCCGGCCTGGTGCAGGGCATGGCCGCCGAGGGCTACCGGCCGGGCCGAGCCCCGGACGAGATCGGCGTGGCCATCGCCCGGGACGGCACGCTGCTCAAGGCCCCCGGCGGCCAGCACCGCTTCGCCGCGGCCCGGCTGCTGGGGCTTGATCGCGTCACCGCCGAGGTTCGCTACATCCACCGGGATTGGCAGCGAGGCTGCAGCGGTCTCGATCCCGTGAGCCTCTGCGCCTGCATCGGGGAGCGGCTCGGGCCGGCCTGCTCTTTGGAGGGGCCCGTGGCGGCTGCCTAGGTGGCCACGCCGAGGGCGGCGAGGTAGGCCGCCGCCGAGGCCTCCGCCCGGAAGGGCTCGGCGGCGGCGCGCAAGGTCGCCGCCGACGGCGGGTCGGCCAGCACCCGCTCCAAGCCCTCGGCCACGGCGCGGTCGTCTCCCACCGGCGCCAGGGGGCCGACGGCGCCGTCCTGGAGGATCTCCCCGGGGCCTACGGGGCAGTCGGTGGCCACTGCCGGCGTGCCGCAGGCGAGGGCCTCTACCAGCACGGCGCCCGAGCCCTCCCGCCAGGAGGTCAGCGCGAAGGCGTCGGCCCGCGCCATGTAGCGGTAGGGGTTGGGCTCGAAGCCGGGGAGCCGGACGTCCGCCGCGATCCCGAGCGCCGCCGCCTGGCGCTCCAGGGCGCCGCGCTCGCCGCCCTCGCCGAGGATGATCAGCCGGGCCGGCCGGCGCTGGCGCAGGTGCGCGAAGGCGCGCAGCAGGGTCGCCAGATCCTTGCGCGGCTCCAGGGAGCCCGCGGCGAGGACCACCGGCGGCCCCTCGCCGCCGAGCCACTCGTCGTCGACGGGCTCGGCCGCCAGGCGCTCCAGCCGCGCCGTGACGATGGGGTTGGGGATGACGTGGAGCCGCTCGGCCGGGACGCCGGCCAGCTCACGGAGCTCCTCGCCGAGCCCCTGCGAGGGGCAGACGACCGCCTCTGCCCGGGGGTACCAGCGCCGCATGGCGCGCAGCAGCCGCCGGCCGCGCCGGGGGCCGAGGGCCTCGGCCTGGCCGCGCAGGGTCATGCCCATGCGGATCACCACCCGGCTCGGCAGCCGGGTGAGGTAGCGGGCCTGGAGGGCCGCGCGGTTGAGGCGGTGGCTCGCCGTGAGCAGCGCCTGCGGGCGCTCCCGGCGGAGGTAGCGGACCAGGCCCGGCAGGACGGTGTTGCGGTGGGCCGCCGGCAGGGGACAGTCGCGGACGTTGGCGGGGAGCGCCTCCAGGTAGGGGCCGTGGCCGCGGATGCGCAGGAGGTCGAAGGCCTGGCCCGAGCGCGCGAGCTCGGGGAGCAGGTTGGCGACGACCCGGTCCACGCCGCTGTGCCCGGAGGTGGCGAAGAGCAGGGCGATACGGCCGTCCTCGGTCACGCCGGGCCCCTACTGGCTGTAGCCGAGGTAGCGCTGGTAGAAGGGGTCGAGCTGCTCGTTGATCACCCGCTCGACGTAGGCGAGGTCCTCGCCCTGCAGGTACTCCCGGTAGCCGCCGACCTCCCCCTTGCGGGTCTTGAAGGTCTCCGGGTCGCTGGCGTCCCGGGCGGCGAGGCGGCTGGTGCCGAAGGCGTTGCGCGCCTCGAGCCGGCGCATGTTGCTGAAGTCGCAGAACGCCACGGCGCTCTGGATGGCCTCATCGCTTATCCCCGGGATGCCGAGGAACGCCAGCGCGCGGCGTAGCTCGCCGGCGGTGTCCTGCTGGAGGTCCTCGTAGGTGACCAGGTGGAAATCGGCCGGGGTGCCCCGGTTGGCGGCCCAGAGGTTGTAGAAGGCGACGATGGTCTCGATACCGCCTCGGCGCTGGTGGACGAACTCCTCAAGGGAGCCGGAGAAGTTCGCATTGCGCCGGGTGTTCTGGAAGTAGGAGGAGACCAGCACGTCCCGGGGGTCACGGACCATGAACAGGACCTTGCGGCCGGTGTAGCTCGACTTGTCCGGGTCGATCTCCTCCGGGCAGCAGAACTCTGGCCCCCCGTCGTGGTGCTGGAGGATGTAGGGGACGGAGCGCCAGGGCCTGGCAAATCGCCGCAGCTTCATGGGGTTGCGGAGCCTGTGGCCGTAGTGCCCTTCCAGCGCCTTGCCGAGGAGCAGCACCAGCCACGTCCGGCCGCACTTCGGATAGGAGATCAAGTGCGCGTCGGCCCGCCACTTGCGCCACTGGCGGCGGCCGGTCTGGATGGCACGTCCTACGGCGGTACGCCGGCGGGTGATGGCAGTCATAGGGGTAGAGCTCCTGGGATGAGCGTCGCCGATAAGCCGAGGGCCGTTGTTGGGGTTTGGAAGCCACAGTATTCCATCACACCGAGGCCGGTGGGGCGAAGGTTCAGCGGCACCTGCAGATGGAGGGCTCGCTGCTAAGGGTCCGGATGTGGTCTAATCCGAGCGCTTATACTTCCCTCGCCTGAGGCGTTATGATCGTCTGCCATAGGCACCGCCTGATCTTCATCAAGACTCGCAAGACAGCCGGCAGCAGCATCGAGATCGCCCTGTCGAGCCTGTGCGATGCTGGCGATATCGTGTGGCCTTTCGCGGATTGTGTGGGTAACAGCCGGTTACCGCGGGGGTAGTAGGCCGATGGCCTGCCCCGATATGTTGTGCCTCGCCGCCCCTGCCAAGCGAGGAGATGCCATGGCTCAAGAGCACGCCCTGTTCACCGCCGCACTGGGGCTGAGCGCGCCCTGGGAAGTCAGCGACATCCGCTTCGACGCCGAGGCCAAGCGCATCGACTTTGATGTCACCTTCGCCAGTAGCAGCCGCTTCGCCTGCCCGGCCTGCGGCGCCGAGGGGCAGCCGGTCCATGACACCCGCGAGCGCACCTGGCAGCACCTGCACTTCTTCGAGCACCAGGCCTACATCCACGCCGCCGTGCCGCGGGTCCATTGCCAGGCGTTCGGGAAGACCAAGCAGGTCGAGGTGCCCTGGGCGCGCCCGGAGAGCGGGTTCTCGGAGCTGTTCGAGGCCCTGGTCATCACCCTCTGCCAGCAGATGCCGGTCCGACAGGTCGCCGCCTATCTGGGCATCGGCGACGACCCGGTCTGGCGCATCCTGGATCACTACGTCGGGGCTGCCCGCGCCCAGGAGGACTTCAGCGGCGTCCGTGCGGTCGGCATCGACGAGACGGCCTCGCGCCGGGGGCAGAACGACATCACGGTCTTCCAGGAGCTCGAGGAGCGGCGACTGCTCTTCGCCTGCGAGGGCCGGGACCAGGCGACGGTGGGCCGCTCTGCCGAGGATCTGCGCGAGCACGGTGGCGAGCCGGCATCGGTCGAGGCGGCGTGCATCGACATGAGCAAGGCGTACATCGCCGGCGTGCAGCGGCACTTGCCCCAGGCGGCGATCACCTTCGATGCCTTCCATGTCGTCCAGCTGGCGAATAACGCCGTCGACCAGGTCCGCCGCACCGAGGTGCGCACCGAGCCGGAGCTCAAGCGCACCCGCTGGGTCTGGCTCAAGGACGCCTGGCGCCACTCGCTCCAGCAGCTCACCGAGCTCCATCACCTCTCGCGGATGCGGCTGAAGACCGCCCGCGCCTGGCGGCTCAAGAACGCCCAGATCCAGGCGGCCAAGGCGCGCGCCCGAGGCTTTCGCACCACGTGCAACCTGATCACCGTGTGCGATCTCATCGGCGGCAAGTTCACCCGTCTGCCTGCGTCACCCTACGGCACAACATGTAAGTCGGCGGCCGCCTGACCTGATGGCTAAGTTACCCACACAATCCGGGAAGGTGCCCATCTGATTGGGAACTATTCATACCTCAAGATCGTTTTGAGGTTTTCGAGGGTGACGCTGAGGATTAGAATTTTAACCTTTTCAGGAGTAAGATTTGGAAAGCGAAAAAATCTTTGTTGTGTCTTTGCATCGGACGATGACTCGAAGTACGGATATTCTTTTGTCTATGCTCGGTTATTCGACGATGCACTTTCCTAAGTTCTTTAACGGTCGGAATCTCATGGAGGAGGTTGACGGGGTAGAGGGTGAACCTGAGGCGGTCATTAGGGTATTGGATGAAGTCATAAGAAGTCGGGACGCTTTTAGTGACGTGCCTTTTCCCGGGCTTTATCGTCAATTGGCTTCTTGGTGGCCAAACAGTCGATTTATATTGGTTTATCGTGACCCTAATGAGTGGGCTCAGAGCGTGCATGGACATATTCGAAAAAGACGTTTATCGCCATATAACAGAATCCAGTACAATCCTTATATTGCAGACTCTGTAAATTATTTAAAGGATTTATCCAGGGATGAGTTGTGTCGTGTCCATGAAAAGCACACTGAATCCGTCATAAGTTATTTTTATGAGGAGCTTGGGGAGCCAGAAAGGCTCTGCGCTGTAGATGCTCGCAAAGGCAAAGTTGGTGAAACTATATCAGAGTTTTTAGGGTATCCACCGCAATCTTTGCCTCGGTTCTCTGGAAGGCCTTCTAGTGAGGACTTAAAAGTTTGTAGAGAGTGGATAAAGAAAGCCCCTTGGAAAGCAGATGCATACTACCATTTGGCAAAAAATCTTCGCCATAAGAAGGATTTAGAGGAAGCAAAAAAATGCTTGTCTCTTGCTGTTGAAATAGAGCCAGATCAGCCAAAATTTTACGCGGCTTTAGCAAAAGTTTGCAGAGAAAGGGGGGAGCGTCGAGAATCAGCGGAATACGGAGAGGTGGCAATCTCAAAGGGCCTTCGTAAGCCTTACTTGTTTCGAGAGGCAACAGTTGATTTTTTTTGGTCAGGTAGTTGGGGCAAATCAGCTTCTATGCTCTTGAGGAATTTGAGAGGAAGATAAAGATTACTTTCTTAGTGCTTAAAAATTATGCTGTTTGGCGGTTGCAGCAGGTGCAACCAAGGAAAAACGATTTACTTGTTTGTTAGTGTATTCCTCAGGGGCTGACAAGCAGTTAGTCTGATCAAGGGGGTATCTTGAGAAAAAACCCAGCTTTTATGACGTTTGGCTCTTTTCGTCTGGGTGTGCGGCCGACTTTTCGGCGCATACACATATCTAGATTTGGGCGTTTCGTGTATTATGGGATCCCTAAATCAGCTAATTCGACAATAGTTCGAACTCTCATAGAGATGAATCCATCGATAAAAATTCTTGGGGGTTACGACGATGTCTCCGCAAAAAGAGAGGCACATGCCCATCCTTTTGATGTAACGCTGGGTGATACCTTCCGAATCAAAAAAAACTACTACGCTTTTACCTTTGTTAGAAATCCCTATGATAGAGTTTTGTCAGCTTACCTTGACAAGATGAGGGCAGGACATAAAAAGATCCAGAAGGTTCGCTCTCGTGTCGCCTTTTCTGGGGAGTTTCCCGATTTTAGTGACTTTGTCTTTTATCTTGAGCAGGGAGGGTTGTATGACGATATACATTGGGCGCCCCAACACAATTTACTTCCGCCGTTTAAAAAGCTCGATTTAATAGGTCGAGTAGAAAATCTGGAGTCGGATCTCAAGGAGGTTACGGCAAGAATTTTCCCGGGGATTCCTTATCAAGGTCCTGTCGATTCTCGCTCCCACGCGACCGGCGCTTCAGGAAAGCGGTATAATTACTATACGGCCAACCTCCGGAAGCGAATTGAGCGTCTTTATAGAAAAGATTTTAAGAAGTACGGCTATTGTTGGAGAGAATGACTCTCTGGCATCTCGGTGACAATTGATGGTGGGCAAATCTCTTTAGTCTTCTCAGGTTTCAATGTGCCGGGTTTTTGGTGCAAGCGCCGATGATCTTGATGGCTAATTAAAGGCTAAGCGATTGAAGCGCAAGACCTTAATCTGAAATGCCCCTGCGTTTAGCACACCTCGAGGATGAAGGTCTTTGGCAGATGTAAAGTCGTCAATTCCGAGAGATCAGCTGAAGGTCTACGTGCCCACGACCAACCGCTAGCGCTTTTCCAAAGGGCGTTTAGTCACTATTGCCAAAAGTTCGACTTTACGTGGCCGGGGGTTGGGCGGGCGGTGAGACTGGTGTATAGTTCTGGCGCCTTTGCGCGAATCGCGCGGCTTCGACTGAGAGACTTACATGCAACGTACAGTTCCAGCACCGTGGTTCAGCTTCGCTAAGTGGCGTGAGTCGATCGCCTTTCCACTGGCTTCAGTCGGCCTTCTCTTAGTTGGCTTTGACGCCTCGCCGTTCGGTCCGACTCCTCTCTACCTAGGACTGTCGCTATTGCTTCTGGGGTTGCCGTTGTTCCCCTGGAAGACGCTTTGCTATGGGCGTAGCGCTTCCTTGTTGGCTGGGCTCGCAACGGCTGCGGCGCTATGGGTCCTGCTGCGTAGCGGGCTCGGCGCCTTGAGCCCTTTGGTCCCCGCCGAGTCGATCGATCCCAACTCCTGGTGGGACTACTTCCGTTCGAGCGGGGTCTTTGCCCTGCTGATTGGCCTCTGGGTCGCCGCCTTCCCGCGCTCGGCCCTGTGGGGGCTCGCGGGTATGCTGCTAGGGATGATCGCTCATCCGCTGGCTGCTCAATTTTGGACTGAGATAGGTGGCCCCCTGGCTGGGCAGGGCCGTCTAGAGCTGGGGCTCAGCCCGAATTTTCTCGGTAACTACACGGCGGCGATGGTTGGTATCGGGGGGGTCCTGATCCTCTATGGAGTTGCCCGGCTCGTAGAGCGCCGGGATTCAGCAGTAGGGTGGGGAGCGTTCCTCCTCGGTCTCTATTCGCTATGTGTCTATACCTCGATGTGGATCGCTTCCGGGTCGCGCCACGCTTGGATTGCCGGGGTTGTTAGTGTTCCCGTGGTCCTGGCGGTCTTCCTCGTATGGGGACAGCGCAATCGGGATGGACTGGTCCCCGTACGCTACTGGATAGGGGGAGGAGCCGCTATCCTGGCCTTGGTCGCAGTGCTCGCCTTTAGCTTCAAGGGGGTACTGGTCGAGCGATTCGGCGACTCGGCGCAGACGATTCGGGCCTTAGTGACCCTGCAGCCGGAGCATATTGAGACCGAGTCGTTGGGTCAGCGAGTACTCATGTGGGCTCAAGGATGGGAGCAGCTCCAGCAACACCCTTGGGGAGGGTGGGGGCCCGGTGGTGTCCCCTATGTGCGTGGTTTGGCTGAGCACCACAAGATCGCGGGTGGTACCAACTACCACAATACTTACCTCCATATGGCAGTGGGTATGGGGATACCATGGGTTCTTTTGTGGCTAACCCTCAACGGCGCGATGATTGCCGGGGCGATCCGCTCGGTCAGCGGGTGGGGTCTTGATGCCGTCATCGTTGGGGCCGGATTGAGCCTGACGTTGGTAGTCTTGGTCAGCGGGCTGGCCGAGTATCGTCTGCACAGCGTTGATGGCTTCGGCATGTACCTCTTTGGTACTGGCCTGCTGATGGGTTGTGCCTTACGTCTTAGTCGTGACGTGGAATCAGGCCCATGACCTCCAAGTAGCGCTGGGCCACGGAACCGCTACGGAAGCGCTCTAGGCTGGCAGCGAGGGCCTCTTGCGGTGGGGGAGAGGCGAGAGACCGATGCATTCCCTGGGCTAGGGCTTCGGCATCACCGACAGGCACGATAGGGCCCCAGCGCCCCGATTCGAGGATTTCCCGGGGGCTAGAGGGGCAGTCGGTAGCCACCACCGGCAGCCCTGTCGCTAGTGCCTCAATGAGGACATTCGCTAAGCCCTCATAGCGAGAGGAGAGGACAAAGAGACTCGCTCGGTAGAGCCAAGGTAGGGGATCGGTTACGAAACCTGGTAGGTCTACTTCCTGTGTGATGCCTAGTTCGTCGGCTAACGTTTCTAGGTCGCCACGCAGTGGCCCCTCCCCGAGAATAATCAGACGAGCGGGCTGCACTTCGCGCAGCCGCGCAAAGGCGCGCAGGAGCGTGGCGAAGTCCTTCTGCGGAGTCAGGCGTCCCATGCCTACGATCACCGGTGGGCCTGAGCCCTGCAGCCAGGGGTGCGTTACCGGCTGCTGCATACGCTCGGGAAACTCGGGGGTGATTGTGGGATTATAGATGGTCGTAACCTGGCCCGGGAGCATGCGAAAGTGGGTCAGGAAATCGTCACGGACCCCTGTCGAGACCGCTATGGCGCCATTGGCTTGGGGATAGAGCCACTGCGCCGTACGCCACTGCAATTTCCGGCGGAGGGTTGCGCTGAGTGTATTGGTCAGCTTGATGTAGATGGGTACAGAGCCACGTGTGATTGTCCGAGCGATCAGGGCCGCCTTGGCAGCGTGATCCTTGGCAGTGAGCAGGGCATCGGGGGGGGCATGGCGGAGCCGACGGGCGAGCTTGACTGCAGTATCCGCCTTACCGCCGCTGTCGAGGTCAACGATCTCTACCTCCGCTGGGAGGCGCTCAGGATAGGGGATTTGACCGCCCCTGGCGAGGAGAAGCTCGACAGCTACCCCTCGGGCGAGGAACTCTCGGCTCAGGGTGACGATCTTACCCTCGATACCTCCCCAAGCCTTGAGGGGGGCGAGGATGGCGAGGCGTGGTTTTGGCAAGGGGCTATTCTCCTTCGGTGGCTCCTATTAGGAATATGCCGGAGTGTAGACCTACTTTTCAAGTGCTTCCTGCATCCCGATGACTTAGTGCCTATCCGAATAACCCCGTCGCCGCTTACCGGAAGGCGATCAGGGTGCAGGCAAGATGGAGCGTTGCCGTGGGATATGGAGGCCATCTTCCCCAAGCGCACCAGGGCGCTCTAGGGTTATTCGGAGAGGCACTTAGGGTGTTACGATAATTGGCCGGTATCAAAACCTTGGTGACCAAAAAATGAGTATACTCTCATTTTAAGCGAGGGTGGTTGGGAATAACATGAGTGATTGGCCTGCTTCCGACGGCGCATTATCTGGAAAGAGGAGTCGACCCGTAAGCGGATAGAAAGTGGTGTTGTAAAATATGTTACGTTTAAACTTGATTTTTGCGGGTTAAGTATATGTCTTCGAAGATTGCTATATTTGGAAGCTTTAACCCTCAAGGCGGTATTCAGAGGCGTTTAGCTAATGTAATAAAAGTGTGGGTGAGTTGGGGCATAGAGGTAGAGATAATTAGCTATCGTAGCGGTTCGCTTTTTTACCCAGATGAGTTGTCTGGGCGTGTTAGTTTTGTGGACCTCGGCACGTATGGGAAGGTCAGCACATCCTGTCGGCTGTGGCAGCACCTAAAGCGTACGAGCCCTGCAGCAGTGCTCAGTACGATGCATACAGCAAACGTTATATTGGCCCGGCTTCCTGGTTCCTCCTTAAACGGAACCCGGCGCATATTAAGCGTGCCGAATAGCTTCGGGGAGTCGGAAAAGAGACCTCCCAAAAAGAAGGCGAAGAAGTTAAAACAGGTTCGCCGGCTTTACCCGAGAGCAGATGGTATTGTTGCGATTTCGAGTGGGGTTGAGCGTTCTCTAGTAGAGACAATTGGCCTTAAAGAAGTGCCGATCCGTTGCATTTTTAACGGCTCGGTTACCAATGAGAATATGAGGCGTGCCCGCGCGGAGCCTGACCATCCGTGGTTTAAAGATGGCAAAGAGGCTGAGGTTGTCCTCACGGTTGGGCGGCTTGCTCGACAAAAGGATCAGCATAGGCTGATTGATGCCGTAGCATCCCTGCGTGAAGAGAGGGATGTGAAGCTGGTCATAGTTGGAGAGGGGCCCTTGAAGCAAGATTTAATAGAAAGGGCGAGTCAATATGAAGACTCCGGGGAATGGCTCTCGATGCCGGGGTTCTTGAGTAATCCTTACGCACTCATGGCGCGCTCGGATTGCTTTGTCTTGTGCTCTTTGTGGGAAGGTTTTCCAAACGTCTTAGCAGAGGCCTTAGGGGTGGGGGCCCGTGTAGTCGCGACTGATTGCCCGAGTGGTGCTCGGGATATACTAGATGGTGGACGTTACGGGCATTTGATACCGGTTGGAGATACGCAAGCCCTGAGATATGCCATAAAGCGGGTCCTTGATGGCGACTATCCAAGTTATGACGTTACGGAGGCGGTCTCGAGGTTTACGGATGAGTATGTTGCGCGCCAATACCTCGAAGTCTTCGGTATAGATCGCGGCTGAATATTTTTTAGAAGGTTCGCCGCTGATGTCTTGTGAAGTTTGTATTCCGGAGGTCCTTTGAAAGTACTATTCATCGCCGGCACCGGCCGCAGTGGCACCACCCTCGTCGACATCCTGCTCGATACCCACAGCCAGGTAACGGCCCTCGGGGCCACGCCGCTCATGCCGCGCAAGTTCAGGCGCCAGGGCGGCTGCGCCTGCGGCGCCCCGACGCTCTCGCAGTGCCCCCTCTGGTCCCGCGTGGACGCCGTCCTCCGGGAGCGGCACGGGCGCAGCCTGGCCTCTCTGGACCTGGAGGCGAGGGATTTCGACGTCTTCAGCGAGGACAACCGGATCTTCTTCGAGGCCGCCGCCGAGGCGGGCGGCACACCTTATGTCACGGACGCCTACAAGTCGCCCCGGCGCCTGTGGCGGCTGCTCTCGGTGCCCGGCATCGAGGTCGTCCCGATCCACGTCCTGCGCGATGCGCGCGGCTACGCCTACTCGCAGCGCAAGCGCAAGCGCCACCTCCTGCGTACCGCCTTTACCTACACGTACCGCTCGATCCTCTTCTACGCCATCCTGCGCCGCCGCGAGCACCTCGTGCTCGAGTACGAGCAGCTGGCTCGGGATCCGGAAGGGGTGCTGAGCCAGGTCATGGCGTACCTCGGCCTGGCGCTCGAGCCGGCGCAGCTGCGCTGGGCGGAGTACCCGCACCACAATAAGGAGGCGAAGGGGCTCCTGAAGAAGACGGCGGGGAGCGCGATCCGCCCGGACACCGGCTGGCGCCAGTCCATGCCGATCCGGACCCAGCGCCTGATCAACGCGGTGGCCTGGGCCGGCAACCGCCTGAACCGCCTCAAGGAGCGCCGCTGGGGCCTCGCCCGGGCAGGGGCGGTCTCGGGGTGATCACCCGCAGGCGGGGGCGTCGCCGATCAGGAGCTCGAGGTAGCGCGCCGCGCTGAGCTCGGCGCGGTAGGCCGCGACGGCCTCCTGGAGGTGCGCGGCCGCCGGCGGCTCGTCGAGGGTCGCCTGGATGGCCTGCGCCAGGGCGGGGGCGTCCCCGACGGGGACCAGGGGGCCGACCCGCCCCGCCTGCAGGGTCTCCCGGGGGCCGCTGGGGCAGTCGGTGGCGACCGCCGGCACGCCGAGGGCGAGCGCCTCGGTCAGCACGTTGGGGGAGCCCTCCCAGGCGGAGCTGAGGACGAAGAGGTCGGCGCGGGCCAGCCACCGGTAGGGGTTGGACTGGAAGCCGGGCAGCAGCACGTCGGCCTGCACCCCGAGCGCCTCGGCGAGGCGCTCGAGCTCGCCCCGCTCCGGCCCCTCGCCGAGGAGGATCAGCCGGCACGCCCGTGCGCGGCGCACCTGCGCGAAGGCCTGGACCAGGGTGGCGAAGTCCTTCTGCGGCCGGAGCCGGCCGATCCCCATGAGGACGGGGGCCTCGCGCTGCGGCCCGAGCCACGGGTGGGGGACTGGGGCCTCGGCCAGCTGGTGGAGCCGCGGGGTGATGACCGGGTTGCGCACGACGCGGATCCGCTCCGGGGCGATTCCCGAGACGGCCGCGACTTCCGCGGCGACCCCGTCGGAGACGGCGACGACGGTGTCGGCGCGACGGCAGGCTGTGCGCAGGGCGCGCAGGCGCCACCAGCGCTTGAGGCGCGGGGCATTGGCGAGGGAGGCGGAGGCGGTGTTGCCGAGCCGCAGGACGAGGCGGGTCGAGACCCCCGATAGCGCCCGGGCCCTGGCGACGGCCCGGCCGGCGCGCTCCTTGGCGACGAGCAGGGCGCTCGGGCGCCGGCGCCGCAGGTAGCGGGCCAGCGGCAGCACCGCGAGGGCGGCGGAGGCGCCGATCCGGGTGACCTGGACGCCCTCGGGGATCCGCTCGCGGTGGCCCCCCTCATCGCGCAGCAGGACCAGGTCCACCGGATACCCCTGCTCGGCGAACTCGGCGACGAGGTTGAGGACCATGTGCTCGACGCCGCCGTCGCCGGAGAGCGACAGCACGACGGTGAGGCGGGGTAGGGACGTTCGGCTCGTCACTGCGGGATCGGCCGCCTGGAAGGGCCCGGCTCAGGCCTCGGCGAGCGAGACGGCGCCGCGGATGGAACTCGGCCCCGTGAACGCCGCCCAGAGCTCGCGGTAGGTCTGCCCCTGGGTGGGGTGGCGCTGGGTGGGGGCGATATCGGCGAGCGGGCGCAGGACGAAGTCGAACTTGAGGATCTCGCGGCGCGGCAGCGTGGCCGGGTCGCCGTCGACGACGGCCTCGCCCCAGCTCAGCAGGTCGAGGTCGAGGGTGCGGGCGGAGAACTTCGGCCCGGAGCGCTGCCGGCCGTGGGCGCTCTCGATCTCGTGGAGGGCGGCCAGCACCGCCTCGAGGGGCTCCTCGGCGTCGAAGCCGGCGGCGAGGTTGTAGAAGGCCGCGCCCTCGAAGCCCACCGCCTCGCTCTCGTAGACGGGGGAGAAAACGATGCCGGGCCACCGGGCGCGCAGTGCGGCCAGGGCCGAGCGGATGTTGCGCTCGCGGTCGATATTGCTGCCGATGCTGAGATAGGCCCTCACTGCCACTGGCCCCCCCGCTCGATGGTCACCCCGACGTCGTCGGCGCCCCGGAGCGCGCCGGGCTTGCTGACCGACAGCCGGAGCCAGGGGACGCCGAACTCCTCGCGGACGATGCCGGCGACCTGCTCGGCCAGGGTCTCGACGAGGAGGAACTCGCTGTCGCCGACGAAGCCGATGATGCGCTTGCCGATGGCCTTGTAGTCCAGGGCGTCCTCGATGGCGTCCGTGGCGGCGGCCTGGGCGATGTCGGCGGCCATCTCCAGGTCGATGCGCACCCGCTGGCGGATGCGCCGCTCCCAGTCGAAGATGCCGATGACGGTCTCGACCTCGAGGCCGCGGATGAAGACAGTATCCATAGCCCCGTAAGTCTCCCGGCCCGCGGCCTCGAGATCAAGGGCTGCGGCGCCTGCGCCGGTCCTGGGGCGAGGGCGGCCCCGGAAACGAGAAGGCCCCGCCGAGCCGGGCTCGACGGGGCCTCGTATCGCGGCGCCAGGGCGCCGGATGGCGCAGGGCCGGCCTACATCATGCCGCCCATGCCACCCATGCCGCCCATGCCGCCCATGTCGCCGCCACCGCCGCTGCTGTCGTCCTCCTTCTGCGGGAGGTCGGCGACCATGGCCTCGGTGGTGAGCATGAGCGCGGCCACGGAGGCGGCGTTCTGCAGCGCCGAGCGCGTGACCTTGGTCGGGTCGAGCACGCCGGCCTGGACCAGGTCGCCGTACTCGCCGGTGGCCACGTTGTAGCCGAAGTTGCCGCTGCCCTCCTTGACCTTGTTGACGATCACGGAGGCGTCCTCGCCGGCGTTGGCGACGAGCTGGCGCAGCGGCTCCTCCATGGCCCGGCGGACCAGGGCGACGCCGCGAGTCTGCTCCTCGTTCTCGCCCTGGAGGCCCTCCAGCGCGGCCAGCGCCCGGACGAGGGCGGTGCCGCCGCCGGCGACGATGCCCTCCTCGACGGCCGCACGGGTGGCGTGCAGGGCGTCCTCGACGCGGGCCTTCTTCTCCTTCATCTCGACCTCGGTGGCCGCGCCGACCTTGACCACGGCGACACCGCCGACGAGCTTGGCGACCCGCTCCTGGAGCTTCTCCTTGTCGTAGTCGGAGGTGGACTCCTCCATCTGGGTGCGGATCTGGTCGACCCGGGCCTTGATGTCGTCGTGGCGCCCGGCGCCGCCGACGATGGTGGTCTCCTCCTTGGAGATCTGGACGCGCTTGGCCGTGCCGAGGTCGTCCACGGTGGCGTTCTCCAGGGTCATGCCGACCTCATCGGAGATCACCGTGCCGCCGGTGAGGATGGCGATGTCCTGGAGCATGGCCTTGCGCCGGTCGCCGAAGCCGGGCGCCTTGACGGCGGCGACCTTGACGATGCCGCGCAGGTTGTTGACCACCAGCGTGGCCAGGGCCTCGCCCTCGACCTCCTCGGCGACGATCAGCAGCGGCCGGTTCTGCTTGGCCACGCCCTCGAGCAGGGGCAGCAGGTCGCGGATGTTGGAGATCTTCTTGTCGTGGAGGAGGATCGCGGCGTCCTCGAGCTCCGCCTTCATCGCCTGCTGGTCGGTGACGAAGTAGGGCGAGAGGTAGCCGCGATCGAACTGCATGCCCTCGACGACATCCAGCTCGTTGTCCAGGCCGGAGCCCTCCTCGACGGTGATGACGCCTTCCTTGCCGACCTTGCCCATGGCGTCGGCGATGATCCGGCCCACCGACTCGTCGGAGTTCGCGGAGATGGTGCCGACCTGGGCGATGGAGTTGTCGTCCTCGCAGGGCTTGGAGAGGTCGTTGACGAGGTAGTTGGAGACGGAGTCGGTCGCCTTCTCGATGCCCTTCTTGAGCTCCATGGGGCTCATGCCGGCGGCGAGCGACTTCATGCCCTCGCGCAGGATCGACTGGGCGAGGACCGTCGCCGTGGTGGTGCCGTCGCCGGCGACGTCGGAGGTCTGGGAGGAGACCTCCTTGAGCATCTGGGCGCCCATGTTCTCGAAGTGGTCCTCGAGCTCGATCTCCTTGGCGACCGAGACGCCGTCCTTGGTCACCGTCGGCGAGCCGAAGCTCTTCTCGAGCACGGCGTTGCGCCCGCGCGGGCCGAGGGTGACCTTGACGGCGTTGGCCAGCTGGTTGACGCCGGACATCATGCGCTGGCGCGCATCGTCGGAGAAGCGGATCTCTTTCGCTGCCATGGGTTGTTTCCTCTACTCGGTCCTGGTGTTCGGTGTGCCGCTGTACCGCGCTGCGTAGGAGGCTCGCTCCGCGCGCGGCGCCTTACTCGAAGACGGCCATGACGTCGTCCTCGCGCATGACGAGGTAGTCCTCGCCGTCGATCTTGACCTCGGTGCCGGCGTACTTGCCGAAGAGGACTTGATCGCCGGGCTTGACCTCGACCGGCCGGCGCTCGCCGTTGTCGAGGGCCTTGCCGTGGCCGACGGCGATGACCTTGCCCTTCATCGGCTTCTCGGCGGCGGTGTCGGGGATGACGATGCCGCCCGGCGAGGTACGCTCCTCCTCGAGGCGCTGGATGACCACACGATCGTGCAGGGGACGGATGCTCATCGGTCCTCTCTCCCTTCTCGGTTGCTCTTGTTCGGTGTGTGGAGCTCGTGCAGTGGCGACTCGCTGCGCTGTTAGCACTCGCTCTCTGTGAGTGCTGATAATAGCGATCGATGCCCGTACGTCAAGGGGTTGGCCCACGGGCCGAGGGGCTCGCCACCGCCCGGCACTCCGTGTATGCGGACGCCGGTGCTAGAATTCAACCCCGCGCAGCGGAACGATTGCCCCAATAGGGGGTCGCCTGAGCGAGAGGAGGGATCGAGTCATGGCGAGCACGCACCTGATCGCCCTGTGCACATGCCCCGACGAGGCGACCGCGCGGCGGCTGGCCTCGGAGGTCGTGGAGGCGGGCCTCGCCGCCTGCGTCAACATCCTCCCCGGCGTGACCTCGGTCTTCTACTGGGAGGGCGAGGCGCAGAGCGAGCCGGAGCAGCTGCTGCTGATCAAGACGACGGATACCGCCTACAGCCGGCTCGAGGCGCACCTCGTGGCGAGCCACCCCTACGAGCTCCCGGAGGTCGTCGCCGTCGGCATCGAGAAGGGGCTGCAGGGCTTTTTGGACTGGATCGCCCAGCAGGCGCGGTAGGCGGCCAGGCGAAAGCACCGGGACTGAACCGAGGGAGCCGAGGATGCAAGGGATAAGGGCCGGTCAGCTTGGGAGTCGCGGGCTGGGAGCGCTGCTCCTGGGGGTGTTGCTGCTCGGGGCGGTGGGCGCCGCCGCCCAGCAGGCCGACCCGCGGGCGCTCTTCCCCCTCGCCGCCGAGCGGGCCGGGGAGCGCCAGCTCGTCGCCCGCTGGGAGATCCCCGAGGACCACTACCTCTACCGCGGCAAGCTCGACTTCCAGCTCGTCGGCACGGACAACGCCATCGCCGAGGTGACGCTGCCGAGCGGGACGCCGTACGAGGACGAGTTCCTCGGGCGGGTCGAGGTCTACCGCGATACCCTCCAGGTCCACATCGAGGCCGAGCGCCCCCTCGGCGAGGGGGTCCGGCTGCGGGCGCAGTTCCAGGGCTGCAACGAGGCGCAGGGGGTCTGCTACCCGCCCACGAGCGTCGAGGCCGGCCTCGGCGCTCGTGGGCGGGTAGCAGA
>NZ_NRSH01000006.1 GCF_016584055.1 Halorhodospira neutriphila
GGCCACGGCAGCCGCGTCAGCGCCAGCCGCGGCCCGTCGAGGGCCGCCAGGGCGGCCTCCGTGGCGGCCATCACCTCCGGGCCGATGCCGTCGCCCGGCATTACGGCGACGTGCCAGTCGCTGCGCCCTTCTCCCACCGCTCCCCCTCCCCGATTGGCGCCGCCCCTGCCCTAGGGCAGCAGGTGGCGGATGGCGTCGCGCTCCTCGCGCAGCTCCGCGGCGGTCGCCTCCATGCGCTCGCGGCTGAAGTCGTCGATGGCCAGGCCCTCGACGAGGCGGTAGTCACCGCCGCTGCAGCGCACGGGGAAGGAGTAGATCAGCCCGGCGTCGATCCCGTAGCTGCCGTCCGAGGGCACGGCCATGCTCGTCCACGCCCCTTCCGGGGTCCCCAGCGCCCAGTCGCGCATGTGGTCGATGGCGGCGCTCGCCGCGGAGGCGGCGCTCGAGGCGCCCCGCGCCTTGATGATCGCGGCGCCGCGCTGCTGCACGGTGGGGATGAAGGTCTCCCGCACCCACTCCGTCTCGAGGAGCTCGGGCGCCGGGCGGCCCTGGATCTCGCAGTGGCTGATATCCGGGTACTGCGTCGCGGAGTGGTTGCCCCAGACCGTCAGCCCGCGGATCTCCCGCGTGTGGCAGCCCACGCGGTTGGCCAGCTGGGCGAGCGCGCGGTTGTGGTCGAGGCGGGTCATCGCCGTGAAGTGCCGCGGATCGAGGTCCGGGGCGTTGTGCTGGGCGATGAGGGCGTTGGTGTTGGCCGGGTTGCCGACGGCCAGGACCTTGACCGAGGGGCGGGCCGCCTGGTTGAGCGCCTGCCCCTGCGCGGAGAAGATCGCCGCGTTCGCCTCGAGCAGGTCCTTGCGCTCCATGCCCGGCCCGCGCGGCTTGGCCCCGACGAGCAGGACGTAGTCGGCGTCGGCGAAGGCCTCCTCGGCCCGGTCCGAGGTCGTCACCCCGGCCAGCAGGGGGAAGGCGCAGTCCTCGAGCTCCATGACCACCCCTTGCAGCGGCTCCTGCGCCTCGGGGATCTCGAGGAGCTGCAGTACCACGGGCTGATCCGGCCCCAGCATCTCCCCGGCGGCGATACGGAACAGGAGGCTGTACCCGATCTGCCCGGCGGCGCCGGTGACGGATACGCGAACGGGTGCTTTCATGGGTCTCTCCTCATTCAAAGGCTGAACTCGCCGGGCACCTACGGGCGCTCCCAGGCGCACGGCACACCGAGCCCGAGGCCGTCGAGGGCGTCGGCCCGGCCTTGGTTGACGGCGACCTCCGCCAGCCCCATGGCGTTCTCGTACCAGAACGCCCCGCCCTCGGGGAGGTCCGAGAAGGTGCGGGCGCGCTCCAGGCGGTGCCCCCCTACCTGCATTACAGCATCGCCGGGGAGGGTCTGCGCCCGCCGGCCGGTCATGACGTTGCCGAAGCCGTCGGCGTAGATCGTCTCGTCGCGGTCCGCCGGCCAGCCGGCCCCGACGGCCGCCTCGGCCGGGAACGGCGTCAGCCCGGCCTCCTCGCCGACGGCGAGGCGCCGGGCGGCGTCGGCGAAGACGTCCCGGCCGTGGAAGGTCGCGCTCGCCTCGGCGCCGGGCGCCGGCAGGGCGTACCAGGCGGGCTCGGCGGCCGCCCGCGCGGCGATCGCCAGCAGGCCGTTGTCGGGGCCGACGAGCCAGCGGGCGCCGACGCGCACGGCGCACCCGGCGCGCTCGGAGCCGACCCCGGGGTCGACGACGGCGAGGATGACGGCGCCCGGCGGCGTGTAGGGGAGGCAGGCTGCGAGGAGGTAGGCCGCCCTCCGGGGCTGGAACGGCGGGGCGTCGTGCATGAGGTCGACGAGCCGCCCGGCGGGCCTGCCCTGCTGGAGGCGGGCCTTGAGCTGGCCGACGTAGGGGCCGTTGAGGGTATAGTCCGTAAAGAGCACGACCGTCGAGGCGGCGCCTGCGGAGGCGCCTCCCCGACGGCCGCGTCCTGGCGAGGCGTCTCTCCTAGGCCGCCGACTCTTCCTCATTCCCGGTCGCTTCGCGGCCGACGAGCTGGACCACGGCCATGGGCGCGCCGTCGCCCTGCCGGAAGCCGCAGCGGAGGATGCGCATGTAGCCGCCTGGGCGCGAGCGGTACTGCGGCCCCAGGTCCTCGAAGAGCTTCGTCACCATCTCCTTGTCGCGCAGGCGGGCGAAGACCAGCCGGCGGTTGGCGGTGCTGTCCTCCTTCGCCTTGGTGATCAGCGGCTCGGCGACGCGGCGCAGCTCCTTGGCCTTGGGCACCGTGGTCCGGATCTCCTCCTCCCGGAACAGGGCCGCGGCCATGTTCTGGAGCATCGCCTTGCGGTGCGAGTTGGTGCGATTAAAGTGGCGTCCGGCTTTGCGATGGCGCATGACGTTTCGCTCCCGTGTCTAGTTCAGCCCGCGATGCGTGCCCGGTCCCCGAGGGACGGCGGCGGCCAGTTGTCGAGGCGCATGCCCAGCGACAAGCCGTACGAGGCCAGCGTCTCCTTGATCTCATTGAGCGACTTCTTGCCGAGGTTCGGCGTCTTGAGCAGCTCCACCTCGGTGCGCTGGACCAGATCCCCCACGTAGTGGATGCTCTCGGCCTTCAGGCAGTTCGCCGAGCGCACGGTCAGCTCCAGGTCGTCGATGGGCCGCAGCAGCATCGGGTCGATCTCCGGCTCGCCCGGCTCCTCCTCGCCCTCGAAGCCGCTGCCCTCGAGGTCGACGAAGACCGAGAGCTGGTCGCGCAGCAGCGTCGCCGCGAACTTGACGGCCTCCTCGGGCGTCACGACGCCGTTGGTCTCGACATCGAGGACCAGCTTGTCGAGGTCCGTGCGCTGCTCGACACGGGCGCTCTCCACCGAGTAGGAGACGCGCCGGACCGGGCTGAAGCTAGCGTCCACCGCCAGGTGGCCGATGGTCCGCGTCGCCTCGTCCTCGCGGGCGGTCACCGGCAGGTACCCCCGGCCGCGCTCGATCCGCAGCGAGGCGTTGAACGAGCGCTCGTGGGTCAGGGTCGCGATGTGGAGCTCGGGGTTCTGGATCTCGACATCGTGGTCGCAGGTGATATCCCCCGCCGTCACCGGCCCCGGCCCCTCCTTGCTCAGCCGCAGGGTCACGGCGTCCCGCTCGTGCATGCGCACGGCGAGCTCCTTGAGGTTGAGGAGGATGTCCACGGTGTCCTCGTGGATCCCCTCGACCGCGGTGTACTCGTGCTGCACCCCCTCGATCTCGACCTCGGTGACCGCGGTCCCGGGCATCGAGGAGAGCAGCAGCCGCCGCAGGGCGTTGCCCAGCGTGTGCCCGAAGCCCCGCTCCAGCGGCTCGAGGATGACCTGGGCGCGATTCTCCCCGGCCGACTCGACCTGCACCGATCGCGGCTTCAGAAAGTCCTTCAGGTACCCCTTCATCGACGACACCTTGCAGTTACAGCTGTTACTTGGAGTACAGCTCGACAATCAGCGACTCGTTGATCTCTTGCGAGAGGTCGCTCCGGTCGGGGCGCTGCTTGAGCTGCCCTTCCATCTTGGTCGAGTCGACCTCCACCCAGGGCACCCAGCCGCTCTGCTGCGTCAGCTCGAGGGCCGCCTGCACGCGCAGCTGCTTCTGGGCCTTCTCCTTGAGGGAGACCGTATCGCCCGGGTTGACCTGGTAGGAGGGGACGTTGACCACGCGGCCGTTGACGAGCACGGCGCGGTGGTTGACCAGCTGCCGCGCCTCGGCCCGCGTGCTCCCGAACCCCATCCGGTAGACGACGTTGTCCAGGCGGCTCTCGAGGAGCTGGAGCAGGACCGTGCCGGTGGCCCCCTTCTGGCGGGCGGCCTCCTTGTAGTAGTTGCGGAACTGCCGCTCCATGATGCCGTACATGCGGCGGACCTTCTGCTTCTCGCGAAGCTGGAGGCCGTAGTCGGAGATCCGGCCGCCCCGGCGCTGCCCGTGCTGCCCCGGCGGCTGCTCGAGCTTGCACTTGGTGTCGAGCGCGCGGACCCCGCTCTTGAGGAACAGGTCCGTCTTCTCGCGACGGGCTAGCTTGCACTTCGGACCGATATACTTGGCCATGGCGCGCGTACCTCCTTAGACCCGGCGCTTCTTCGGCGGCCGGCAGCCGTTGTGCGGGATCGGCGAAACGTCGGCGATATTCGTGACCCGGTAGCCCACCGCGTTCAGCGCCCGGACAGCGGACTCGCGGCCGGGCCCCGGGCCCTTGACGCGCACCTCGACGTTCTTGAGCCCGTACTCCTGGGCGGCCCGCGCGGCGGTCTCCGAGGCGACCTGCGCGGCGAACGGGGTGCTCTTGCGCGAGCCCTTGAAGCCGCTGCCGCCGGCGCTCGCCCACGCCAGGGCGTTCCCCTGGCGGTCGGTGATCGTGATCAGGGTGTTGTTGAAGGTCGCATTGATGTGCGCCACCCCGTCACTGACGGTACGCTTGACCTTTTTCTTGCCGCTGCCGCGGCTCGTTGCCTTCGCCATAGGTATTCAGTTCCTAAGATGCCCAATCATCGCCGGTTCGTGCTCGCCCGCTGCCCCGCAGGGCCGCGCGGCTTAGCGGCTCGCGGGGCCGCGCCGCGGACCCTTGCGCGTGCGGGCGTTGGTCTGGGTGCTCTGGCCGCGCACCGTCAGGCCGCGCCGGTGCCGCATGCCCCGGTAGCAGCCCAGATCCATCAGCCGCTTGATATCCATCGCCACCGAGCGGCGCAGATCGCCCTCGACGACGTAGCTCCCGACCTCACGCCGCAGGCTCTCGACCTCATCGTCGCTCAGGTCTCGAACACGGCGATCCTCAGGCACGCCGGCGGCCTTGCAGATCTCTAGCGCACGGGTACGGCCAATCCCGTAGATGGAGGTCAACGCGACCCACGCGTGCTTGTGAACCGGAATGTTTATGCCTGCGATTCGAGCCATGGGGGAATTGCCTCTCCCGTCACTATCCCGAAAACCGTGACGCCGCCTAGCAACGACGCCTGCTCGTTACCCCTGCCGCTGCTTATGGCGCGCATCCGAGCAGATCACCCGAACCGTCCCCTGCCGCTTGACGATCTTGCAGTTCCGGCAGATGCGCTTGACCGATGCCCTTACCTTCATGCTCGACTCCTCGAGTCTCCACAGTCCTTACCGACCAACGGCGTAAAACGCGCAAGGATAGCACCCGTAACTCCGCGATGCTACCCATTGCGCCGTTTGCGCGCCTCAGCGCAGCAGCCCGCCGCCGGGACGCGTGTGCCCCTTGAGGTTCGCCTTCTTCATGAGCGGCTCGTACTGGTGCGAGACCAGGTGCGACTGGAGCTGCGCCATGAAGTCCATGACCACGACCACGCTGATCAGCAGCGAGGTCCCCCCGAAGTAGAAGGGCACGTTCCAGTACAGGATCAGGAACTCGGGGATGAGGCAGACGAACGCGATGTAGAGCGCGCCGGCGAACGTCAGCCGGGTCATGACCTGGTCGATGTAGCGGGACGTCTGCTCGCCGGGCCGGATCCCCGGGATGAACGCCCCCGACTTCTTGAGGTTGTCCGCCGTCTCCCGCGAGTTGAACACCAGCGCCGTGTAGAAGAAGCAGAAGAAGATGATCGCCGCCGCGTAGAGGGCCACGTAGATCGGCTGACCCGGCGAGAGGGTCGCCGCGATATCGCCGATGAAGCCCAGCCCCTCGGCGTCGCCGAACCACTGCCCGGCGGTCGCCGGGAAGAGGATGATGCTGGAGGCGAAGATGGGCGGGATCACCCCAGCCATGTTGAGCTTCAGCGGCAAGTGGCTCTGCTGCGCGGCGTACATCTTGCGCCCGTGCTGGCGCTTGGCGTACTGCACCGTGATCCGCCGCTGCCCGCGCTCGACGAAGACGATGAAGGCGGTCACCGCAGCGGCCATCAGCAGCAGCAGGACCACCGTCGCCGCCCCCATCTCGCCGGTGCGCTGGAGCTCGAGCATGCCGCCGAGCGCCCCCGGCAGGCCGGCCACGATGCCCGCGAAGATGAGGATGGAGATCCCGTTGCCGATCCCCCGCTCGGTGATCTGCTCGCCGAGCCACATCAGGAAGACGACGCCGGTGGCGAGGGTCACCGTGGAGGTGAGGATGAACAGCGGCCCCGGATTGGCGGCCACGCCCTGCCCCTGCAGCGCCACGCTGATGCCGATGCCCTGGAAGGTCGCCAGCCCGAGGGTGGCGTAGCGGGTGTACTGGGTGATCTTGCGCCGGCCCTGCTCCCCCTCCTTCTTGAGCCGCTCCAGGCTCGGGACCACGGCGGTGAGCAGCTGCGTGATGATCGACGCCGAGATGTAGGGCATCACGCCGAGGGCGAAGATCGACAGGCGCTCCAGCGCCCCGCCGGCGAACATGTTGAACATCTCGAGGATGGTCCCGCGCTGCTGCTCCACCATCTGCTCGAGCGCCGCGGGATCGATCCCCGGGATCGTGATGTGCGTCCCGATGCGGTAGATGACCAGCGCCAGCAGCACGAAGAGCAGCCTCTGGCGAACCTCCTTGAGGTTGCCCATCCCGCTGAGCGCCGATGCCTTTCCGCCTGGGGCCGCCAATTCAGCGCTCCTCGACGACCTTGCCGCCAGCCGCCTCGATCGCCTCGCGGGCGCCGCGCGTGACCTTCACCCCCTGGACCGTCACCGGACGGTCGATGCTGCCGGAGGCGATGATCTTGACGTAGCACATGTTCTTGCGGACCACGCCCGCCCGGCGCAGCGCCTCGAGGTCGACGGTCTCCCCCGCCACCTTCTGCAGCTCGCCGAGGCGGACCTCCGTGGTGCGCAGGCCCTTCTGGGAGCGGAAGCCGTACTTCGGCACACGCCGCTGCAGCGGCATCTGCCCGCCCTCGAAGCCCACCTTGTGGTAGCCGCCCGAGCGGCTGTGCTGGCCGTTGTGGCCGCGGCCGGCAGTCTGGCCGAGCCCGCTGCCGTCGCCGCGCGCCACCCGCTTGGCCGCCGGGCGGCTTCCCGGCGCCGGCGAGATGTTGTTCAGCCGCATCACGCCTCCTGGACCTCAAGCATGTACGAGACCTTCCGGATCATACCCCGGATCTGCGGCGTATCATCCACGGTGACCGTCTGGTGCATCCGGCGCAGACCCAAGCCGGCGACACACTGCCGGTGATTCTTCAGCCGCCCGTTCGGGCTTCGCCGGAGCGTGACTTGGAGCTTCTTACCGTTCGCCATCTTCAGCCCGTAATCTCTTCGACCGTCTTACCCCGCCGGGCCGCGACGGCCTCCGGCGAGTCCATTTGCGCGAGCCCGTTGACCGTCGCCCGCACGATGTTGATCGGGTTCCGCGAGCCTACCGACTTGGCTAGGACGTCCTGGACGCCCAGGACCTCGAAGACCGCGCGCATCGGCCCACCGGCGATGATGCCGGTACCCGGGGTCGCCGGCTTCATGAAGACCTTGCTGGAGCCGTGGAAGTGGGTCACCGGATAGCGCAGCGTCGCGCCGTCCAGGTAGACCGTGCGCATGTCGCCCCGCGCCCGCTCCATCGCCTTCTGGATCGCTGCAGGGACCTCGCGGGCCTTGCCGTAGCCGAAGCCGACACGCCCCTCGCCGTCGCCGACCACGGTCAGCGCGGTGAATCCGAACTGCCGCCCGCCCTGGACGACCTTCGCGACCCGATTGATGGTGATGAGCTTCTCCCGAAGCCCGTCGGCGCTGGTCTGCTCACCGTTCGCCATAGCTCTCTGCCCCTCGCCTAGAAATCGAGTCCGGCCTGCCGCGCCGCTTCGGCGAGCGCCTGAACACGTCCGTGGTAGCGGAACCCGGAGCGGTCGAACGCCACCCGCTCGATGCCGGCCTCTCTCGCCCGCTCAGCGATGATCCGGCCCACCTCGTGGGCGGCATCCTTGTTGCCTGTCCCCGCGAGCTGCCCACGCAGCTGCGGCTCGAGGGTCGACGCGGAGGCTAGCGTGCGGGAGCCGTCCGGGACCTGCACCTGTGCGTAGATATGGCGCGGCGTCCGATGGACCGAAAGCCGGTAGGCACCGCGATCTTGGATCCGGCCCCGGCTCTTGCGGGCCCGGCGCATGCGTGCACTTCTCTTGTCCATGGTCACTTAACCGCCTACTTCTTCTTGGCCTCTTTCAAGACCACCCGTTCACCCGAGTACCGGACGCCCTTGCCCTTGTAGGGCTCCGGCGGACGGTAGCCGCGGATCTGCGCGGCGACCTCGCCCACCTGCTGCTTGTCCGGTCCCCGCACGACTACCTCCGTCTGCGTGGGCACCTCGATCTTCACGCCCTCCGGGATCTTGTAGTGAACGGGGTGCGAGAAGCCGAGCGTGAGCTGGAGGGTATCCCCCTGGACCTGGGCGCGGTAGCCGACACCCCGGAGCTCGAGCCGGCGCTCGAAGCCCTCGCTCACGCCCGTCACCATGTTGCTCACGACGGAGCGGGCCGTCCCCGTCAGGGCGACGGCGCGCCGGCTCTGCTGGCGCGGCTCGAAGCGCAGCTGCCCCTCCTCCTCGTGGGGCTCCACGAGGCGGTGGCACTCCCACGCCATGCGGCCTTGGGGTCCCTTGACTTCAATCGCGTTACCGCGCAGGTCCACTTCCACGCCGGAAGGGATTGCCACGGGCGCCTTGGCGACTCTCGACATGGCTGCTCGTCCTGTCTAAAAGACCACGCAGAGGACTTCCCCGCCGTGCCCTTGGCTCCGGGCCGAGCGGTCACTCATCACCCCTTGCGAGGTCGAGATGACCGCCGTCCCGAGGCCGCCGCGGACACTGGGGAGCTCGTCCCGCGCGCGATAGATTCTCAAACCCGGCCGGCTGTAGCGCTGGATCTCGCGAATGGCCGGCTGCCCTTGGTGGTACCGCAGCGTGATCTCGAGCTCCGGCTTCTTCTCCTCGCCGACCACCTCGTAGCCATCGATGTAGCCCTCCTCGAGCAGCACGGCAGCGATGGCCCGCTTGAGCCGCGAGGCCGGCATCCGGACCTGCGACTTCTCGGCGGTCTGCGCGTTGCGCACCCGGGTCAGCATGTCGGCGATGGGATCGGTCATGCTCATCAGCGATTCCCCTTACCAGCTCGACAGGGTCAAGCCCGGGATCTCACCGCGCATCGCGGCCGCACGGAGCTCGTTGCGCGCCAGGCCGAACTTGCGGTAGTAGCCGCGAGCCCGCCCCGAGATCGCGCAGCGGTTGCGCTGGCGCACCGGACTGGCGTTGCGCGGAAGCTGCTGGAGCTTGAGCTGCGCGTCGAAGCGCTCCTCCACGCTCGCCTCCGGATCGTGGATGATTGCCTTGAGGGCCTGCCGCTTGGCGGCGTACTTCTGCGCAAGCTTACGGCGCTTGCGCTCGCGCTCAACCATGGAAACCTTGGCCATCTACGCTGCTCCTCTAGGTGTCAGGTTCGGAAGGGGAAGCCGAACCCTTCGAGCAGGGCCTTCCCTTCTTCGTCGGACTGGGCGGTGGTGGTGAAGACGATGTCCATGCCCCGCACCCGATCGATCTCGTCGTAGTCGACCTCGGGGAAGATCAGCTGCTCCCGGACACCGAGGTTGTAGTTGCCTCGGCCGTCGAACGAGCGCGGGGAGAAGCCGCGGAAGTCGCGGATCCGGGGGGCGGCCACATGGATGAACCGCTCGAGGAACTCGTACATGCGCTCCCGCCGCAGGGTCACCTTGCACCCGATCGGCCAGCCCTCGCGGATCTTGAACCCGGCCACCGACTTGCGCGCGCGGGTGACTATCGGCCTCTGCCCGGTGATCTTCGCCAGATCCCCCTGGGCGGCCTCGAGGATCTTCTTGTCCCGCACGGCCTCGCCGAGCCCCATGTTCACCACGATCTTCTCGAGGCGCGGCACCTGCATGATGTTCCGGTAACCGAACCGCTGCTGAAGCGCCGGGGTCACCTCGTTCTGGTATACCTTTCGCAACGTCGCCATGCCGCCCCCTTAGGCGTCGATCAGCTGCTGATTCGACTTGAAGTAGCGCACCTTGCGGTCGCCTTCCCAGCGGACCCCGACCCGGTCCGGGCCGTCTCTCTCCGGATTGTAGATCGCCACATTGGAGATATGGATCGGGGCCTCTTTCTCCACGATGCCGCCCGTGGACCCCTGCATGGGGTTCCCGCGCGTATGGCGCTTGACCATGTTGACGTTGTCGACGACCACTCGGTCCTTGTCCGGGATCACGCGCGAGACGCGCCCACGCCGCCCCTTGTCCTTCCCGGCGATCACGATGACCTCGTCGCCCTTTCGAATCTTGCGCATGTTGACCTCGCCTACAGTACCTCGGGCGCCAAGGAGATGATCCGCATGAACTGCTCGGTGCGCAGCTCCCGCGTCACCGGGCCGAAGACGCGCGTCCCGATGGGCTGCAGATTGTTGTTCAGCAATACCGCTGCGTTGCCGTCGAAGCGGATCTTCGAGCCGTCGTTGCGCCGCACACCGCGCCGGCTGCGCACCACGACGGCGCTATAGACCTCGCCCTTCTTGACGCGCCCCCGCGGGATCGCCTCCTTCACACTGACCTTGACGATATCGCCAATCCCCGCGTAGCGGCGTTTCGAGCCGCCCAACACCTTAATGCACTGCACCTGCCGGGCGCCGCTATTGTCCGCCGCCTTGAGGAGGGTCTCCATCTGGATCATGACGTCCTACCCGCTATCAGCCGCAACTACCCCGCCAAAGGGCGCTCTATCGCCGCGCGCTCAGCGCGCGGCCCGCTCGAGTACCTCGACCAGCCGCCACGCCTTGCGCTTCGACATGGGGCGGCACTCTTGCACGGCTACCCAGTCCCCTTGGCGGCCCTCGTTCTGCTCGTCGTGCGCGTGGAGCTTCGTCGAGCGGCGGACAAACTTACCGTAGAGGGGGTGCTTGACGCGGCGCTCGACCAAGACCGTCAGCGTCTTGTCCCGCTTGTCGCTGATCACGCGCCCATTCACCGTGCGAGTGTTCTTCTCTTCGCTCATGCCTGACGCTCCGCCCGCTTGCGCTCGTTGAGCACGGTCTTAATGCGCGCGATATCGCGGCGCACCTTGCTGAACTGGTCGTTCCGCGCCAGCTGCCCGCTGGCGTTCTGCATCCGCAGATTGAACTGCTCCTTGCGCCGCTCGAGCAGCTCCTTCTCGAGCTCCTGCGTGCCCTTCTCGCGCAGCTCACTTGCCTTCATCACATCACCGTCCGATTCACGAAGGTGGTCTTCACCGGGAGCTTCGCCGCGGCCCGCCGAAACGCCTCCCGGGCCACATCCTCCGAGACCCCCTCGATCTCGTAGAGGATCCGCCCCGGCGCAATGGGCTCACACCAGTGATCGACGTTGCCCTTGCCCTTGCCCATGCGCACCTCGAGCGGCTTCTCGGTGACCGGCTTGTCCGGGAAGACCCGGATCCAGATCTTGCCGCCGCGGCGGATGTAGCGGTTGATCGCGCGCCGCGCTGCCTCGATCTGCCGCGAGGTGATCGGGCCCCGCGTGGTCGCCTTCAGGCCGTACTCCCCGAAGCTGACGCGGTCGCCGCGGTGGGCAAGCCCGGTGTTGCGGCCCTTCTGCTTCTTCCGGAACTTGGTCCGTTTCGGCTGTAGCATCGTCCTGGCTCCCCGTCGGTTCAGCCCTGGGTGGCTGCAGCCCGGCGCATCCGCTCGGCCGGCGCCCCTTCATTCTCGGTGTCGATGATCTCGCCCTTGAAGATCCAGACCTTGACGCCGATCACGCCGTAGGTGGTCTTGGCCTCCGAGAACCCGTAGTCGATATCCGCGCGGAGGGTGTGCAGCGGCACCCGCCCCTCCCGGTACCACTCGGTCCGGGCGATCTCCGAGCCGTTGAGCCGGCCGGAGACCTGGACCTTGATCCCCTGGGCACCGACGCGCAGGGCGTTGCCCACGGCGCGCTTGAGGGCGCGGCGGAACATCACGCGGCGCTCGAGCTGGCCGGCGATCCCCTCGGCGACCAGGTTGGCATCGATCTCCGGCTTGCGGATCTCCTCGATGTTGATGTGCACCGGCACACCGATGCGCTGCGCCACCTCGCCGCGAAGCCGGTCGATGTCCTCGCCCTTCTTGCCGATGACGATCCCCGGCCGTGCGGTGTGGATGGTCACCAGCGCATTCTTGGCTGGGCGCTCGATCTGGATTCGGCTCACCGAGGCGTTCTTCAGCCGGTTGCGGATGAAGTTACGCACGTCTAGGTCGGTGTTCAGGTACTCGCCGAAGTTCTGGCTATCGGCGTACCACATCGAGCGCCAGTCCTCGGTGACGCCCAGCCTGAACCCGGTTGGATGGGTTTTGTTTCCCATGCCGGCTCCTCTCGCTTGATCTCGCCTCAGTCCTCGGCCACTGCCACGGTGATGTGGCTAGTGCGCTTGAGGATCCGGTTCGCCCGCCCCTTGGCGCGCGGCTGAATACGCTTCATCGTCGGGCCCTCGTCGACGCAGATGCGGGAGATCCGCAGCTCGTCGATATCGGCGCCGTCGTTGTGCTCCGCGTTCGCGACCGCCGACTCCAGCACCTTGCGGATGATGCGGGCCGCCTTGCGCGGGCTGAACTCCAGCGTCCGCAGGGCAGCGTCCACCGGCATCCCCCGGACCTGGTCGGCCACGAGGCGCGCCTTTTGCGGGGTGATCCGCGAGAAGCGCAGTTTCGCTTGGGTCTCCATGGCGCGCTCCCCTTAGCGTTTGGACTTCTTATCCGCCGCATGGCCGCGGAAGGTCCGCGTGACCGCGAACTCGCCGAGCTTGTGCCCGACCATGTTCTCGTTGATCAAAACCGGCACATGCTGGCGCCCGTTGTGGATGGCGATCGTCAGACCGACCATGTCCGGCATAATCACCGACCGGCGCGACCAGGTCTTGATCGGCCGCTTGCTCTTGCTGGCGTTCGCCTCCTCCACCTTCTTGAGCAGGTGGTAGTCGATGAACGGCCCCTTCTTGGTCGAGCGTGGCACGGTTATCTACCCCTCAACGCTTGCGACGGCGCACGATCTGCTGATCGGTGCGCTTGTTCTTCCGAGTTCGATGGCCCTTCGTCGGCTGCCCCCACGGGGTGACCGGGTGGCGGCCTCCCGCGGTGCGGCCCTCGCCACCGCCGTGCGGGTGGTCGACCGGGTTCATCGCGACACCGCGGACCGTCGGGCGGGCACCGAGGTAGCGCTTGGCGCCGGCCTTGCCGAGGGTGCGCAGGCTGTGCTCGCTGTTGCCGACCTCGCCGACGGTCGCCTTGCAGTCCACCGGCACGCGGCGCATCTCCCCGGAGCGCAGCCGCAGTGTCGCGCTGCCGCCCTCGCGGGCGACGAGCTGCACGCTTGCCCCGGCCGAGCGGGCGAGCTGAGCGCCCTTGCCGGGCTTGAGCTCGACGCAGTGGACCTGCGTACCCACCGGGATGTTGCGCAGCGGGAGGGCGTTGCCGGGACGGATCGGGGCGTCGCGGCCCGCGAGGATCTCCGCGCCCGCCTCAACTCCGCGAGGCGCAATAATATACCGCCTTTCGCCGTCACGATAAAGGACCAGGGCGATATGCGCCGAGCGGTTCGGGTCGTACTCCAGGCGCTCGACCCGGCCGGGCACGCCGTCCTTGTCCCGCTTGAAGTCGATCAGGCGGTAGCGCTGCTTGTGCCCACCCCCCCGGTGGCGGGTCGTGATGCGGCCGGCGTTGTTCCGCCCTCCGGACTTCGACTTGCTCACGACCAGCGGCTCGTAGGGGCCGCCGTCGTGGAGCCGCGCGTCCTTCGTCCGGACAACGAAGCGCCGCCCGGGGGAGGTCGGCCGACTCTTCAGTAGTGCCATAGGTTAACCCCCTAGTTCCCCACCGAGGAAATCGATGTCCTGGCCCTCGGCGAGGGTCACGTACGCCTTCTTCCAGTCGCGCCGCCGGCCGCTGACCCGACCGAAGCGCTTGTGCTTGCCCTTGACGCAGACCGTCCGGACCCCCTGGACATCCACGTTGAAGAGCTTCTCGACGGCGACCTTGATCTCCCCCTTCGTCGCGTCCGGGGCGACGCGGAAGACCACCTGCCCGGCCTCGTCGGCGATGACCGTGCTCTTCTCGGAGATGTGGGGGCCGTACAGCACGGTGTAGAGACGTTCCTGATTCATGACAGCCACTCCTCGACGCGCCGGATCGCCGGTACCGTCATCACGACCTGCTCGGAGCCGACCAGGCTCGGCGGATCGATCCGCCCGGCCTCGACGGCGCTGACCCCCGGCAGATTGCGGGCCGCGAGCGCCAGGCTCGGCTCCAGGGCGTCGACGACCACCAGGCCGTGCTCGACCCCGAGCTGCTGGAGGCGCTCGCGCAGCAGGCGGGTCTTCGGCGCCTCGAGCGCCAGGGACTCGACGACCACCAGCCGCTGCTCGCGGACGAGCTCGGAGAGGATCGAGCGGATCGCCCCGCGGTACATCTTGCGGTTGACCTTCTGGCGGTAGCTGCGCGGCTTCGCGGCGAAGGCCTGGCCACCGGCGCGCCACAGCGGGCTGCGGTTGGTGCCCGCCCGCGCGTTGCCCGTGCCCTTCTGCCGCCACGGCTTGGAGCCGCCGCCGGAGACCTCGCTGCGCGTCTTCTGCGCCTTGGTCCCGGCCCGGCCGCCGGCGAGGTGGGCCGTCACCACCTGGTGGATCAGCGCCTCCCGGAACGGCTCCGCGAACGCCGCGTCTGCGACCTCGACCTGGCCGGCCGCTTCGCCTTGATTACTGGTGAGCTTGAGCTCCATGGCTCCCCCTGTCCCGAATTACGCCTTGCGCGCCGGACGGACGACCAGGTCGCCGCCGACGGCTCCGGGCACAGCACCGCGGACCAGCAGCAGGTTCCGCTCGGCGTCGACCCGCACGATCTCGAGGTTCTGCACCGTGGCCTGCTGGTTCCCCATCTGGCCGGCCATGCGCTTGCCCTTGAACACGCGCCCCGGGCTCTGGCACTGCCCGATGGAGCCCGGCACCCGGTGCGACTTCGAGTTGCCGTGGGTGCTGCGCTGCGCCCGGAAGTTGTGGCGGCGCACCGTACCGGCGAAGCCGCGCCCCTTGCTCGTGCCCGTGACGTCCACCTTTTGGCCGGCCTCGAAGCGCTCGACGCTCACCTCGGAGCCGAGCTCGGGCGCCGCCTCGTCGCTGCGGTTCTGCCCCTGGTCGAGCCGGAACTCCCGCAGCCCGCGGCCTGCCTCGACCCCGGCGCGCGCGTAGTGGCCGGCCTCCGGCTTGGAGACCCGCTGCGGCTTGCGCCGACCGGCCGTCACCTGCACCGCGTGGTAGCCGTCCTGCTCCGGCGTCTTGACCTGCGTCACCCGATTCGGCTCCGCCTCGACGACGGTAACCGGGATCGATTGGCCGTCCTCTGTAAAAACACGCGTCATGCCGCGCTTGCGACCGACGATTCCAATTGCCATCGTCCGTCTCTCCTCAAACCTGTCCGACGGGCCTTCCCGCCGGGGACGAAACCGCTCCCGCCGGCGAGCGGGGAGGCCTCCTTGGGGCCGCCCCACGCGCCGGCCGGAGTCGCATCTTCTCCGTAGCCGCGGGCCTGCTGGCAGGCCTCGCTCAGTACAGCTTGATCTGGACGTCGACCCCGGCGGCGAGATCGAGCTTCATCAGGGCGTCGACGGTCTTCTCCGTCGGGTCGATGATGTCCATCAGCCGCTTGTGCGTCCGGATCTCGTACTGATCCCGCGCGTCCTTGTTGACGTGCGGCGAGGTCAGGAGCGTGAACTGCTCGCGCTTGACCGGCAGGGGGATCGGCCCCCGGACGTGCGCGCCGGTGCGCTTGGCGGTGTCCACGATCTCCCGCGCCGACTGGTCGATCAGGCGGTGATCAAAGGCCTTGAGCCGAATCCGGATCCGCTGGTTCGTCGTCGCTGCTGCTGCGGTCGCCATAGTTCGATCACTCGATGATCTTGGAGACGACGCCGGCGCCGACGGTGCGGCCGCCCTCGCGGACCGCGAAGCGCAGCCCCTCTTCCATGGCGATGGGCGCAATCAGCTGCACCGTCATCTTCACGTTATCGCCCGGCATCACCATCTCGGTGCCCTCCGGCAGCTCCACCGTCCCGGTGACGTCCGTCGTGCGGAAGTAGAACTGCGGCCGATACCCCTGGAAGAACGGCGTGTGCCGGCCTCCCTCGTCCTTCGACAGGACGTAGACCTCGCCCTCGAAGTGCGTGTGCGGCGTGATCGACTTCGGCTTGCACAGCACCTGGCCGCGGTCGACCTCGTCGCGCTTGATCCCGCGCAGCAGCACGCCGACGTTGTCGCCGGCCTCGCCCTGATCGAGCAGCTTGCGGAACATCTCCACGCCCGTGGCCGTCGTCTTGCGCGTCTCGCGCAGCCCGACGATCTCCACGTCGTCGCCGACCTTGATCACGCCGCGCTCGACCCGGCCCGTGACCACCGTCCCGCGCCCGGAGATCGAGAAGACGTCCTCGATCGGCATCAGGAACGGCTGATCCACCGGGCGCTCCGGCTGCGGGATCGCCTCGTCCATCGCCTCGACCAGGCGCACGATCGACGGCTGGCCCATCTCCGAGTCGTCGCCCTCGAGCGCCTTGAGCGCCGAGCCGGTGACCACCGGGATGTTGTCGCCGTCGAAGTCGTAGTCGTTGAGCAGCTCCCGGACCTCCATCTCGACGAGCTCGAGCAGCTCCGGGTCGTCGACCATGTCCGCCTTGTTCAGGTAGACCACGATCGCCGGTACGCCGACCTGGCGCGCCAGCAGGATGTGCTCGCGCGTCTGCGGCATCGGCCCGTCGGCCGCCGAGACCACCAGGATCGAGCCGTCCATCTGCGCCGCGCCCGTGATCATGTTCTTGACGTAGTCGGCGTGGCCCGGGCAGTCGACGTGGGCGTAGTGGCGGCTCTCCGACTCGTACTCGACGTGCGCCGTCGCGATCGTGATCCCGCGCTGGCGCTCCTCCGGCGCGTTGTCGATCTGGTCGAAGGCGCGCGCCTCACCGCCGTACGAGCTCGAGAGCACCTTCGTCATCGCCGCCGTCAGCGTCGTCTTGCCATGGTCCACGTGACCAATCGTCCCCACGTTCACGTGCGGTTTTTTACGCTCAAACTTCTCCTTGGACACGCCACACCTCGCTGAATCTGTAAGCTATGAACCTGACTTTACGGCGACGCGGCTCACGACGCCTTCTTGATGACCTCGTCGGCGATGCTCGCCGGCGCCTCGGCGTACTCCTCGAACTCCATCACGTAGGAGGCGCGCCCCTGCGTGTTGGAGCGCAGGTCGGTCGCATAGCCGAACATCTCCTTGAGCGGCACCTGCGCCCGGATGTGCTTGCCGTTCGGGATGTCCTCCATCTTCTGGACGGTCCCCCGGCGCCGGTTGAGGTCGCCGACCACGTCGCCCATGTACTCCTCCGGCGTCGTGACCTCGACCTTCATGATCGGCTCGAGCAGCACCGGGTCCGCCTTCATGAAGCCGTCGCGGAAGGCCATGGAGCCGGCGATCTTGAACGCCATCTCCGAGGAGTCGACGTCGTGGTAGGAGCCGTCGAAGAGCTCGACGCGGACGTCCACCACCGGGTAGCCGGCGAGCACGCCCTCCTCCATGACCTCGCGGCAGCCCTGGTCGACGGACGGCACGTACTCCTTGGGCACCACGCCGCCGACGATCTTGCTCTCGAAGGAGTACCCCTCGCTGCGCTCCTGCGGGACCATCCGGATGTAGACGTGGCCGTACTGGCCGCGGCCGCCGCTCTGGCGGACGAACTTGCCCTCCTGCTCGACCTGCTTGCGGATCGTCTCGCGGTAGGCGACCTGGGGCTCGCCGACGTTCGCCTCGACCTTGAACTCCCGCTTGAGGCGGTCGACGATGATGTCCAGGTGCAGCTCGCCCATCCCCGAGATGATGGTCTGCCCGGACTCCTCGTCGGTGCGCACGCGGAAGGAGGGATCCTCCTGGGCCAGCCGCCCGAGCGCCTGCCCCATCTTCTCCTGGTCGGAGCGGGTCTTGGGCTCGACGGCGACGGCGATCACCGGCTCCGGGAACTCCATGCGCTCGAGGGTGATCTTGTTGCTCGGGTCGCAGAGCGTATCGCCGGTGGTCACCTCCTTGACGCCGACCGCCGCGGCGATATCGCCGGCGCGCACCTCCTTGATCTCCTCGCGCTGGTTGGAGTGCATCTGCAGCAGCCGCCCGATGCGCTCCTTCTTCCCCTTGATGGGGTTGTAGACCTGGTCGCCGGAGTTGATCACGCCGGAGTAGACGCGGAAGAAGGTCAGGTTGCCGACGTAGGGGTCGTTGGCGATCTTGAAGGCGAGCGCCGCGAACGGCTCCTTGTCGTCGGCGTGGCGCGCCTCGACGGTCTCCTCGTCGTCGAGGACGCCCTCGATGGCCGGGACCTCGTTGGGCGCCGGGAGGAACTCGATCACGGCGTCGAGCAGCGTCTGCACGCCCTTGTTCTTGAAGGCGGAGCCGCAGAGGACGAGGACGACCTCGTTGCTGAGCGTCTGCTGGCGCAGCCCGCCCTTGATGTCGTCGGCGCTGAGCTCACCGTCGGTGAGGTAGCGCTCCATGAGCTCCTCGCTCGCCTCGGCGGCCGCCTCGACCATCTCCTCGCGGGCGGCCTGCGCCTCGGCGCGCAGCTCCTCGGGGATCTCCGTCTCGGTGTAGGTCATCCCCTGCGGGTCGCGATCCCAGTAGATCGCCGTCATGCGGATCAGGTCGACGACGCCCTGGAAGTTGTCCTCGGCGCCGATGGGCAGCTGGATCGGCACCGCCTTGGAGCCGAGGCGCTCGCGGATCTGGCTGACGACCCGCGAGAAGTCGGCGCCGGCGCGGTCCATCTTGTTGACGAAGGCCATCCGCGGGACGCTGTACTTGTTCGCCTGCCGCCAGACGGTCTCCGACTGCGGCTCGACGCCGCCGACGGCGCAGAAGACCGCCACCGCCCCGTCGAGCACCCGCAGGGAGCGCTCCACCTCGATGGTGAAGTCGACGTGCCCCGGCGTGTCGATGATGTTGATCCGGGTCTCGGGGTACTGCTGGTCCATGCCGCTCCAGAAGCAGGTGGTCGCCGCCGAGGTGATCGTGATCCCCCGCTCCTGCTCCTGGGACATCCAGTCCATGACCGCCGCACCGTCGTGCACCTCGCCCATCTTGTGCGAGACGCCGGTGTAGAAGAGGATGCGCTCGGTCGTAGTCGTCTTGCCTGCGTCGATGTGGGCGGCGATACCGATATTCCGATAGCGCTCGATGGGCGTCTTGCGTGCCACGGCGGTTACCCCGTTATTGACTCTGTTCCAGACTTACCAGCGGTAGTGGGAGAAGGCCTTGTTGGCCTCCGCCATACGGTGCGTGTCCTCACGCTTCTTGACCGCTGTGCCGCGGCTCTCCGCGGCCTCCTGCATCTCGCTCGCCAGGCGCGCGGCCATGTTCTTCTCGCCGCGCTTGCGCGCCGCCTCGAGGATCCAGCGCATGGCGAGCGTCTGCCGCCGGTCCGGGCGGACCTCGACCGGCACCTGGTAGGTAGCGCCGCCGACCCGCCGGGACTTGACCTCGACGCGCGGCTTGACGTTCTCCAGGGCGCTCTCCATGACCTCGACCGGGTCGCTGTGCTTGGCCCCGATATTCTCGAGCGCACCGTACATGATCCGCTCGGCGACGGAACGCTTGCCGTGGTACATGACCATGTTGACGAACTTGGTCAGCACCTCGCTGCCGTACTTCGGATCCGGCAGGACTTTGCGCTTGGGTACTTCGCGTCTCCTGGGCATGATCCCGTCCCGTTACTTCTTCTTCGGGCGCTTGGCGCCGTACTTCGAACGACCCTGCCGACGCCGGTCGACCCCTGCGGTATCGGCGGCGCCGCGCACCACGTGGTAGCGCACGCCCGGCAGGTCCTTGACACGCCCACCGCGGATCAGAACGACCGAGTGCTCCTGGAGGTTGTGCCCCTCACCCCCGATGTAGGAGGCCACCTCGTAGCCGTTCGTCAGCCGCACACGCGCGACCTTCCGCAGCGCGGAGTTCGGCTTCTTCGGCGTGGTCGTGTACACGCGCGTGCAGACGCCGCGCTTCTGCGGGCACGACTCCAGCGCCGGCACATTGCTCTTCGCAGTACGCTTGGTACGCCCTTTGCGCACCAGCTGATTGACTGTCGCCATAGGGTTTCGCGCTCCGTACCGACCCAAAAACGACAGGCCGGTGAACCGGCCTGTCGAAGACGCAGTATTCTATGGGCATGACGCCCACGTGTCAACGCACCCCGCCCCGGGGGGCGGGGGCGGTGCCTACTCCTCCCCCGAGGCGGGCTGGTCGAGCGAGAGCTGATCGCCCGAGCCGAAGAGCTCGGCGGCCTGCTCGTCCGGGGAGCTGGCGGTCCCCTCCACCGCCGCGGCCTGCCGGCGCGCGGCGTGGTAGGCGAAGCCGGTGCCCGCCGGGATGAGCCGGCCGACGATGACGTTCTCCTTGAGCCCGCGCAGGTCGTCGCGCGCCCCGCGGGTGGCCGCCTCGGTGAGCACCCGGGTGGTCTCCTGGAACGAGGCCGCCGAGATGAACGACTCCGTCGACAGCGAGGCCTTGGTGATGCCGAGCAGGGCGGGCTCGTGGGTCGCCGGCTCCTTGCCCTCGGCGACGAGCCGCTCGTTGTCCTCGATCATCTTCTCGCGATCGAGCTGCTCGCCCTTGAGGTAGAGGGAGTCGCCGGGGTCCTTGACCTGCACCTTGCGCAGCATCTGCCGGACGATGACCTCGATGTGCTTGTCGTTGATCCCGACACCCTGGAGGCGGAAGACGTCCTGGATCTCCTGGACGATGTACTCGGCGAGCTTGGTCACGCCGAGCAGGCGCAGGATGTCGTGGGGGTTCGGCTCGCCGTCGGCGACGACCTCGCCCTTCTCGACGTGCTCGCCCTCGAAGACCGTGACGGTCCGCCACTTGGGGATGAGCTCCTCGTAGGTCTCCCCGTCCTGCTGGGTGATGATCAGCCGCTGCTTGCCCTTGGTCTCCTTGCCGAAGCCCACGGTGCCCGAGGCCTCGGCGAGGATCGCCGGCTCCTTGGGCTTGCGCGCCTCGAACAGGTCCGCCACCCGGGGCAGGCCGCCCGTGATGTCGCGGGTCTTCGAGGCCTCCTGCGGGATGCGCGCGAGGGCGTCGCCGACGCGCACCTCGGCGTTGTCGTCGAGGGAGACGATCGCCCCCGCCGGCAGGTAGTAGTGGGCCGGGATCTGCGTGCCGGCGATGTTCAGGTCGTTGCCGTCGGCGTCGACGAGCTTGATCATCGGGCGCAGGTCCTTGTAGGCGACCCGCTCCTCGGTGGTCTTGCCGTTGGCGTCGGTGACCTGGCGCTTGTGCTCGCCGGTGCCGCGGCTCTTGGGGTCCGTGACCACGAGGCTGGACAGGCCGGTGACCTCGTCGACCTCGCGCTGGACCGTCACCCCCTCGACGAAGTCGTGGAAGCGCACATAGCCGTCCACCTCGGTGATGATGGGGTGGGTGTGCGGATCCCAGTTGGCCACCACCTGGCCGGCCTCGACGGGGTCGTCGTCGCCGACGCTGAGCACCGCGCCGTAGGGGATCTTGTAGCGCTCGCGCTCGCGGCCGTACTCGTCCATGACGGTGAGCTCGCCGGAGCGGGAGACCGCCACGTAGTTGCCCGAGTGGTGCTTGACCGTCTTGATGTTGTGCAGCCGGGTCTTGCCGCCGTTGCGCACCTCCACCTGGGAGGTGGCGGCCGCCCGCGAGGCCGCGCCGCCGATGTGGAAGGTCCGCATGGTCAGCTGCGTGCCCGGCTCGCCGATCGACTGCGCGGCGATCACGCCCACCGCCTCGCCGGTGTTCACGCCGTGGCCGCGGGCCAGGTCGCGGCCGTAGCACTTGGCGCACACGCCGTAGTGGGTCTTGCACGTCACCGGCGAGCGGACCTTGACCTCGTCGATCCCGCGGCCCTCGAGCCGCTCGACCCAGTCCTCGTCGAGCAGCGTGCCCGCCTCGGCGACGACCTCGTCGCTGCCCGGCACGAGCACGTCCTCGGCGACCACGCGGCCGAGCACCCGCTCGCCGAGGGTCTCGACGACGTCGCCGCCCTCGATGATCGGGGTGAGCACCAGGCCGTCGGTGGTCCCGCAGTCCTCCTCGGTGACGACGAGGTCCTGGGAGACGTCGACGAGCCGCCGGGTCAGGTAGCCCGAGTTCGCCGTCTTCAGCGCCGTGTCCGCCAGGCCCTTACGCGCGCCGTGGGTGGAGATGAAGTACTGCAGGACGTTGAGGCCCTCGCGGAAGTTGGCCGTGATCGGCGTCTCGATGATCGAGCCGTCGGGCTTGGCCATCAGGCCGCGCATGCCGGCGAGCTGGCGGATCTGGGCGGCGGAGCCGCGGGCGCCGGAGTCGGCCATGATGAAGATCGAGTTCAGCGACTTCTGGACCGTCTCGTTGCCCTCGGCGTCGACGACGCTCTCCTGGCCCATCTGCTCCATCATCGCGCTGGCGACCTGGTCGTTGGTGTGGGCCCAGATGTCGACGACCTTGTTGTAGCGCTCGCCGCTGGTCACCAGCCCCGAGGCGTACTGGTCCTCGATCTCGCGGACCTCCTCCTCGGCCTGGTGGAGACTCTCCTCCTTGTCCGGCGGCACCTCCATGTCGTCGACGCCGATGGAGACCCCCGCCTTGGTGGAGTAGAAGAAGCCCGTGTACATGAGCTGGTCGGCGAAGATCACCGTGCCCTTCAGCCCCACGCGGCGGTAGCTGGCGTTGACCAGCCCCGAGATCCCCTTCTTGTCGAGCTCGCGGTCGACGAGCTCGAAGGGCAGGCCATCGGGGAGGATGTCGAAGAGCAGCGCCCGGCCGGCGGTGGTGCTGCGCCGCGACTCGTGCTCGACCAGCCCGCCGCTGTCGTCGAAGAGGCGCTCGCGGATGCGCACCTCGACGCGGGCGCCGAGCTCGACGGCCCCCGTCTGGTAGGCCCGGTGGACCTCCTCGACGTTGGCGAAGCGCATCCCCTCGCCGCGGGCGTTCACCCGCTCGCGGGTCATGTAGTAGACGCCGAGGACCACGTCCTGGGAGGGGACGATGATCGGCTCGCCGGAGGCCGGGGAGAGGATGTTGTTGGTCGACATCATCATCGCCCGGGACTCGAGCTGCGCCTCCAGCGACAGCGGCACGTGCACGGCCATCTGGTCGCCGTCGAAGTCGGCATTGTAGGCGGTGCACACCAGCGGGTGGAGCTGGATCGCCTTGCCCTCGATGAGCACCGGCTCGAAGGCCTGGATGCCGAGGCGGTGGAGCGTCGGCGCCCGGTTGAGCAGCACGGGGTGCTCGCGGATGACCTCCTCGAGGATATCCCAGACCTCGCCGGTCTCGCGCTCGACCATCTTCTTGGCGGCCTTGATGGTGGTCGCCTGGCCGCGGCGCTGGAGCTTGGAGAAGATGAACGGCTTGAACAGCTCCAGCGCCATGCGCTTGGGCAGGCCGCACTGGTGCAGCCGCAGCGTCGGCCCGACGACGATGACCGAGCGCCCGGAGTAGTCGACGCGCTTGCCGAGCAGGTTCTGGCGGAAGCGGCCCTGCTTGCCCTTGATCATGTCCGCCAGGGACTTGAGGGGGCGCTTGTTGGTCCCGGTGATCGCCCGGCCGCGGCGGCCGTTGTCGAGCAGCGCGTCCACCGACTCCTGGAGCATGCGCTTCTCGTTGCGCACGATGATATCCGGGGCCGCGAGCTCGAGCAGGCGGCGCAGGCGGTTGTTGCGGTTGATCACCCGCCGGTAGAGGTCGTTGAGATCCGAGGTGGCGAACCGGCCCCCGTCGAGCGGCACCAGCGGGCGCAGGTCCGGCGGGAGGACCGGCAGGACCGTCATGATCAGCCACTCCGGCTTGTTGCCCGACTCGAGGAAGGCCTCGATGAGCTTGAGCCGCTTGGTCAGGCGCTTGATCTTCGACTCGGAGCCGGTGGCGTCGATCTCGTCGCGCAGGCGCCGGGCCTCGGCCTCCAGGTCCATGCCCTTGAGGATCTCGAGCACCGCCTCGGCGCCCATGCGGGCGTCGAACTCGTCGCCGTGCTGCTCCACGGCCTCGAGGTACTCCTCGTCGGTGAGCAGCTGGCCGCGATCGAGCGGGGTCATGCCCGGCTCGATGACGATGAAGGCCTCGAAGTAGAGGACCCGCTCGACATCGCGCAGCGTCATGTCGAGGAGCAGCCCGATGCGCGAAGGCAGGCTCTTGAGGAACCAGATGTGCGCCACGGGGCTGGCGAGGTCGATATGCCCCATCCGCTCGCGGCGCACCTTGGCCTGGGTCACCTCGACGCCGCACTTCTCGCAGACCACGCCCCGGTGCTTGAGCCGCTTATACTTACCGCACAGGCACTCGTAGTCCTTCACCGGACCGAAGATCTTGGCGCAGAAGAGGCCGTCGCGCTCCGGCTTGAAGGTCCGGTAGTTGATGGTCTCCGGCTTCTTGACCTCGCCGTAGGACCAGGAACGGATCATCTCCGGAGAGGCGAGCCCGATCCGGATGCCGTCGAAGTCCTCCAGCTGACCGCCCGGCTGCTTGAAAATGTTGAGAAGATCTCTCATATCTGCTGCCCGCTCGCGCTAAATTCGTTGGCTGAGCGGCGGCGGGGCCTCCTGCGCGCTCGCCTTGGCCCCGGGCCGCCGTGCCGCTACTTCGTGGTCGGTTGCGGCTTCCTGCTGCTGCGTCAGTCGTCCCTCTCCAGCTCGATGTTGATCCCCAGGGAGCGGATCTCCTTGACCAAGACGTTGAACGACTCGGGCATCCCCGCCTCCATCCGGTGATCGCCGTCGACGATGTTCTTGTACATCTTGGTCCGGCCGCTGACGTCGTCGGACTTGACGGTGAGCATCTCCTGGAGGGTGTAGGCGGCGCCGTACGCCTCCAGGGCCCAGACCTCCATCTCGCCGAAGCGCTGGCCGCCGAACTGCGCCTTGCCGCCGAGCGGCTGCTGGGTGACCAGCGAGTACGGCCCGGTGGCGCGGGCGTGGACCTTGTCGTCGACGAGGTGGTTGAGCTTGAGCATGTACATGTAGCCCACCGTCACCGGCCGGTCGAAGGCGTCGCCGGTGCGCCCGTCGTAGAGGGTCGTCTGCCCCGACTCGGGGAGCCCGGCCAGGCGCAGCCAGCGCTTGATCTCCTCCTCGTTGGCGCCGTCGAAGACCGGCGAGGCCACCGGCACCCCGGCCTTGAGGTTCTGGCAGAGGGCGTGGACCTCCTCGTCGGTGAGGCTGTCGAGATCCTCCTTGCGCCCGGAGGCGTTGTAGATCTCCGAGAGGAAGCCGCGCAGCTGCTCGGCCTGGGCCTGCTGGGCGCTGAGCTCGGCGATGCGGTGGCCCAGCCCCCGGGCGGCCCAGCCCAGGTGGGTCTCCAGGACCTGGCCGACGTTCATCCGCGACGGCACGCCGAGCGGCGAGAGGACCACGTCGACGGGCTCGCCGTCCTCGGTGAAGGGCATGTCCTCCTCGGGGACGATCATGGAGATGACGCCCTTGTTGCCGTGCCGGCCGGCGAACTTGTCGCCCGGCTGCAGGCGGCGCTTGACCGCCAGGTGCACCTTGACCGTCTTGAGCACGCCCGGGGAGAGGTCGTCGCCGGCGGTGATCTTGGCCTTCTTCTCCTCGAAGCGCTTCTCGAAGCGGTCGCGCTGGGTCTCGAGCTGGTGGCGGACCGCCTCGAGCTGCTGGTTGACCGCCTCGTCGCGCATGCGGATCTCGAACCACCGCTCCCGGGGCAGGTCCTGGAGGTACTCCGCCGTCACCTCGGCGCCGCTGCTCAGGCCGTTGGGCCCGCCCTCGGCGACCTTGCCGACGAGCAGCTTCTCGAGCCGCGCGTAGGCGTCGTCCTCAAAGATCCGCGCCTCGTCGTTGAGGTCCTTGCGGATGCGGGCGATCTCGTCGCGCTCGATGGCGCGGGCCCGCTCGTCCTTCTCGACGCCGTCGCGGGTGAAGACCTGCACGTCGATGACGGTGCCGTCCATGCCGGTGGGCACCCGCTGGGAGGTGTCCTTCACGTCGGAGGCCTTCTCGCCGAAGATCGCCCGGAGCAGCTTCTCCTCCGGCGTCAGCTGGGTCTCGCCCTTGGGCGTGACCTTGCCGACGAGGATGTCCCCGGCCTTGACCTCGGCGCCGATGTAGACGATGCCCGACTCGTCGAGCCGCCCGAGGGCCGACTCGGAGACGTTCGGGATGTCCGAGGTGATCTCCTCCTGGCCGAGCTTGGTATCCCGGGCGACGCAGGTCAGCTCCTCGATGTGCACCGAGGTGTAGCGGTCCTCCTTGACCAGCCGCTCGGAGACGAGGATCGAGTCCTCGAAGTTGTAGCCGTTCCACGGCATGAAGGCCACGCGCATGTTCTGCCCGAGCGCGAGCTCGCCCATGTCCGTGGACGGCCCGTCGGCCAGGGTGTCGCCGCGGGCGACGGTATCCCCCACGTGGACCAGCGGCTTCTGGCTGAAGCAGGTGTTCTGGTTCGAGCGGGTGTACTTGGTCAGGTTGTAGATATCGACGCCCGGCTCGCCGGCGGTGGCCTCGTCGTCGTTGACCCGCACCACCACGCGGCTGGAGTCGACCTGCTCGACCACGCCGCCGCGCCCGGCGGTGACGATGACGCCGGAGTCGCGGGCGACGGTGCGCTCCATGCCGGTGCCGACGAACGGCTTCTCGGCGCGCAGCGTCGGCACCGCCTGGCGCTGCATGTTCGAGCCCATGAGCGCGCGGTTGGCGTCGTCGTGCTCGAGGAACGGCACCAGCGAGGCGGCCACGGAGACGATCTGCCGCGGCGAGACGTCCATGTACTGGACGCGGTCCGCCGTCGCCATGGTGAACTCGTTCTGGTGGCGGCAGGAGATCAGGTCGTCCGCGAGCCGGCCGTTCTCGTCGACGCGGGCGTTGGCCTGGGCGATGACGTAGCGGGTCTCCTCGATGGCCGACAAGTACTCGACCTGGTCGGTCACGTAGCCGTCGACCACCTTGCGGTAGGCCGTCTCCAGGAAGCCGTACCGGTTGGCGCTGGCGTAGACCGCCAGGGAGTTGATCAGCCCGATGTTCGGCCCCTCCGGGGTCTCGATGGGGCAGACGCGGCCGTAGTGCGTCGGGTGGACGTCGCGGACCTCGAAGCCCGCCCGCTCGCGGGTCAGCCCGCCCGGGCCGAGCGCCGAGATGCGGCGCTTGTGCGTGACCTCGGAGAGCGGGTTGTTCTGGTCCATGAACTGCGACAGCTGCGAGGAGCCGAAGAACTCCTTGATCGCCGCGGCCACCGGCTTGGCGTTGATCAGCTCCTGGGGCATCAGCCCCTCGCTCTCAGCCAGCGACAGGCGCTCCTTGACGGCGCGCTCGACGCGCACGAGGCCGACGCGGAAGACGTTCTCGGCCATCTCGCCGACCGAGCGCACGCGGCGGTTGCCGAGGTGGTCGATGTCGTCGGTCTGGCCCTTGCCGTTGCGGATGTCGATGAGCTCGCGCAGCACCGCGAGGATATCGGAGTCCTCGCCGTAGCGCTCGAGGAGCTCACGCGCCTGCGCCTCGGGCTCCTCGAGGCCGCCGAAGTACTTGCCGTCGTAGAGGATCCCGGGGCCGGTCTCCTCGTCGCGGCCGACCCGCAGGTTGAACTTCATCCGCCCCACCGGCGAGAGGTCGTAGCGGTCGTGGGTGAAGAACAGGCTGTGGAAGAGGTTCTCCGCCGCGTCCTTCGTCGGCGGCTCGCCGGGGCGCATCATGCGGTAGATCTCGACCAGCGCCTCGACCTGGGAGCGCGTCGAGTCCACCGCCAGGGTGTTCGACATGTACGGGCCGCGGTCGAGATCGTTGACGAACAGCGTCTCGATCTCCTGGATGCCGGCGTCGCGGATCGCCTGCACCAGCTCCGCGGTGAGGCTGGTGTTGGCCTCGGCGATGACCTCCCCGGTCGCCGTATCGACCACGTCGTGGGCGAGGATCTTGCCGACGAGGTAGTCCTCGGGCACCTCCAGCTGCTCGATGCCGGCCTTCTCGAGCTTCTTGATGTGCCGGGCGGTCACGCGCCGGCCGGACTCGACGACGGTCTCGCCGTCGGCGACGATGTCGAAGCTCGCCGTCTCCCCGCGCAGCCGCTCGGGGATGAGGTCGAGCACCACGGTGCCGCCCGGCCGCAGGTGGAAGCGGTCCATGTCGAAGAAGGCGTAGAGGATCTCCTCCGGCGTATAGCCGAGCGCGCGGAGGAGGACGCTCGCCGGGAGCTTGCGCCGCCGATCGATGCGCACGAAGATCGAGTCCCGGGGGTCGAACTCGAAGTCGAGCCACGAGCCACGGTACGGGATGACCCGCGCCGAGAAGAGCAGCTTCCCGGAGGAGTGGCTCTTGCCCTTGTCGTGGTCGAAGAAGACCCCGGGGGAGCGGTGGAGCTGGTTGACGATGACCCGCTCGGTGCCGTTGACGACGAAGGTGCCCGTGGAGGTCATCAGGGGCAGCTCGCCCATGTAGACCTCCTGCTCCTTGATGTCCTTCACGCCGCCGCCCTCCTTGTCGTAGAGGGCGAGGCGGACGAGCATGCGCAGCGGCGCCGAGTACGTCAGCCCGCGGCTCTGGCACTCCTTGACGTCGAACGGCGGCTCACCGATGGAGTACGAGACGTACTGCAGCTCAGCGTTCCCCGAATGGCTCTGGATCGGGAAGACCGACCGGAACGCGCCCTCGAGCCCCACCTCCGGGTCGCGCCCCTCCTCGGCGACCTCGTCTTGCAAGAACTGCCTATAGGAGTCAATCTGCGTCGCGAGCAGGTAGGGGACCTCGAGGATGTTCGGGAGCTTCCCAAAGTCCTTGCGGATGCGCTTCTTCTCGGTGAACGAATAGGCCATCGGGCTTCCTCAGCGCTTGATCGGGGCACTACCAACAGGCACAGGCCGGCGACCAATCGGCCGCCAGCCCGCGCATTAGACAGCTTGTGGCGAGAGGGGCGCCCCGCTCACTTGAGCTCGACGCTCGCCCCCGCCTCTTCCATCTTCGATTTGATGTCCTCGGCCTCCTCCTTCGAGGCGCCCTCCTTGATCGGCGACGGGCAGCCCTCGACGACCTCCTTGGCCTCCTTCAGGCCGAGGCCGGTCACGCCGCGCACGGCCTTGATGACGCCGACCTTGTTGTCGCCGTGGGCCGAGAGGATGACGTCGAACTCCGTCTGCTCCTCGGCCGGCTCGGCAGCCTCGCCCCCGCCGCCGCCTGCCGGGGCAGCCTGGACGGCGGCCGCAGCCGTGACGCCGAACTTCTCCTCCATCGCCTCGATGAGCTCGACCACCTCCATGACGCTCATGTTGGAAATGGTCTCCAGGATCTCGTCTTTCGAAACGGCCATCGTCTCTATCTCCTCAACTATAGACTCTGCGAGTGGACCCGGTCAGGTCCGGTGGCGTATCGCGGCGTGGTCAGGCGGCTGACCCCTCCTTGGCCTCGCGGACGGCGGCCAGGGTGCGAACCAGCTTGCCCGGCACCTCGTTCACGGTGGTGGTCAGCTTCTGGACCGGGGCACGCATGGTCGCCATCAGCTTGGAGAGCGCCTCCTCGCGCGTCGGCAGGCTCGCCAGCCGATCGAGGTGCTCCGCGGAGTAGAGCTGCCCGCCGAAGGCCACATTGCGGGCCGTCAGGGCGGGGCACTCCTTGCTGAAGTCGCGCACGAGCCGCGCGGCCGCTCCCGGATCGTCCTGGGAGAAGGCCAGCAGCAAGGGGCCCTGGAAGCCCTCGATCATGCACTCGAACTCGGTGCCGGCCACTGCCCGCCGAGCCAGGGTGTTCTTGACCACCCGCAGGTAGACGCCCCGCTCCCGCGCCTGGGCGCGCAGCCGGTCCATCTCCACGGCGGTCAGCCCCCGGTACTCGGCGGAGACCGCGGTCAGCGCCTGCTCGGCGACCGCAGCCACCTCCTGCACCATCGCCTTTTTCTGCTCCAGACTCAGTCCCATCGTCTGTCTCCTGGGAAGGTTGCTCTTCTCGGAAGTCGCCTCCCGGGAGCCGATGGCACACACCCGGACGGTGCGCTTCTCGACTCTCTCGAGTCGGCTTCACGGTGGCGAAGTGCAGGTCCTCGCTTGCGCCACCGTCTACGCTGGCGGGCGTAGGCTGGCCCTTTAAGCGCCGCCGCCGACGGCGCACCGGCGGTCTTGGACGGCTGTCGCAGATGGTTTGACAGCCGGATCGGATCGATGGATCCGATCAGCCCGCCGCGCCCGCCCGTGCGGCGGGCGCGGCGGCATCGCTCGCGCTAGACCCCCATGGTCGACTGGTCGACGTGGACGCCGGTCCCCATGGTCGACGACACGGTGATCTGCTTGATGTAGGTGCCCTTGGACGTGCTCGGCTTGAGCTTGTGGAGATCGCTCAGCAGCGCCCGCAGGTTCTCCTTGAGCGCCTCGTTGTCGAAGGTGTCGCGGCCGATGGCGCAGTGGATCACGCCGCCGCGATCCGTCCGGTAGCGGACCTGGCCGGCCTTGGCGTTGCGCACGGCGGCGGCGACATCGCTGGCCACGGTGCCGGTCTTCGGGTTGGGCATCAGCCCCCGCGGACCGAGCACGGGGCCGAGCTTGCCCACGACGCCCATGGCGTCCGGGGCGGCGATCACCACGTCGTAGTCGAGCTCGCCGCCCTGCATGCGCTCGGCGAGATCGTCCATGCCCACGGCGTCCGCGCCCTCGGCCTCCGCCGCCTCGGCGCCCTCGCCCTGGGCGAAGACCGCCACGCGCATGCTCTTGCCGGTGCCGTTGGGCAGGACCGTGGAGCCGCGCACGATCTGGTCGGACTTGCGCGGATCGACGCCGAGGTCGACCGCGACGTCGATGCTCTCCGAAAAGCGCGCCGTCGCCAGCTCCTTCACCAGGCTGAAGGCCTCCTCCACGGGGTACTGCTGCGTCCGGTCGACGCGCTCGCGAATCATCCGCTGGCGCTTCGTCAGCTTCGCCATGGCCTAGACCCCCTCCACGTCGATACCCATGCTGCGGGCTGTCCCCGCAATGCTCCGCACTGCGCTGTCCATATCGGAGGCATTGAGGTCAGGCCACTTGGTGCGGGCGATCTCCTCGAGCTGATCGCGCTGCACGGTACCGACCTTCTTCGTGTTCGGCGTGCCAGACCCACCCTTCGCGTTGATCGCCTTGAGCAGCAGCACCGGCGCCGGCGGGGTCTTGGTGACGAAGGTGAAGCTCCGATCCGAGTAGACGGTGATCACCACCGGGATCGGCAGCCCCGACTCCATCTCCTGGGTCTGGGCGTTGAACGCCTTACAGAACTCCATGATGTTGACGCCGTGCTGGCCGAGCGCCGGGCCCACGGGCGGGCTCGGATTGGCCTGCCCGGCCGGCACCTGCAGCTTGACGTACGCTTCAATCTTCTTGGCCATGCTCTTGCGCTCCTCTTTACGGGTGCAGGCGCCTCTCGGCTCCCCGTACGCTTAGCGGCGCCACCGGCGCCGCTGGACGACTCCGCCTCACAGGCTCTACGTCTTCTCGACCTGGCTGAACTCCAGCTCCACCGGGGTCGAGCGCCCGAAGATCATCACCGCGACCCGCAGGCGGTTCTTCTCGTAGTTGACCTCCTCGACGGCGCCGTTGAAGTCCGTAAACGGCCCGTCCGTGACCCGGACCACCTCGCCGACCTCGAACAGGACCTTGGGGCGCGGCTTCTCGGCGCCCTCGCGGACGCGGTTGAGGATGGCCTCGGCCTCCTGGTCCGAGATCGGGGCCGGGCGATCCGGGCGCCCGCCGATAAAGCCCATGACCCGGGGCACCTCCTTGACCAGGTGCCAGGTGTCGTCGTCGAGCTCCATCTGGACCAGGACGTAGCCGGGGAAGAACTTGCGCTCGCTCTTGCGCTTCTGCCCCTCCCGGATCTCGACGACCTCCTCGGTCGGCACGAGGATCTCGCCGAACTTATCCTCCATCCCGGCGCGCTTGATGCGCTCCTCGAGGGAGCGCCGGACCTGTTTCTCGAATCCCGAGTAGGCGTGGATCACGTACCAGCGCAGTGCCATGCGTCAGCCTCCGTGGCCGGTAACCATGCCGACCAGCCAGAGCAACAGCAGGTCCATAAGCCACAGGAAGACGGCCACTAGGATCACCACCGCCGCAACGATCAGGGTTGTCTGCAGCGTCTCTTGGCGGGTAGGCCAGATGACCTTGCGGACCTCTTGCTTGGCCCCTTGCGCGAAGGCCCACAGGGCCTGCCCCTTGGCGGTGGTCGCCAGGACGGCGGTCACTGCGGCCACCACGGCCAGCAGACCGCCTACGCGGTAGAGAAGGGGCTGATCGCCGAAATAGTAGAACCCGGCGATGCCCCCGACCCCGAGGGCGATCGCGACAATCCACTTAACGACGTCGAGGGAGGATCCCCGAGCCTGAGCGCTTGATTTCATGGGCCCTGCTACCGAAGCGGTCCGGCGGGCGGGGGCCCGCCGGACCGCGTCGAGGATTTGGCAGGCCAGGAGGGACTCGAACCCCCAACCTGCGGTTTTGGAGACCGCTGCTCTGCCAATTGAGCTACTGGCCTATTTGGAAAACTTGCGGCCGGAGGCGCCAGGCCGGTGGCCGGCGCCCCTCTCGCCCTGCGATCACTCGATGATCTTGGAGACGACGCCGGCGCCGACGGTGCGGCCGCCCTCGCGGACCGCGAAGCGCAGCCCCTCTTCCATGGCGATGGGCGCAATCAGCTGCACCGTCATCTTCACGTTATCGCCCGGCATCACCATCTCGGTGCCCTCCGGCAGCTCCACCGTCCCGGTGACGTCCGTCGTGCGGAAGTAGAACTGCGGCCGATACCCCTGGAAGAACGGCGTGTGCCGGCCTCCCTCGTCCTTCGACAGGACGTAGACCTCGCCCTCGAAGTGCGTGTGCGGCGTGATCGACTTCGGCTTGCACAGCACCTGGCCGCGGTCGACCTCGTCGCGCTTGATCCCGCGCAGCAGCACGCCGACGTTGTCGCCGGCCTCGCCCTGATCGAGCAGCTTGCGGAACATCTCCACGCCCGTGGCCGTCGTCTTGCGCGTCTCGCGCAGCCCGACGATCTCCACGTCGTCGCCGACCTTGATCACGCCGCGCTCGACCCGGCCCGTGACCACCGTCCCGCGCCCGGAGATCGAGAAGACGTCCTCGATCGGCATCAGGAACGGCTGATCCACCGGGCGCTCCGGCTGCGGGATCGCCTCGTCCATCGCCTCGACCAGGCGCACGATCGACGGCTGGCCCATCTCCGAGTCGTCGCCCTCGAGCGCCTTGAGCGCCGAGCCGGTGACCACCGGGATGTTGTCGCCGTCGAAGTCGTAGTCGTTGAGCAGCTCCCGGACCTCCATCTCGACGAGCTCGAGCAGCTCCGGGTCGTCGACCATGTCCGCCTTGTTCAGGTAGACCACGATCGCCGGCACGCCGACCTGGCGCGCCAGCAGGATGTGCTCGCGCGTCTGCGGCATCGGCCCGTCGGCCGCCGAGACCACGAGGATCGAGCCGTCCATCTGCGCCGCGCCCGTGATCATGTTCTTGACGTAGTCGGCGTGGCCCGGGCAGTCGACGTGGGCGTAGTGGCGGCTCTCCGACTCGTACTCGACGTGCGCCGTCGCGATCGTGATCCCGCGCTGGCGCTCCTCCGGCGCGTTATCGATCTGGTCGAAGGCGCGCGCCTCACCGCCGTACGAGCTCGAGAGCACCTTCGTCATCGCCGCCGTCAGCGTCGTCTTGCCATGGTCCACGTGACCAATCGTCCCCACGTTCACGTGCGGCTTCTTACGCTCAAACTTTTCCTTGGACATCGACGGCTCTCTCCGTTGTCGTGTCGTACTATGATCGACGAAGCGGCGCTACCACCACGCCCACCGAGGTGAGCACTGGAGCCCATAACCGGACTCGAACCGGTGACCTCTTCCTTACCAAGGAAGTGCTCTACCTGCTGAGCTATATGGGCCTAACTCTGCTGCAACTCCGCTCTCGGCACCACCTGGAGCGCTGGAGCGGGTGATGGGAATCGAACCCACGTCATCAGCTTGGAAGGCTGAGGTTCTACCACTGAACTACACCCGCAAGCCGAACCTCTTGTGCCTTCTCGCCCCGGGCCGCGCCCAGGGCCGTTGTATGGTGGAGGGGGTAGGATTCGAACCTACGAAGGCTAAGCCAGCAGATTTACAGTCTGCCCCCGTTGGCCGCTTGGGTACCCCTCCGGATACAGGATTGGTAATTGTCCAGAGATGCCCGCAGGCTGTCAACACCGTATTGGAGCTGGCGGCCGGACTCGAACCGACGACCCGCTGCTTACAAGGCAGCCGCTCTACCGACTGAGCTACGCCAGCGCGCTCGGCACTTTCGCTATCGTAACCACCAAGCGAGCGCCTCGCAATCGGCCGGCTCCCCATCGGCCCCGGCGGCCGTGCCGGCGCGCGCCCGCTACGAGGCCTCGGCCACGGCGGCGAGGCCCTCAAGGACAAGGGCCGGCCGCCTCTGCCACGCCCCCGGCAGCTCGGGGAGCAGCCAGTCGGCCCCGCCCCCCGTGGCCAGCCGCGCCCCTGCCGGCGGGCAGGCCGGGCAGACCTGCTCGACGAGGGCCCGGGCCGCCGCCGCGACGCCGTAGCGGGCCCCGCCGTAGACGGCGGCCTCGGTACTCCGCCCGGGAAGCTCCGCCGCCTGGAAGGCGCCCCCCATCTCGATGCGCCCTGTCCCCTGGCTCAGGGTGCGGACGAGGAGCTCGCGGCCGGGGAAGATCGCCCCCCCGAGGTGGCGGCCCTCGGCGTCCAGCCCGTCCACCGTGATCGCCGTGCCGGCATCCACGATACAGGCCCCTTGGGGGGCGCAGCGCCGGGCGCCGATCAGGGCCGCCCAACGATCGGCGCCGAGCAAGGCCGGCTCGGCGTAGGCGTTGATCACCCCCCAGCCCTGCCCCGCCGGCTCGATCCACTCCACCGTACGGCGCCACAGCCGCCTCGCAACGGCCTCGACGGCCCCCCGGCGCGCCTGCGAGGCGACACACACGCCGAGGACCCGAGCCGGCGGCGGGATCCTGGACCAGGCCGCCTCCAGGCCCTGCGCCCACGCCGCCTCCAGGCAGTCGGCGGCGCCGTGCCCGGTCAGCCGGCCGCCGCTCAGCCGCGCCCACTTGAGCCGGGTGTTCCCGGCATCCACGAGCAGGGTCACGGCTGCGCCCTCACCTGGACCTCGCCGCTCGAGACGCGCTCCCGGCCTCCGCTATGCTCGATGATCAGCCGCCCCTGGGGGTCGATCCCGCACGCCCGTCCCACGAGGACGCGCCCCGGCGCGGAGAGCGTCACCTGGCGGCCGCCGAGGGCGTCGTAGCGCGGCCAGTCCTCGATCAGCCCCGCCAGCCCCTCGGCCTCGAAGGCCCGCGCCGTCACCGCCACCGCCGCCGCCATCCGCCCGGCCAGCGCCGTGCGCCTGCCGCGGTAGCACGCCCCGGGGAGCGCTGCGGCGCGCTGATCGCCCACCTCTGCGCCGCCCGGCGGGGCGGCGAGGTTGACCCCCACGCCGATGACCACGCGGCAAGGGCCTTGCGGCTCGCCGCGCAGCTCGGTCAGGATCCCGCCCAGCTTACCGCCTTCGAGGAGCAGGTCGTTCGGCCACTTGACCGACACCGGGGCGTCGAGCTCTCTGAGGGTGCGCGCCAGCGCGAGGGCCACGGCCACCGCCAGCGGGGCAGGCGGCTCGATCAGGCGCGCGAAGCGGTAGGCGACCGAGAGGTAGAGCCCCCCGAGCGGGGAGGCCCAGGCGCGGGCGAAGCGGCCGCGGCCGCCGGACTGCGCCTCTGCGAAGTAGGCGGCGGTAGGCTCGGGCGGGCCCCGCAGCGCCTCATCGCTCGTCGAGGCCGGCCTGAAGAGCGTCCGGAGCTGCGCGCCCGCCTCCCCGCCGGCCTGCCGCCACGCCGCCTCGAGCCCCGCAAGGTGCAGGGGCTCATACCCGCCCGGGAGGCGGTAGCCCCGTCCCGAGCACGCCTCAACGGCCAGCCCGTACTCCCGGAGCCTCTGGACGGCGCGGCAGACAGCGGCCCGGGTCACCCCGAGCCCGGCGCCGAGCTCCTCGCCCGAGTGGTACTCGCCGTCGCACAGCCGCTGGAGCACCCGCCCCGCGCTCGACGCCTCTAGGTGCTGCACAGGCCCATCACCTATCTATGCGCATTCAGTATAGCCAAAAAAAAGCCCCCATAGCGTCGAGCTATGGGGGCTTGGTTTGTAGGGGGCCTGGCGATGACCTACTTTCGCACGGCGTTTGCCGCACTATCATCGGCGCTGAGCGGTTTCACTGCCGAGTTCGGAATGGTGTCGGGTGGTTCCCGCTCGC
>NZ_NRSH01000007.1 GCF_016584055.1 Halorhodospira neutriphila
GCCGAGGTCTCGACGGCGCCGGAGCCGCGGCTGACCACCGGCTCCGCCGAGCTCGACCGGGTCCTCGGCGGCGGCCTGGTGCCCGGCTCGGTGGTGCTCATCGGCGGCGATCCGGGCATCGGCAAGTCGACGCTGCTGCTCCAGACCCTGGCGGCGCTGTCGCGCCACTACCCCGCCCTCTACGCCACCGGCGAGGAGTCGCTGCAGCAGGTGGCCCTGCGCGGCCAGCGCCTCGGCGTGGCCGACGAGGCGCTGAAGCTCATGGCCGAGACCGCTGTCGAGGAGGTGGTCGCCAGCGCCCAGCAGCTGCACCCCCAGGCGCTGGTCGTCGACTCGGTGCAGACCGTGCACACCGCGGCGCTGGGCTCGGCGCCCGGCTCGGTGGCGCAGGTCCGCGAGAGCGCCGGGCAGCTCGTGCGCCTGGCCAAGACCACGGGCACGGCGGTGATCCTCGTCGGCCACGTGACCAAGGAGGGGGCGCTGGCCGGGCCGCGGGTGCTCGAGCACATGGTCGACACGGTCCTCTACTTCGAGAGCGACCAGGGCAGCCGCTACCGCGTCCTGCGCGCGGCGAAGAACCGCTTCGGGGCGGCCAACGAGCTCGGGGTCTTCGCCATGGCCGACGACGGCCTGCGCCAGGTCCGCAACCCCTCGTCGATCTTCCTCTCCCGTCACGAGCAGGCGGTGCCCGGCAGCGCCGTCTTCGTCACCCGCGAGGGCAGCCGCCCCCTGCTGCTCGAGGTCCAGGCCCTGGTGGCCGACTCGGCGCTGAGCCAGCCGCGCCGGGTGACCGTGGGGCTCGACGCCAGCCGCCTGGCCCTGCTGCTGGCGGTCCTGCAGCGCCACGGCGGGGTCGCCACGGCCGGCGAGGACGTCTTCGTCAACGTCGTCGGCGGGGTCCGCGTCCAGGAGACGGCGGCGGACCTGCCGGCGCTCGCCGCGGTCCTCTCGAGCCTGCGCGACCGGCCGCTGGCCCGCGACTCGGTGGCCTTCGGCGAGCTCGGCCTCGCCGGCGAGGTCCGGCCGGTGCCCGGCGGCGAGGAGCGGCTGCGGGAGGCGGCCAAGCACGGCTTCACCAGCGCCGTCGTGCCGGCGAAGAACGTCCCGCGCCGGCGGATCAGCGGCATGGCGGTCCACGGCGTGCAGCGCCTGGCCGAGGCGCTCGAGGTCCTGATGGGCTAGGCGGGGGGCGGGGTCAGTTGTCGCGGACCAGCTGCGTGAGCTCGCGGTGGACCTGATCGGGATCGGCGAGGTTGGCCTCGAGGAGGCTGCGCAGGTGCATCATGCTGTCGAGGTCGATGCGCTGGCAGCGCAGGCCGATATCCGCCTCGTGCCAGTGGGCCGGCTGCGCCTCCATGGCGATGCGGTCTGCCTCGCTCAGCGAGATCTCGAGGACCACGCGGTCGTCCGTGTCGGCCACCGCGGCGGGCGGGGGCGCCCCCTCCTCGAGGCGCACGAGGGCGCCCTGCATGGACAGGTCGATGACCTCGACGGCGTACGCCGCCTGGCGGCCCTCGATCCGCAGCCGGGCGGGGGCGTGGAACTGCACGCGGCTGAACCGGCGTCTCTCCCTATCCCTTGGTGCCATCCGCATCACCCCGCCGCCGTGCTGGTGACCTGAGTAACGGTCAGCTTAGCACGTTGGCGCTGCTAAGCTCATCGCGGTGCTGTGCGGCGTCGACGGTGTTCTCGAGCAGGGTGGCGACGGTCATCGGGCCGACGCCGCCGGGGACCGGGGTGATCCAGGCCGCCCGCTCCCGGGCCTCCTCGAAGGCGACGTCGCCGGCCAGGCGGCCGTCGTCGAGGCGGTTGATGCCGACGTCGATGACCGCGGCGCCCTCGCCGATCCAGTCGCCGCGCACAAGGCCGGGCTTGCCCACGGAGGCGACCACCAGGTCGGCCTGGCGCACGCGCTCGGCGACCCCGCGGGTGCGGCTGTGGCAGACGGTGACCGTGCAGCGGGCGTTGAGCAGCTCCAGGGTCATCGGCCGGCCGACGATATTGGACTGGCCGAGGACCACCGCGTCCTTGCCCTCGAGCTGGAGGCCGGTGTGGTGGAGCAGGGTCATCACGCCGCGGGGGGTGCACGGGCGCAGGCCGGGCAGCCGCAGGGCGAGCCGGCCCATGTTCTCCGGGTGGAAGCCGTCGACGTCCTTGACGGGGTGGATGCGCTCGATGACGGTCTGCTCGTCGATGTGGCCGGGCAGCGGCAGCTGGACGAGGATGCCGTCGATCTCCGGGTCGGCGTTGAGCCGGTCGATGCGCTCGAGCAGCTCGCGCTCGCTGATCTCCGGGGAGAGGTCGTAGGCGCGGGAGAGGATCCCCGCCTCCTCGCAGGCGCGGCGCTTGTTGCGCACGTAGATGGAGGAGGCGGGATCGCTGCCGACCAGGATCACCGCCAGCCCCGGCCGGCGCAGGCCGCGGTTGAGCCGCTCGGTGACGGCGTCGGCGACGAGTGCGCGGCGCTTCGCCGCGATGGCCTTCCCATCCAGGACTTGCGCTACCATGACCGGCCCTTTAATGTACTGTTAAAAATAAGATTCTCTCATGTCGCATGGGGTGCGGCAACGAGGGCGCGGCGTTTGACGGGGACGGCGCCCCTCGCTAGAATCTTAACCTTAAAGACAGCACCGCAGGCCAGTGCCGGTGGCGCTGGCGGCACGGGGTGTAGCGCAGTCTGGTAGCGCACCTGCTTTGGGAGCAGGGAGTCGGGGGTTCAAATCCCTCCACCCCGACCACGTGGCGAGGCAAGCCGCGTACAGTGGGGCGTACCGAGCGCTGCGCCCGTAGCTCAACGGGATAGAGCATCGGCCTTCTAAGCCGAAGGTTGCAGGTTCGAGCCCTGCCGGGCGCGCCATCAAGGCGGCGATGAAGGCCGATTCAAGTACAGTGGTGAGCGTAGCTCAGCCGGTAGAGCACCGGATTGTGGCTCCGGAGGTCGTGGGTTCGAGTCCCGCCGCTCACCCCATACAGATCAAGCAGATAAAGGAGCCCGGCCACGAGGTCGGGCTCTTTTTTTGGACAGCTGTCCAAAACTCAGCTCGCCAAAGATGCCCAGCTCGCCCCATCAGGGGGTCGATACCGAGGCCGTTGGATGGCACGCTCAAGGCGCGAGGGCATGGATCGCCGGCACCGCGGCATCCGTGCCCACCGCTTCTCCGCGCGAAGCCGAGCAAGGAGGCAGTCATGCAGAAGGCAGGTGGCATCATCACCCTGATCGCAGGGGTCTTCGCCGTGTTCGCGGCTATCTTCACGCTCATGGTTGGCGGCGTTAATTCCGCCTTCGAGACAGAGCACGCTCAAACGGTCGTCTGGCTGGGGTGGGGCGGAGTGCTGTTCTCGTTCCTGAACATCGTCCTGGGGGCTGTGGCCATAGGGGCCAAGTCCAAAAAGCCCGGCGCGTTCATCATCGTCTCGTCCATCCTCGGCTCTGCCCTGGGCGGGACATTCGTGGCGCTGTTCATGGCGCTCTCATTGGCCGGCGGAATCCTGGCGACCATCGGCGTCAGCAAGAGCGCCGGCAGTAATAGCGGCGCCCCATCCACCGCTTGAGCCTTTCCAAGGTGAGGCCTCCGGGCCTCACCGCTCCACCCGATTCGGCCGCACCCGCCGCGGCGCCCGCTGGTAGTGTCGCCTCAAGACGCGCATGTCCTGGTGGCCCAGGAGCTCCTCATCGCCGGCCTCGCTGCCGGCCTTGGCGCGCAGGTCGTGCCAGCTGAAGGGCTCGGCGATGAGCCCCTCGGCCAGTGCCCGATCCCGCGTGCGCGTCCACATCGACTGCCAGCCGTCGCGGGTGTACGGCTGCCCGTCGCGCCGGGCGACCAGGTAGACGCTGGCGACGGCGCGCAGCCGCTCCAGGCCGTCGACCACATCGCGCAGCTCCGGCGTCCACTCGACGAGCAGCGGCCGGCCGCCCTTCGTTGCCGGGACCATCAAACCGTCGTCGGTGACGTGCTCGCGGCGCAGGCTGAGCATCCGCCCCAGGCGCACTCCGGTGAGCACGGCCAGTCGCATGCCGAGCTGGAGCACCGGCGCGGCGATGTCGTGCACCGCCCAGAACTCCTCGTCGGTGACGTAGCGCTGCCGGGGCCGCTCGCGGTTGCGCTCGATCCCGCGGCAGGGGTTGTGCTCGACGACCTCCCAGCGGATGAGCTGGGTGTAGAGGTGGGAGAGGAGGGCGATCTCGCGGTTCGCCCGGGTCGGCGCGCCGCGGGCGTCGATGTAGCGGTAGATGTCGCCCGGGCGCACCTCGTCCGGCAGCATGTCGCCGAAGACGGACCGGAGCCGCTCCATCTCCGCGGCGTTGTCCCGCTGGGTGCGCTGGCCCTTGCGCGGGACGATCTCGCGCAAGTAGCGGTCCATCCACGCCCCCAGGCTCACCGCCTGCGGCACCGTCGCCACGTCGGCGTAGCGGCGCAGCGCCTCGCGCTTGTCGCGGCCCAGGTGGTGCCATCGGCCGCCGTGGTCGACGAAGTAGTACGCCCCGTGGCGCAGGTACACCCGGGGCGGCAGATCCTTGTCCCGCTTACGTCGTCTTCCCATTGAGCGCGCCAAAGTTCGGCTCCTTTCGCCGGCCAGGATAGTGCTGTTGCGACTGCGCGAGCCAGTCCCGAGGGATGCGCGGATAGCCGTCGCGGCCGACGACGTAGCGAATCCCGGCTCGGTCCAGCGCCTCGCGTTGCTTGCTCGGGATCTGGTAGCCGGTGAGCTCGCGCACCTCGTCAAACCCCAGGATCAGCACGGCTATCCCTCCTTCCCGCCGCTGCCGCGTAGGGCCTGGAGCGCCGCGGCGACCCCGCCGCCGCCACCCTTGTCCCCGGCGAGAGCGCGCCCGAGGCGCCCCTCCTGGTAGCCGGCGATGCCCAGCGTCGTCAGGTAGACGTACCACACCGGCGCTGTCGCTTCGACGACGCTCGGGATGTGCTTGATAAGACCCGGCTGCCCGGTGCTCACCGCGTAGGCGCCGAGCCCCAAACCGCCGATGATCACCGCCGGCGCGACGACGGCCAGGCTCCAGCCCACGGCCCGCCGCCAGAGCACCCCCTGGCGGTAACCGGCCTGGATCGTCTCGTTGACCGCCGACTGCCGGCGGCTGATCTCCCGCGCCAGCGCCGACTCGTGCTCGGACTCGATCTCGCGCAGCTTCGCCGCCGCTTTCGGATCCGCCTTGACCGCCTCGGCGATCCGGTCGGGGTCCCGCTCCCCGCCGAAGGCGGCGGCGAGGGCATCCACCGCCGCCCCGGCGCCGGGGAAGGGCAGCGCCTCGCCGAGCAGGTCGGCGCCCATGTCGGCGATCGTGCCTCCGAGCTCCTTCCAGTTCATGCCACCTCCTCGCCGATGAACTCACCCAGCCGGCGCATCCAGCCGTGAGCGAAGCGCGCCTGAGAGGGGTCCTCGGTGATGAGCTGGCCGTAGGCCTCGGCGCGCCTGCGGAGCACGCCGGCGTAGAGCTGATCAGCCGGACGGCTCGACACCGCCTCCGCCGTCTGCGGGCCGAAGACGCCGTCGGCCTTGGCACCGGCGGCGCGCTGGAGCCACCGGGTAGCCCGCGACGGGCCGTGCTGCACGGCCGAGTCCACGAGCAGCGCCCGCAGCGCGCCGTCCTCGACGGCGTCGTAGCCCGGCCCCTCGACGTACCACTTGCGGTAGATCTGCCGGGCCTCCGCCTCGGTGAGCTGGCGCACGTCCTCGACGCTCGCCGGCTCACCGCGGTACTCGCTGAGGGTCTCGCGCGTCACGCCGTACCGCGTGGCGCCCCCGCGGTCGTCCGGGTCGTGGACGAAGCCACCCTCGCGCTCGATGATGTGGTCGATGATCGTCTCCGTATCCATGCTCTCCTCCTAGCGCCGCACCCGGCGCAGATCAGCGTCGTCCAGTACCAGCCGGTGGGTGATGCCGCGCCGCGGGCCGTGTCGCCGCCGGCGCTGCTCGGCGCGGCGGACGTTGGCGCAGTCCCGGCACTCGCCCTGGCGGTTGCCGCCGTGGGCCATCGGGAAGTGCGCCTCGACCCGCGTGCGGCCGCACGTCGGGCACCTAAGCCGCATGGCGCACACCCTCCTCACCGCCGAACCACTCGAGCATCCGCGGCAGCATCGCGCGCAGCTCCAGGGCCATGAGGGCGAAGTCGGCGTCGAGCTGCTCGGCCTCGGTCTCGGCGTCGCGGTCGCCGGCCTGCTCGCGGACGATGTCGTTGAAGCGCAGCCGGCGCAGGGCGAGCCCCGTGTCGAGCACGCCGCTGATCCGCTCGGCGTAGGTCAGCGCCAGGCGCTGGACGCGCTTGCCGTGGTCGATGTGGGCGCGGATGTCGCCGGCGGTCAGGTCCTGGCGCTTCACCCGGACCTCGCAGCCCTCGGCGTTGGGGTCCTCGAGCACGACCTCGTCGCCGAGCTCGACGTCGCCGGGCGGCTCCTGCTGCGCGAGCCAGCGGGTCATGACCGCGCTCGGCGGCATCCAGGTCTCCGGCGGCCCCAGGGCAAGGTCACCCCACGCCTCGCGCAGCTGCTCGACGAAGTGCTCGGCCTGCTTATCGGAGCTGGCGTCCACCACCAGGTATCCGGTCTCGGTGTCGATGTAGCCCCAGGTCCGCTTGTAGCGGCTGAACGCCCGCGGGAGCAGGTCGTGGACGACCTCCTCACGCATCCGGCCGCGCTCGCGCTTGGACGGCTTGCGGCCCTCGGCGTCTTCGCGCTCCTGGGCGCGCTGGTCGAGGGTCTCGCGGACCACCGAGGCGGGCAGCAGCTTCTCCTCCTGCTGCAGGCAGAGCAGCAGCGAGCCGGCGGCGGCGTGGGCCAGCGGCGCCTCGGGGCCGAGCGGCGGCACGAAGCCGCTCCGGCGGCTCTCGAGAGGGCCGCAAGACGAGAAGACGAGCGACGCCAGGCGGGACTCGGCCACCTCGGCGTCGTAGGCGACGCCCTCGCGCAGGCGGTACGGGATCAGGTTGCGGAACCACATCTAGACCTCCTCAATCAGAGATAGCTGGCCGTCGGCGTGCACCGCCGGCCGGATGATCGACTCGTAGCCGGCCGGCTGCCCCGGCAGTCCGGCTACGCTTCGCGCCCAGGCGACAACGCGCCGGCACTGGTCGCGGCTGATGCCGTAGTTAAGGCGCTCCGGGCCGGAGAGCCGGCAGCAGCGTCGCGCCTCGCGGACCTGCCCGGCGACGGCCGCGCGCAGCGCCGCCTCGCGGGATCGCCAGCGCGGCGACGAGGTTGTGATGAGCTCGGCGGGCCGGTGGCGCCGCGGGCAAAGCGGTATCGCGCACCAGGTGCCGGCTGGCTGGCGCAGCCGGATCAGCGGCATCCGTCGCGGCTCGACCGTGCCCGGACGCACCAGGGCGAGCCGGGCTACGGCGATAAGCGGGTCCAAGCCGCCGAAATGCTCGGCCGGCCGGCGCGGCATGGCGTGCGTCTCGAGCTGATCCAGCGACGCGGCGCGGCCGTTGAGCCAGCCGCCAGGCGATCCATCGGCGAGCACCAGCATCACGACCTCCCCGTGTGGCCGAAGCCGCCGGCGCCGCGCCCGCTCCCCGCCGAGAACGCCTCGACGGGCTCGAGCTCGACCCGCTCCACCGGCTGGATGAGGAGCTGCGCGATCCGCTCCCCGGGCTCCAGCGCGTAGGTCTCGCCGCCTTCGTTGTGGAGGATCACCCCGATTTCGCCGGTGTAGTCGGCGTCGATGACGCCGATGCCCTGGGCGACCCGCAGCCCGTGCTTGAGCGACAGCCCCGAGCGCGAGGCGACGATGCCGACGAGCCCGGGGTCAGCGATGTGGACGGCGAGGCCCGTGCCGATCGTCAGGCGGTCGCCAGGGATCAGGAGCTTCGGGGAGTCGATGCAGGCGCGCAGATCCAGCGCCGCCGAGCCGTCGGTGGCGTAGCCCGGCATCGGCCACCAGCTGCCGAGGCGCGGGTCGAGGATGCGGGCCTCGATGCGGCGGCGGCCGTCGCCGTCATCGCCCCGGGGAGCGCCCTCGGCGGCCACGTCCGCCGCTCGCATGTCGTCGATGATGTCCATGTCCGTCACAACCCCTCCTACGCGGCGCTAGGGCCGCCGTCGCTGATCACGCCCACGCCGGCGGCGATGGCGTCGTAGGAATCCGCGCCGTCTCGGACAGCCTGCCGCGCCGCGGCCTCGGCGTAGGCGCACAGCCACCCAGGCACGCCCTCGCGGCGCAGCCGGCGGTGCAGGTTGACGACCGCCGTGTACTCCCGGCTGCGAGGGCCGCCGTCCATCTGCCGCGCGGTTATGCCGCCCCGGCCATCGGGCACTAGCTGCTGTCCGCGCCGAGCGGCCTCGGCGGCGAAGTCCACTACCGTCTGCGTCCTCGTCTCCATGCTCTCTCCTAGGCCAGCAGCAGCTGGCCGCTCATAGCGAGCTCGACTTGGCGGTCGTGCTCGGCGTCGATCGCCTCGTCGAGCGCCATCTGCGTGTCCGGATCGCCCTCGGTCATCAGCTCGAGTGCCACGGCCGCCAGGGCCGGGTCGTCGATGCGCAGCGACCGGGTGCACCGCCGGCTCAGCGCGCCCTGCACCTCCGCGGCCTCCGGGCCGCCGCCGCGCAGCACCCGCCGGCAGGCGCCGGCGAGGGTGGCGTCGTCCAGCTCCTCGGCGGTCATGACTGTGCCTCATAGCGCCGCCGGTAGAGCTCGCGGAGCTGCTCGCGGGCATGGACAAGCTCGGCGGCTGTCGTGGCGAGCCGGGGGTCCTCGTGCTCCAGCACACGGATAGCGCGGTCCAGGGCGCCCTCGACCTCGCGCCACTGGACGCGCTCTCCCTCGGGCAGGGCCCTCGGAGTGAAGGGGATGGCGGGCGTCGTTTCTCCGGTCATCGATGCTGCTCCTTGGCCGCTTGGGCGGCCTCCGCGTCTGAATTGGCGCCGGCTGCCAGAGCCTCAACCTCTTGCCTGCAGGCTTCCCGAAACGCGCGGGCGGCTCCGACTGCCTTATCTCGGTCGGGGAACTTGTACCGGCCATTCCACATGACGTTCCTGCCACGCAGGCGCGGGACCCAGTAACGGCACAGCTGCCCGTTTTCGACGGTGCGTAGCTGCCCGGCGCTGGCCCGAGGCGCGGTTGCGTACCAGCGGATCCGCGCGCAGGGGGTGGCGGGCATCGTTCCTCCGGTCATCGCTGGTGCTCCTTGGTCGCCTGGGCGGCCTCCGCGTCTGCCTCGGCGCCGGCGGCCAGGGCCTGGGCGGCCTGGCACGCCTCCTCAATGCTCGGCTGGGAGAGGATCACGTAGATGTCATCCTCTAGCCTCATCAGCGCCCGCGTGTTCGCCGTCCGGCCGCCGCCGGCGCGAGCTTGCCCCTGCCGCGAGCGGGCGTGGACTAACCTGGCCGCGACGCCGTAGCCGCGCTTTGTATCCGCGGCAGGGCGGGTAGGCCCGGCGACCCCCGGGGCACCGCACGACTTGCAGCCCTCCTCAGGGTCAGAGACGCGAGCCTGGCAGGCGGCGCAGTACCAGGCCTGGAGGAGCCCATCCGGCGACCCGTCGCCCCAGAGCTCGAAGCCGTTGCCGTGGTCGTCGAACCGGGTACGCATCCTCTGGGCGCCTGAGCGCTGAGCGAGCAAGTCATCGAGGCGGTTGTAGGTGGGTGGCATCTGCTGCCTCCTGCTTTGCGCTGTTTCTAGCAATATATTGCTAGCAATGGAGGCAGTCAAGCAAAAAAGTGCTTGAAGGGGGTCAGATGTCCCAGGGGCGGGGTGTCGCGGGAGGCAATCTCAGAGGGTCAGCTCGCCCTGGAGCGACCCTCCGGTGCGTCTTTATCTACTTGATACGCAAACTCTTTTTCAGAGACCCGCTCTATGTACCTTTTGCCCTCATCATCTGCATGGGAGTAAGAGTAGACGACGCGCTCCATGCGCTTCCCAGCGAGCAGAGCGTCGAGGGACTGGTCCGGGATCATCAGCGTCCAGGCCTTGAGGCCGTAGACCGACGCCACGGACTTCAGGCTGTTGAGCGTCCGGGTGTGACCAGACTCCGGCCGGAGCATGTTGCTGATGGTCCGCTGAGACACGCCGGCGAGCTTCGCTAGCCGCTCCTGGGTGTGCCCCTTGTGGGCCATCAGCTTGCTCAGGTTCTCGGCTATGGCGCGCGTCTCTTCGTCGTCCATACCCCAAGCATGGGGCACCCCCGTAGCAATAGGGCTCTTGCTGTTTAAGCAATAGATTGCTAGATTCTCACCCATGGATACGACCATCGAAGACATTAGAGCTGAGCTGCAGCGGCGCCGGGGCACATGGGTCCGGCTCAGCGAAGAGACGGGGATCGGCTACCACTGGCTCACGAAGTTCGCCCAAGGGCGTATATCCAACCCCGGATACCAGAAGGTGGCCGAGCTCAAGGCCCGTCTCCTCGATGAAGGTGGCGCCGATGCGGCTTAGCTCGCCCATGACCGTCTCCTCTCAGGAGGCACACCCAGAGCATGGGTCACCAGCGACCGAGGAGGGAGAGTTGAACCATCCACCCGTACGTCAAGCGGTGCTGATCGCCCATGCGGAGCAGCAGCGCCTCCGCACTGGGCAGTCGCACGAAGAGTGGGCCGAGGCCGTCGACGCGGCCTACTGCCGGCTGGTCCCGCGCGGCCACCGCAGCCTGCCGGCCCCGGACCTCCAGCACGTCGAGGGCGCCGACGAGTGGCGCAAGCTGCTCCGCGCCTGGGATCAGCAGATCCGGCGCTACGTCGCCGGCGAGCGCCACTGGCCCGCGGAGCTCGAGGAGGCGTGGGTCGAAGCCCTCGACGAGCCCTACCGCAGCGAGTGCCGCCGCGAGCTCGCCCAGCGCCTCGGCTGCTACGGCGCCATCCGCCGCCCCGGCGGCCAGGAGGGGGACGGGGAGTCGTGGGCCGCCATACTCGATGACTTCAGTTCCATCACCCAGGACATGGCGACGATCATGGCCGACAGCCGGATGGACTCCGGCGACGATCTCGAGGGCCTGATCCGCGACATCGACCGCATGGAGGCCGACCTGGTTGCCATGCGAGAGCGCGCACGCGAGATCGCCCGCCATGGCCCTGCGCTGCAGAGCGTGTCGTAGGAGGGTGACGATGACCCACGATCAATCCCCCGGGGGGCGGCCATGAGTGCCATCAAGCTCAACGAGGAGGAGCTCGAGGCCCTGCAGTCGTCCCACGTCTCCCACGAGGCCAAGCTCCTCTACATCACCGTCATCCGGCCGGCCATGGACTACGGCACAGGCATCGCCGGCCGCAAGCGCACGCTCTCCTACCAGCAGATCCGCGAAGCCCTCGAGTATTTACCTCCCCACGGCTCCAAGCGCCGCGAGCAGCGCTACACCCGCGAGCAGGCCCGCGGCGTGATCCGTGAGCTCGAGCGCGCCGGGTGGATCGAGTGGCACAGGACCTCCAGGCGCGGCCTCGTCTTCCGCTGTCGACTGGCCTCGTGGGATCAGTGTGGCTCATCGAGGACCAACACGGGACCAACACGGGACGAACACCGGAGGACCAACACGACCGAAGAAGCCGATAACCCGAGCGCTGGCAGCGACTTAGATGCAGAAGGTGAGGGAGGGAATAACACCGGGGAAACACCTTGCTGCACCGCAATGACCAACACCCCTCCGGAGGTCCGGGAGTCCGGAATGGGGGCACACACACACACCGGGGAGACCCGATACGGGGGAGCCGCCGGCGAGCGCGCTGACGCGGGTGTGTGTGATGCCCCCGCGCCGGGGGATCGCTTCGAGGACTGGTGGCGCACCTACCCCAAGGCGGTCGGCAAGAAGAGGGCTCGGGAGCTGTGGGAGGCCAAGGGGCTGGACGGCAGAGCCGACGAGCTCATCGCCGACGTCCAGCTCCGCCAGGGGACGGACCGGAAGTGGGTGGCCGGGTACGTCCCCAACCCCGCGACCTACCTGCAGCAGGAGCGCTGGAACGACGAGATCGAGCGTGAGCGGCCGCGGCTCCAGGCCATCCAGGGCGGCCGCTCGGCACCGCGGCGGGGCGCCGAGGGCAACGAAGAGGCCGTGAGGGCCTTCCTCGAGGAGGGTTGACGATGCAACAGGGCGACAAGCAGGAGTTCGCACGGGCTCTGCAGGCGACGATGGAGCTCTACGACAAGGGGCTCTCGCGGGACGCGATGGGGATGTGGTGGCACGCCCTCGGCGGCTACCAGCTCGAGGAGGTCAAGGGCGGCCTCACGCGCCACATCCAGGACCCGGACCGCGGCCGCTGGGCGCCGAAGCCGGCGGACGTGATCGCCGCGATCCAGTCGGCATACCTCGACCAGTGGCCGTCCGCCGAGCAGGCCTGGGCGCAGGCGATCGAGGCGGCTGACGAGAGCGCCACGGTGGTCTGGCAGTCCCGCGAGGCGCAGCAGGCGTGGCACCAGGCCGCCCAGGCGATCTACGAGGACGGCGACAAGGTCGGCGCCCGGGTGGCGTTCAAGGAGGCCTACAACCGGCTCGTCCGCGAGGCCGTCGACGCCGGGCAGTCGCCGGTCTCCGCGGTCTCGCTGGGCCACGACGTGCAGGGCCGCCGGGATGCGCTGACGACTGCCGTCGACCAGGGCCTGCTCAGCAGCGAAGCCGCCCAGCGCCACCTCCCGGCGCCGGAGGCGACCGCCGAGGGCGTGGCGGGCCTGCTGACGGCTGGCGGCGACGGCGAGGGCGGCGAGCCCGCGTACCCCGCCGAGCAGCTTGAGGCCCTGCGCCGGGCCGCATCCGGGTCGCGCCCCCGATCCTCGCCGGCCAGCGATGAGCGCGGCCGCCCCGACGAACTCGAGGCCGAGCGGCAGCGGCAGCTCTCGCAGCTCCAGGAGCTGGAGTCCCAGGAGGCGGCGGCATGAAGGACTACGAGGGCACGCGCGGCATACGGCCGACGGCCCGCGTGGCCGGCGGCAGCTGGAACCGCACCAGCAGACCCGGGCCACCTCCAGGCCGCGAGCACGCCGCGCCGCCTGAGCGCCGCCGCGTGCCCGCCGAGTCGCGGCCGATGACCCCGGCGGCCCCTTCGGCCGGGGATGCCGGAGGATCCTCGGGGGCTGGGCGTGGCCGCCGCGGCGGTGATGCCGATGCCTCCGGCGGTGCCGCTGGGCGCGAAGGCCGAGCCGCCGGCGCGGCGGATCAGGACGAGAGCCGCGACGCCGGGCGCGTCTCCCACGGCAGCGAGCCGGCAACCGAGCGCGATGGCGGCATCGACGGGCAGGCCGCCGCCGGCGACGCCCCGGATACCGAGGCGGACGGTGCCGGCCCCTGCGACCCCGGGAGCGAGGCCGAAGTCGAAATGCGTGCGGCGCTCGCCGAGGTGGCGGTCCTGTTTGCCCTGCGCGACGCGCTCGCCGACGCGGCTCCTCGCCGGGCGGCCCTGGCAAGCGAGGTCCAGCGCTACCTCGGCGCCGACCCGCGGCCGGCGCTCGAGTCGCTGCGCGACCGTGGCCTGGTCGAGCACATCGAGGCCGCTGACCTCTGGCGGCCGGTGAAGGGGGTGGCGTGATGTGGGCGTGGACCTTGCTCGGTGTAGCGGCGACCGTCGCGGCAGCTGCCGGCGCCGTGGCGGTGGTCGGTGTTTTCCGGGGCATCCGGCGCGGCATCGAGCCGCCGCCGCGGCTGCCGTGGAAGCGAAGCGGCCAGCCGGGCGCGCACCCCTCACGTCCTGACGATGGAGGCTCCGCACGATGAAGGTACTCTGCCCCCACTGCAGCTCCCCTTCGATCATCCGCTCCAGCGAGCAGGTGACGCGGTTAGCGAGAGAGGCGAAGCTGATCTGCCAGAACCCGGACTGCGGCCATACCTTCAAGGTCATGATCGAGGCGTACCTGACGATCTCCCAGCCGCGCTGCCCGCATCCCGATGTCGAGCTTCCGGAGGCACCTCTGACGGCTGGCGAAGGCGTTCAGGCTTCGCAGCGCCGAGAGGCTACGTGAGCTGCATGAGCTCGCATGGATGTGGGCGTGCCTTATGGCCCGCGCTTTTGCCGCTGAGACGGCGCCTGCGGCGGCCTCGCTGGAGTCGTGCAGATGCACGGTTCGCGGTGCAAAAAACGCGCAGGCGCGGCGGGGAGGAGAGTGCGCGCCTCGGGGTCGAAGACCCCCACCCGGGGGGGGTGGCAGGGCCCGCCTGGGCCGGGACGAAAAAGCCCCGCACGGCTGCGCCGCGCGGGGCTTTCGCTTGTCGCCAGGTGATGCTGGAGCGGCTACTCCATCTGGTAGGAATCGAAGGTCAGCACGTTCGCGCCGACCTGGTCGTTCACCTCGGCGAGGCGGGCCTGGAGCGGCTGGAGCTCGTTGCGGGCGAAGACCTTGGCCGCCTTCTCGGCGTCGCCGAAGCCGGCGGTGTTGGTCGGGACGATGCCCATCAGCTGAGGAGGGATCCGGTGCGCGGCGAGGACGTCGTCGCGGCTGATGTTCTTGACGTTGAAGAACTCGTCCTTGGCCTGCACCTCGCTGACCGGGATGATCTGCAAGCCGTCCTTCTTGCCGCCGGGCGCGTAGAGGAAGAGGTTCCGGAAGTTGCCGGGGCCCTTGCTGTCCCTCAAGGCTTGGCGGATGTTGTCGATGTCGTCCTCCTGCTGGATGGCGTCGGTCAGGTACATGATGAAGCCGGCGTGGCTACCGTTGAGGTAGTACTTGCGCCGGAAGAGGGTAGCGGCCTCGTTGAGGAGCGCGCTCTGCAGGGCGGCCAGGTACTCGGGGACGCCGTAGATCTCCTGGCCGGGATCCGGCTCCTGGATGTGGACGATGTCGCCCTCGTACTCGATGTACTCGAGCCAGCTCGGCGCGTACCAGTAGCTCTCCGAGCCGACGCGCATGTACCGGGCCGGCAGCCAGCGCAGGCGCTGCACCCGGCCGGAGAGGGCGCGCTGCACCCACAGGAACAGGTTGCCGTAGACCAGGTAGTCGAGGATCGCGCGGCTGAGGTCGCCGCGGCCGATGAGGTTGCTGGGCCGCCAGCAGCTCATCAGGATGTTGCGCTTCACCTGGATCGCGGAGCTGTGGTGCGGGTTGGATCTGTAGGCGCGGTAGAGGCCGTCCGGGGATACCGGCGGGTCGTACCAGCGCCCCATCCAGATCGCCTCGGACAGCTCCTGGATCTGGCCGCCTTCCAGTACAGGCTCGGGGTCGCCGAAGGCGAAGGCCTCGGCGGGCGCGGGTGCGGAGGTGGCCTCGGCGGTCGCCTCGTCGGTCATCCGTAGATCTCCATGAAGCCGGTGTTCTGGTGGTTCTTCCCGCCCATGGGCTCGGGCTCGAGGGCGTGCATGACGGCCCAGGCCAGATCGCCGTGGCCGTGCTCCTCGGACCTGCTGGCCTGGTAGGTGACCTGGCCGCCGGAGCCGGTGGTCGTCTGCCTGATGGACATAAAGGCCCCGGCGATGTCCCGGGCGCCGGCGTCGAACTCGAGGCGGCCGCCGTCGATGATCTCCAGGGCCCGCAGCACGAGCCGGGTCTTGACCTGGGGCGAGTAGCTGATCGCCCGCACCGCGGGGAACCACTGCTTGACCAGGTCGTAGACGCCGTAGCCGATGCCGGTGGTGTCGATCCCGATGTGCTGGACGTTGTAGCGCCCGGCGATGCGCTTGAGCGCGTCGGCCTGGGCGTGGAACGGCATGCTGGACCAGCTGTGGCGCTCGAGGACGCGGAACTTGCCGCCCTCGGCGACCGGCGGCGCGACCACGGCGACGGCGGCGTCGTCCCGCGTGCGGCTGGGGTCGTAGCCGATCCAGACGGGGCGCTCGCCGAGCGGCCGCGGCGCCAGCGGCTTGAAGTCCGACCACTCCGCCCAGCTGTCGACCATTCCAGCCTGGATCCGGTCCAGCCGGAAGACCGAGGCGGTGTCGTCGATGAACTCGCACATCAAGAGGTTGCGGTACTCGGCATCCGAGTACTCGAGCTTGAGCTGCTCGAGGTCGAAGAGGTCGCACCCGCCGGCGATTGCGTCCTCGACCGTCACCACCTGCCGCCACTGGCCGTCCTCGCACAGCCGGCCGCCGGCGAGGGCGTCGTGGGAGACGTCCAGCTCGATGCGCTCGTCCTGCCGGCGCCCGCGGTTGAAGTGCTCCCCTGACCAGAAGGGGTAGGCCTCATGGGTCATGGCCGAGGGCGTGGAGATGTAGGTCTGCCGCCACTGCTTGTGCATGGCCATGCCGGAGGCGACCTTGCGCAGCTCCTGGAACCGCGGGATCCAGAAGTACTCGTCCATGTAGACGTGGCCGTGGTAGCTCTGCGCCGTCCGGGCGTTGGTGCCCAGGAAGTACAGGGTGGCCCCGTTGCTGAGCGTGATCGGGTCCCCCTTGAGCTCCACGCCGAGCACGTCCCAGACCATCTGCACGATGTAGCCCCGGAAGACGTGGGCCTGGGCCTTGGAGGCGGAGAGGAAGATCTGGTTGCCGCCGCCCTCGGCGGCGTCGGTGATCGCCTCGCGGGCGAAGTACCAGGTGGCGCCGATCTGCCTGGATTTCAGGATATTCCGGATGCGGTGCTCGCCCTTGGCCTCGAGCCAGCGGCGCTGGTAGTCGAACAGGCTCTCCTCGAACGCGGCCCGCAGCTGCTCGGCCTGGTCGTCGGTGATCTCGTTCTTCCGGGGCTTTCGCTTGGGGGCGCGGTTGCGGTTCTTGACCTTGGGGTTGAGGTCGGCCTCGTTGCCGCCGGACTCGTAGCGCCGGATCCGGGCTGCCCGCTCCATGCTCTTGAGCAGGGTATCGATCTCCCGGAGCTCCGACTCGCCCTTGTCCTCGCGGGCGATGAGCTGCGCGAGCCGGGCCTCGACCGACGACTCCACGCGCTGGATGACGGGCGTGCCGTCCCAGTCGTCCCGGCGCTTCCAGCTCTGCACCGTGGAGTGCGGGCGATCCAGCTGGCGGGCGATCTCGGCGACGGGGTAGCCGCGCCAGTACATCAGCTTGGCGCGGTGGCGCTCCTGGGTGTCGTCTGCCTCGGCTTCCATGCCTCCCGAGGGTACGCGGTGGCCCTGGCGCAGCCGTGCCGCCGCGGGAGTATCTACGGCTGATACTCCCGCGGCGCGTTGCGCGCGGTCGCGCTGTCCGCGAGCCTCGCTGGAAACCCCGGCGAAGTGGGATGGAGACATGCTGCTGACGAAGTTCTTCCGCGTGGCCCGCGAGGGCGACACCGTCGACGGCCGCTCGATCAGCCGCGAGCAGATCCAGCAGATGGCGGACAACTACGACCGCGAGAACACCTACGGCGCGCGGATCTGGCCGGAGCACTTCCGCGGCCTGGTCCCGGGGTCGCCATTCGACGCCCTGGGCGACGTCATGGCGCTGGACGCCCGGGATGAGGACGGCACGCTGGCGCTCTACGCGCAGCTCGCGCCGACGCCGCAGCTCATCGAGATGAACCGCCAGCGCCAGAAGATCTACTCCTCGATCGAGATGGCGACCAACTTCGCCGGCACGGGCGAGGCCTACCTGATGGGGCTGGCCGTGACCGATTCCCCGGCGGTCCTCGGCACCGAGCCGCTTCGGTTCAGCCAGTTCGCCTCGGGCGCGCCGGACATCGTCGTCGGCCCCGAGGTCGAGGCGCAGCTCGAGCTCGCCGACGAGGGGGGCGATGACAAAGGCGGCGGCGAGGGCGCCGGGGGCGAGACCGGCAGCGGCGAACGCCGGAGCACGCTGCTCCAGAACCTCTCCGCTCGGGTGAGCGAGCTCCTGGGCCGGCGCCGGGATCACGAGCTCAGCGAGGTGGCCCAGTCCATCGAGTCGATGGCGGAGCACGTCGGCTCCATGGAGTCCGAGCTGCGCGCCGAGCTCGACCAGCTCGCCGGCCGCCAGCAGGCCAGCGCCAGCGCCGAGGACGTCTCGAAGCTGGCCGAGCGGGTGCAGGCCATGGAGACCAGCCTCGACCAGACCCCTGCCCGGAGTGAGCCCGAGCGCCCGCCGGCGACGGGCGGCGACGGCGGCCTGAAGACCGACTGCTGACCCACGAGAGAGGATCATCATGCGCAACGACACCCGTAAGCAGTTCGAGGCGTACCGGGAGCACCTCGCCCACCTCAACGGTGTGCCGGACGCCAGCACCAAGTTCGCCGCTGCGCCGAGCGTCGAGCAGACCCTGGAGCGCCACATCCAGGAGTCCTCGGCGTTCCTCCAGCAGGTCAACTCCGTGGGCGTGGACCAGCAAAGCGGCGAGAAGGTGGGGCTGTCGATCTCCCAGACCATCGCCGGGCGCACGGATACCTCTTCGGAGGATCGCAAGCCGGCGGATGTCAGCGACTCCAGCGCCCGCGGCTACACCTGCGAGCAGACCAACTTCGACACGGCGCTCCCGTACGCCAAGCTGGACGCCTGGGCGCACAAGCCCGAGTTCCAGACGATGATCCGCGACATGATCCTGCGCCAGCAGGCGCTCGACCGGATCATGATCGGGTTCAACGGCACCCAGGCGGCCGCCACGACGGACCGCACGACCAACACCATGCTCGAGGACGTCAACGTCGGCTGGATCCAGAAGCTCCGCGACGAGGCCTCGCAGCGGGTGATGACCGAGGGGGCGACGGCCGGCGAGATCCAGGTGGGGCACTCCGACGGCGACTACCGCAACCTCGACGCCCTGGTCTACGACATGCGCTCGAGCCTGCTCGGCCCGTGGTACGCCCGCAACACCACCTTCATGGTCCTGGCCGGCCCCGAGCTGGTGGACGAGAAGTACTTCCCGATGGTCGAGGAGCACGGCGGCACGCCGACCGAGGCCCGGGCCCTGGACCTGATGATCTCCAACAAGCGGCTGGGCGGCCTGCGGGTGGCCGAGGTGCCGTTCTTCCCGGAGCGGACCCTGATGGTGACGCTGGTCGGGACCGACGAGTCGAACCTCTCGATCTACTACCAGCGCGGCAGCCGGCGGCGCATGGTGATCGACAACCCCAAGCGGGACCGGGTCGAGAACTACGAGTCGGTCAACGAGGCCTACGTCATCGAGGACCTCAGCGCCGCCTGCGCCGCCGAGAACATCAAGCTCTGGGACGGCACGGCGTTCAGCTGATCCTGAGGAGGTAGAGCATGCCGCGGAACTCCCCCGCCCGGCGACACTACGAGCGGACCTTGGCGGCGGCCTCAGCCGCCGCCCGGGACCGCCAGACGTACGCCGACGCCAGCCAGTACGAGCTCCAGCTGATGCAGCTGGCCGAGCACAAGCGCGAGATCCGCGGGGTCCAGTCGTTCGAGGCCCGGGCAGAGCGCAAGCGCGATCGCCTCCCGGCCTACGCCGACTACGTCGCTGGCGTCATCGCCTCCGGCGCCGGGGTGCAGGACGAGGTACTCATGACGGTCATGGTGTGGCGCTTCGACGTCGGGGACATCGCCGGCGGCCTCGATATCGCCGAGTACGCGCTGCGCCACGGCCTCGTAACCCCGGACGGCTACAAGCGCGACACCCCGACGCTGGTCGCCGAGGAGGTGGCGGACTACGCGCTGCGCCGCGACCCCGGCGATGTCGATGCCGATCTTCTCCAGCGCGCGGCCGACGCGACGGCCGACGCGGACATGCCCGACGAGGTGCGGGCGAAGCTGCACAAGGGCCTCGGTCTGGCCCTGGAAAGCCAGGGCGATCTCGAGGCGGCGCTGTCCAACCTGCGGCGCGCCCTGGAGCTCGACCAGAGCGCCGGCGTCAAGAAGGCCATCGAGCGCGTCGAGCGCGCCGCGAGCAAGTCGGCCGACAAGGGGGCCGACGGGTAACCGACTCCCTCCCGCCGCGGGGCGGGCGCGAGCAGTTTGGCCAGGTGCCGACGGCTCGCGTCGCAGCCCCGCCCTTACATGAGGTGGCGACGTGGTATTCGCGCCGACCAACGACCCGAGCAGCTCCGACCAGACCCTCTCCGGGGGGTGGTGGCCGGACGTCTCGGTCTCTGCTTGGCGCGCTGCCACGCGCACGCACGACACCGTCACCGACGAGCGCATCGTCGAGGCGCTGCGCACGGCGATGGGCAGCGTCCAGCTCGAGCTCGACGGCTGGCAATCCGAGCGCCAGGCCGAGGGCGCATCCTCTCTCGAGGATGTGCCAGCGCGCGATCTCGGGGGCGTCTCCGCCCTGGTGCACTGGTATCGCTCCGCCGTCTACGCCGAGGCCAAGGCGCTCGTCCTGGAGTGGTACCGGGATAACGAGACCACCAGCGATGGGCACGACCGGGCGGACCAGTACGTCGCCGTGGTCGATAGCTACCGCCGCGAGGCGCGTCACGCCATCCGCCGGATCCTGGGCCGCTCGCTGACCACGGTCGAGCTGATATGAGCACCGAGGTCCGGGCTGCCCAGGGCGATACTGTCGACCTCCTGGCCTGGCGTCACTACGGCCGCACGGCCGGCGCCGTCGAGGCCGTGCTGGAGGCGAACCCGGGGCTGGCTGATCTCGGCCCCGTGCTGCCGATGGGGACCCGCGTGATCATGCCCGATCTAGCCCCGGCGCGCCCGGAGGACGGCCGTGTCCAGCTGTGGGAATAACAGGTGATGGGGCCGCCGCGAGCTGTTGACTGGATCATGACCGACAAGACCGTAGACACCCTGGGCAGGCTGGCCCAGACCGTCGCCGTATCGCTGATCGTGATGGCGTTGGGCTGGGTGGGCACAGCCGTCACAACGGCCGGAGAAGAGATCGTGCGCCTGCAGTCCGAGGTCCAGAACCTCTCTGAGAAGTTGGAGCAGATCGATGGCGTTCAGGCCAAGATCCAGCGCCTGGAGACCCGCGTCGGGATCCTCGAGGACCGCAGCGACCGCAGCGACGGCGAGGGCGGCTAGATGCAGCTGCTGACGAGCCTGCGGGAGCACCTGCTCCGGGCGCCGGAGGCCATCCGGCCGGACCCAGACCACCTCCAGATCCTGGCAGAGACCGGGCGGGTGAAGAGCCGGGCCCACGGGCGCAACGAAATGTTCGAGATCCCCTACCGGGTGCAGATCATCTTCCTGGGCTACTCGGGGCGCTTCGACCAGCTCGCGTACTGGGTCCTGCAGTGGCTGGACGAGCATCACCCTCAGCACCCCGAGGAGGCGATGAGCTGGGAGGCCGACGTCCTGAACCCGGACTCCGCGGACCTTTCAATCTCGATCGACCTCGCGGAGGTAGTCCGGGTGCGACATACCGAGGAGGGCATCGTCCTCCACCACAGCCGCGAGCCCGACCTCTCCAGCACACCGCTGGACGCCGACGAGTGGAGCCTCTACGGCAACGGCGAGCACCTGGTGGACTACACCGATGGCGACGGATGACCTCCAGGACCTCGTCGAGTGGGCCGATCCGTTTTTGGAGGCGATGTCGGCCTCCGAGCGCCGGCGCCTCGCCCAGCGCATAGCCCGAGGCCTGCGCCAGCGCACCCGATCCCGCATCGCCGACCAAGAGAACCCCGACGGCTCCCGCTACGAGCCGCGGGTGCGCCAGCGCGGCGGCGGCGTGCGCCGCCGGGCGATGTTCCGCAAGCTCCGGCAGAACAAGCACCTGAAGACGTCCGCCGACGCAGACGCCGCCGCCGTCGGATACCGCGGCCGGTCCGCACGCATCGCCCGGGTCCACCAGTACGGCCTACGCAGCCGCGTCACACCGCAGGGCCCCTGGTACGAGTACCCGGAGCGCAAGCTGCTCGGTCTCTCCCGCGAGGACCGCGAGTGGCTGCGCGACGTCCTCCAGGACCACCTTCTCGGCGAGTAAGAGCCGCGTATACCCTCTCCAGGGGAGCCCAGCGCGCCGCGCGCGGTGCGACCATCATCGACATGGATGCCGACCTGTCAGCTGCTGAGCTTTGGCGCCGCCTGGCCAACCTCGTGCGCCACGGGGTGGTGGCCGAGGCGGATTACGACGCCGCCCGTGTGCGGGTCCAGGTAGAGGACCTGCTCACCGGCTGGCTGCCCTGGGCGGTGCAAAGCGCCGGCCCGGACATCACCTGGTGGGCGCCGGAGGTCGGCGAGCAGGTCGTGCTGATCGCGCCCTCGGGGGATCTCAGCCAGGCCATCGTCATGGCCAGCCTCTACTACCGGCAGTACCCCGCCCCCGAGCGGGCCGCCACGGTGCGGCGCGTGGAGATGGGCGACGGCGCCGTTTTCGAGTACGACCGCGATCAGCACAAGCTTTCGATCTCGTTGCCCGGCGACGCCCAGGTATCGCTGGAGGGGAGCGCGTCTGTCCAGGCCGCCGGCCCTGTCGAGGTGAGCACCGACGGCGACGCCACGGTGATCGCCAAGGGCAGCCTCGAGGCGACCACCGGGGGCGATGCGTCGGTGACGGCCACCGGAAAGGCAACCGTCGAGGCGGCGGCCATCGAGCTCAACGGCGCCATGGGGCAGGTGGTCACCACGGCCCACACCTGCGCCTTCACCGGCAACCCGCACCCGGCGGGCTCGTCCACGGTATCAGCGGGGGTGTGATGCTGAGCACGTCGACGCTCTCGAGCATGATCCAGTCCGAGCTGGAGGCCCAGGGGTTCAACCTCTCGAAAGGGGAGGCTGACCGCCTAGCGGACGCCGTGGCGAAGGCGGTCGTGGAGCACATCCAGTCGTCCGCGGAAGTGCCGGTCACGAGCGGCTCCTCGGCCGGGACTTACTCGGTGCAGTAATGGGGATGGATCGCTACACCGGGCGCTCGGTCTCGGGGGTCGAGCAGGTCCGCCAGCGGGTCGAGGACGTCGTGCTTACCCCCGTAGGCACCCGCGTCGAGCGCCGCGACTACGGCTCCCGCGTGCCTGACCTCATCGACGAGCCGGGCGATGCGGCGACGGCCCTGCGCGTGTCATCGGCGGTCACCGATGCTGTCATGCGCCACGTCCCTGAGCTGATCCTGTCCCGCGTGCGCCTGATCCCTGATGACGCCGTGCAGGGTCGGTGGCAGCTGCGGATTGAGGGTCGGCTGCGAGGCGAGGGCGTAGAGCTGGCGGTGCCGATGGTGGGAGCTCCGGCATCATGAGCGCGATCGACCTATCCAGCCTACCAGCTCCTGATGTAGTCGAGCCCCTGGACTACGAAGGGATCCTGGAAGAGCGAAAAGCCGCGTTCCTGGACCTGGTCAGCGAGGACGACCGGGAGGAGTGGCGAAAGGTCATAGACCGCGACTCCGAGCCAGTGGCCAAGCTCCTCCAGGAAAACGCCTACCGCGAGCTGGTCTGGCGCCAACGCGTCAACGATGCCGCCCGGGCGCGGATGCTCGCCTACGCTACGGGCTCCGATCTAGATCAGATCGCGGCCAACTACAACGTCGAGCGGAAGACCATCGAAGAGGGGGACGAAGATGCCGTCCCCCCCATCCCGCCGACGTATGAGTCGGACCGTGACCTCCGCCTGCGCGCCCAGCAGGCCTGGGAGGGGCTGAGCGTCGCCGGGCCCCGTCAGGCGTACGAATACCACGCTCGCTCGGCGGATGGTCGCGTAGCTGACGTGTCGGCCACATCGCCGGCCGGCGCCGAGGTTGTGGTGACCGTCCTGTCCACCGAGGGCGATGGGTCTGCCTCCGACGACCTCCTTTCAGCTGTCGAGGAAGCGCTGTCGCCAGAAGATATCCGGCCTCTGGGGGATCTACTCACGGTCCAGTCGGCGACGATCATCGACTACGTCGTGGACGCGACCCTCTATGTCTACCCCGGACCCGAGCAGGACCCCGTTCTTGAAGCGGCGAAGGAGTCGCTGCAGGCGTACGTCACCAAGCAGAAGCGCCTCGGCCGCGACATCCGGATCTCTGCTCTGCATGCTGCGCTACACGTCGAGGGCGTACAGCGCGTGGAGCTGGCTAGCCCTGTCGAGGACGTGGTCGTCGACGTCACGGAGGCCGCGTACTGCACGGAGTCCACGGTAGAGATCGGCGGCAGCGATGAGTAGCGATGACCGCACTCCGGTCCTGCCCGGCAACGCGACGCCTCTCGAGCGTGCAGCGGCCGAGGCACTGGCGGAGATTCAGCGCGTCCCCATCCCTCTGCGCGAGCTATCCACGCCGTCCGATTGCCCCGAGAATCTCCTTCCGTACCTCGCCTGGGCCGTCAGCGTCGACAGGTGGGACCCCAGGTGGAGCGCCGAGGAAAAGCGGCAGGTGGTCCAGGCGAGCTGGGACGTACATCGTCATAAGGGGACGATCTCCGCCCTGCGCCGCGTCATCGAGCCCCTTGGCTACCTGCTGGAGGTCATCGAGTGGTGGGAGACTGAGCCGCCCGGCGAGCGCGGTACGGCCGCACTCAAGATCGGCGTGCGGGACCGAGGCATAACCTCGGAGATGTACGACGAGCTCGAGCGCCTCATCGACGACGCCCGCCCGGTCAGCCGCCACATCACCGGCCTGGATCTCGCTGGCGAGACTCGCGGAACCCACTACCACGCCGCGGCCGTCTACGACGGCGACGTGACCGCCGTCCTGCCGTACCAGCCCCAGACCGTGGCCGTGAGCGGCGCCCACTACTACGGCGCGGCCCTGGACAGCGTCGACGCCACGACCGTCTACCCCGAATAGGAGCCGACCATGTCGACCTTCTACACCGTCCTGACCGACATCGGGCAGAACAAGATCGCTAACGCCGTCGCTGTCGGCGATACCATCGAGATCACGGATCTGGCCGTGGGTGACGGAGGCGGATCTCTGCCGACCCCGGATTCTAGCTACGAGGCCTTGATCCATGAGGTCCGCCGAGCCGCGATCAACTCCAGCCAGACCGACCCGGACAATCCTAGCTGGATCGTCGTCGAGCAGGTGCTGCCGCCGGATGTAGGCGGATGGACCATCCGGGAGGTGGGCATCTTCGATGCCGATGGCGATATGATCGCCTACGGCAACTACCCCGAGACCTACAAGCCTGTCCTCGACGAAGGAAGCAGCCGCACCCAGACCGTCAGGTTCATCACCGAGGTGTCGGACACCGACGCCGTCACCCTCAAGGTCGATGCGTCGGTAGTCCTGGCTACCCGCGAGCTCGTTCAGCGCGAAGCCCGGGCCGACTACATCACCGGCGCCAAGCTCGCCTCCGATGTCAGCACCGGAGACGCCGTATACTGGGATCACGCCGCCGGCGAGCACAAGCTCGCCATCGCCGACGGCACTGCCGCTTCCCGGCCTGTAGGGCTGGCCGACGCAGTGAACGGCCGCGTCTACTCCGGCGGATTGGTTGAGGGGGTGCTGACCGGCCTCACTGCCGGCGCCACCTACTATCTCAGCGCGGATACCGCCGGCGCCCTGACTACCACCCGGCCGGCTTACCCGGTTGAGGTGGGCGTGGCCCATGGCGATGAAGCTCTGCTGCTGGGGATCCGCGCTGACACACAGCGCCGCGAGAGCGATGGCGACCCCAACGGCACCCTGGCCGCCGAGCGCCTATACGAGGTCGCCTGGGATACGTCCGGCGCGACGCCGGTGCTTTATGTGGCCACCGCGGCCGATGGCACCGTCGACGGAACCACTTGGACCCCGGACGGCGATGTCACTCCCTACAAGGATCGTGAGACCGGGGAGCGATATCGGATCGCCATCGTCGATGGAGTCATGATGCTGGAGGAGGTCTAGATGCGAGGGGTTCCCGCAGACCTGAACACCCGCGCCGACTACGAGCGCTGCCAGGAGCTGGCCCGCAACGGCGAGCTGCGCCACCGGGATATGCAGCGGCTGCGCGAGCACTGGGCTGGGATGCTTGAGGGGCGGCACTACTACGCCCCGGACCGGGTGCTGGATGACGGCGAGGACCCGGACGGCAGCGAGCCCGAGTACCTGGTCCGCGAGGTCGAGGACGAGGAGACCGGGGACGTACGACGACAGCAGTTCGTGCGTACCGAGCGCGACCCGAGTGCGCTGACCCGGACCGGCTTCACGGTCCAGGAAGTGGAGGACGCGATTTCCGAGCTGGAGGGCATGATCAATGGGTAAGCTGATTGCTGCCGCAGCGGCTTCGCCGAGCCACTTCGAGATCGAGGGCCGGGTGGAGCCCGGCACCGGCGACCATGCGGTCGACCTCCCCGCGATGGCGGTGAATATCGGCGGCATCGGCCAGGGATACTTCCTGCGCGAGCGCATCGATTGGGACCCCACGGCCGCCGACAACCACGACGGGACCCTCGCCGGCGGGCTCTCTATCGGCGATGACGTGACCATCTTCGCGGTGCCGCATGACTCGGGCTTCGCCTCCCTGGTAGCCAGCCTCAACACCACCGCCCCCGATGGCTACTCGACCACGGAATCCCGGCGCATCGCCGGTTTCCACTATGGCCGCGTGCGCCCCCTCGACAAGAAGTACGACACGTCCTACGTCCCGGCTATCAAGCTGGTCCCCAACAGCGTCTGGGACCATGATCACCGGCCCATCGCTTCGCCCTACGGCATGGCGGAGCTGCCGTCCGGCATCTGGATCAGCATCTACCAGCTTTCCCCCGGCAGCGGCACGGGCCTGGACATGGTGCCGGTGAGCAAGTACGGCGTGCAGCCGATCAAGGACGATACCTACTCCCGGGACGACCTCCCCGAGCTGCTGGATAATGCCGGCATGTGGTCCCCCACCGCCAAGCTGTTCCGCAAGTACGCCCGGGGCGCGCCCCAGGGGAACGATGGGGACAACGACCTCGCGTGGAGCTCCACCAGCAACGGCGGCCCCACCGAGACCGGCACCGTGGAGAAGGCGGTCTCCGTCTACAACATCTGCGATGCGGTGGGGAACCTGTGGGACTGGCTGAATGACGAGTTCGATACGAGCACTTCGAACGGCTGGGACTCCTCGGTCGTCGACGGAGTGGGCGAAGAAGGAAGCTACGACCGGGGCGAGGTCAATCACGGCGCTTGGCGCGGCGCGCACGGCGGCGGCCGCTTCGACGACGGCGTGCGCTGCGGCGCGCGCACTGTCTACTGGGGCGCCCGTCCGTGGCTCTCGTACGGCCTCACGGCCGCGCGCGGCGCCAGTGACCCCCTGAAGCGCGGTGCCTGATCCGGCCACCCGGCAGGGTGGCCGGGGCCTGAAGCTCCAGCAGAAGGCGGAGGAGCTGTACCTGGAGCTGGCCGGGCCCATCCAGCGGATCCCCAGGAGCCACCGCTACCGGGCGGCGGCCGACCTGGAGGCGCAACTGCGGGAGCTTATCGACCGCATCATCGAAGCCGCCAGCTCCGGCCAGCCCTCGAAGGTCTACCGGCTCTACGAGCAGGTGCGCAAGGTGGAGTGGCGGTTGGCCATGCTGGCCCGGCAGGGACTGATCCGGCCGCAGGTGGCGGGCCGGCTCTCCCGGCCGCCGGCCGAGGACGACGACCGCGACCGCGGCGGCACCTTCTACGAGCTGAAAGCCATGGTCGGCGCCTGGCGGGAGCGGGTGAAGCAAAGGGGCTGAGGAGGTTTAGGCGCGGCGCGAACGGCGGCGGCAACTTCGACAACGGCGTGCGCTGCGGCGCGCGCACTGTCAACTGGAACGCCAATCCGTGGAACTCGAACGGCAACACGGCCGCGCGCGGCGCCAGTGACCACCATAGCGAGAGGGCGTCGAAGGCTCGGCGCCACCTAGCACCCCCAGGGGGTCAGCTCCTCAGTCCCGGTGCCCCGCGCGGGTGCCAAACCGTGAGCGGACGGCCCGGCGCGAGTAGGGAGACCGAAAGCCCCGGGCCGTTTTTTTGCCTGGAGGAGACGTGAGCGCGAAGGCCAAGCACCTCATCGAGGACATCGCCGACTGGAACAACCTCATGGCCGCCCACCGCCTGTGCAAGCGCGGCAAGGGGCGCAACCAGGAGGTGGCGCAGTTCGACGCCGACCTGTGGACCCACCTCGGCGCCATCCAGAACGAGCTGCTGTGGGGTATGTACCAGGTAGGCGACTACCGCCACTTCCGGGTCTTCGACCCCAAGCGCCGAGAAATCGCGGCCGCACCTTATCGGGACCGCGTTGTGATGCAGGCCGTCTGCCGAGTGTGCGAGCCGCTGTGGGTGCGGGCCATGATCGACGACACCTACGCCTGCGTGCGCGGGCGCGGCCCCTACGAGGCCGTAGGCCGCCTCCAGCAGTGGCTGCGCTACTACCGGCGCCGGGGCGAGACCGCCTACGCCCTCCACGTCGACGTGGCTAGCTTCTTCCAGACCATCCCGCACGACGTGGCCAAGCGCGTCATCCGCAAGCGCATCGCCTGCGGCCGCACCCTGAAGGTCCTCGACGCCATCATCGACAGCATGGAGCCCGGCGGCGACGAGACCGGCGTGGCAACCGGCAACCTGCCCAGCCAGTGGATCGGGAACCTGGTCCTCAACGAGGTGGACCAGGCCGCAAAGCGCCGCCTGGGCATCCGCCACTACATGCGCTACATGGACGACATCCTGATCCTCGGCACTGACCGCGCCCAGCTCAAGGATTGGCAGCGCGAGCTCGAGCGAGAGCTGGCAGCGCTTGGCCTGCGCGCCGGCAAGGTCAACATCCAGCGCGCCGAGGGCGTGACCTACGTAGGCTATCGGGTGTGGGCCCGGTCTATGAAGGTCAAGGGGCAGACCCTACGCCGTATCCGCCGCCGTATGCGCGGCCTACAGAAGAGCGTCCAGAAAGGCCAGATTAGCCCAGGCCGGGCCCGGGACACGCTTCAGTCCTGGCGCGCTCACCTGATTCAAGGGCATGCCCGTGGTTTTTGGCGGAGGCGAGTGTTGGAGTGGCAAAACAGGGCTAGGGAGTAGCCTCCGCATATACTCGAATCACCGGGCGAGCCACCCATCATCGTCGCGCCATAATCGCTCCAGCATCCTGCGACGTGGAGCGCACTCATGGCTACCGAGTACCATCACGGCGTCAAGGTCATCACCTCGACCGACGGCGTCCGGCCGATCCGCACCGTATCGACAGCCATAGTCGGCGTCGTGGGGACCGCGCCGGACGCCGACTCAGACGTCTTCCCGATGGACACGCCGGTTCTCGTTGCCTCGCGCGAAAAGGCCGCGAAGCTCGACACCGCTGATAGCGGTTCCGGCACCCTCCCGAGAGCGCTGCAAGGCATATATGACCAGGCTCTCTGCTCGGTCGTCGTCGTGCGGGTATCTGAAGGCACTTCCGAGTCGGAGACGACCACCAACATCATCGGCGAGGTCGACTCCACGACCGGGAAGCACAAAGGCCTAGAAGCACTGCGCGTCGCCGAATCTCAGCTCGGCGTCAAGCCGCGCATCCTGGGGACGCCGGGGCACGCCTCCCAAGAGGTCACGTCGGCGTTGACCCCCATCGCGGCCGACCTGCGCGCGTTCGCTTACGCCGGCGCTGTAGGCGCTACCGAGAGCGAGGTCATCACCTATCGCGAGAACTTCGGCGACCGCCGCTTGATGCTCATCTGGCCCGACTTCATGGGGTGGGATTCTGCCACTGACAGCACGTCCGAGCTCTCGGCTGTGGCCCGGGCGCTGGGGACGCGGGCGCGCATCGACCAAGAGACCGGGTGGCACAAGACGATCTCGAACGTCGCCGTGGAGGGCGTTACCGGCATCAGTGCCGACGTCTCCTTCGATCTCCAGAACCCGAACACCGTGGCCAACCGCCTCAACGACGAGGACATCACCACCCTCGTCCGCCGCAACGGCTTCCGATTCTGGGGGTCTCGCACCTGCGCCGACGACCCGCTCTACGCTTTCGAGAGCGCCGTGCGCACCGACGACATCCTCGCCGACACGATCGCCGAGGCGCACGCCTGGGCCATAGACCTGCCCATGAGCAAGCAGCTCATCCGCGACATCGTCGAGGGCACCAACGCCAAGTTCCGGCAGCTTGCCCTGCGCGGCTACATCGTGGACGCCCAGGCCTGGGTGGACCCCGAGAAGAACACCGAGAGCGAGCTCTCCGCCGGCAAGCTCGCCATCGACTACGACTTCACGCCGGTGCCGCCGCTGGAGCAGCTGGGCTTCTACCAGACCATCACCAGCCGCTACCTGAGCCAGCTGGTGCCGGCGTAAGGAGGATAGGGCATGGCGCTCCCCCGCAAGCTGAAGGACTTCAACCTCTTCATCGAGGGCGAGGGCTACATCGGCCGGGCCGAGGAAGTCAGACTGCCGACGCTCACGCGGCAGACCGAGGACTACCGCGGCGCCGGCATGACCGGCCCGGCCCGCATCGACCACGGCCACGAAGCGCTCGAGGCGGAGATCACCCTCGGCGAGCACGCTGCGGCCGTGCTCAAGACTTGGGGCACCCAGGACGCCAGTGGCGTGCAGATGCGCTTCCTCGGCTCGGCCGAGTCCGACGACCCCGAGGCCGAGCACGTCACCATCGAGGTCGTGATGCGTGGGCGCTTTACGGAGATCGACCCGGGCACCGCCAACACCGGCAACGACAACCAGATGAGCCTCACCGCTTCGCTGACCTACTACCGCTACGTCCAGAACGGCGAGGACCTCATCGAGATCGACGTCGTCGGCGGCAAGGAGGTCGTCGACGGAGAGGACCGCATGGCCAAGCGCCGCGACGCACTGGGGATCTAGACCATGAGCAAGACCGCAGCCGCTACCGTCACCCTCGGCACCCCGATCCAGCGCGGCGATCAGGAGATCGACACCGTCCAGCTCCGCCAGCCCACCGCCGGCGAGCTCCGAGGTCTCAACCTCGTCGACGTTGTCCAGCTCGAGGCCGGCGCGCTCATCACGCTCCTGCCGCGGATCACCGACCCCGGCCTCACCGATGCCGAGGTGGCCGGCCTGGGCGTCACGGACTTCATGGCGCTGGCACAAGAGACGGTGGGTTTTTTGCTGCCGAGCGACTCCCGTCCCGCATAGAGGACGCCATCGCTGACGTGGCCACGATATTCCACTGGCCACTCTCCGAGATGACCCCGATGACCGTGGGCGAGCTCATGGACTGGCGTGAGCGCGCCCGCGTGCGCTCCGGCGACAGGGGCGAGGAATGAGCCGCAACCTCGACTTCCGAATGGTGGCGCGGCTGGCCGACAAGGTCTCCGCGCCCGCCCGCCGCATCCGCGAGGCCTCCGGCGGGATGGCCGGCTCGCTGCAGCGCACTCGGGACGAGCTCCGGCGCGTCCAGGCTCAGCAGCGCAAGACCGGCCAGCTCCAGAGCTACAACCAGCGCATCCGCGACCATGCCGAGCAGCTCGACCAGGCCAACGAGCGCCTCGCGCAGCTCAAGCGCCAGTACCGCGACACCGAGCGGCCCACCAAGACCCTGCAGAAGCAGATGGCGGCCGCCGGGAAGCGGGTCTCCAAGCTCAGTAGCCGGCACACCGAGCTGCGCAAAGAGGCCCATCAGGTGCGCAAGGCCCTCCAGGACGAGGGCGTCGACACGGCCAAGCTCGGCGACGAGCAAACCCGCCTCAACCGGCGCGCCCAGGACCTCACCCAGAGCCTCGAGCGCCAGCGCCGCGTCGCTGGCCGGCTCAGCAGCCTCAAGAGCGCACTCGGATCCGGGTGGGAGCGGATCAGCGGCCGGATCGGCCGCCTCGCCCGCTTCGGGGCGTGGGGCGGCGGCGCCGCCGCGGCCGGCACCAGCGCCCTGGGATACCAGGCCATGCAGGCCGCCGGGGGGCGCGAGGACTTCATCACCACGTTGCGGACCATCGAAGGCAGCGCCGAGGCGGCCCGCAAAGCCTCCGAGTGGGTCGACGAGTTCGCCACCAAGACGCCGTACCAGCTAGCCGAGGTCCGGGAGGCCTACACAAAGCTGCGCGCCTACGGCATGGATCCGACGAACGGCCTCCTGCGCACCCTGGGCGACACCAGCGCCGCCATGGGCAAGCGGATCATCGACTCCGTCGAGGCGATCGCCGACGCCGTTAACGGCGAGAACGAGCGCCTCAAAGAGTTCGGGATCAAGGCCTCCACGTCCGGCGATCTCATCACCTACCGCTACACCGACGCCCAGGGCCGCCAGCAGATGGCCCAGGTCCTCAAGGACGACCGGGACATGATCCGGCAGACGCTGACGCGGATCTGGCGCGAGCGCTTCGGCGGCGCCATGGAAGCGAGGAGCCGGACCTGGAACGGCATGATCTCCAACCTCCGGGACCAGTGGACTCGATTCCTCAACGAGGTCGCGGCGTCGGGGCCGATGGAGGAGCTCAAGGGCAACCTGCGCTCCCTGCTCCGCATGCTCAACCGCGCCTCCGAGGACGGCCGGCTCGACCGCTGGGCGGAGCAGGCCGGCGAGCACATCGTCGACGCGATCCAGACCACCAAGGAGCTGAGCCGCTGGCTCATCAAGACCAGCGGACAGCTCCAGGATACCGCCTATCAGCTCAAGGAGTGGGCAGGGTCATGGCAGACCCTCGGGATCGCCGCCGCCGTAGCGTACCTGGTTGGCCCCGGGGGGCTCGTCGCCGGGCTCCGGCAGACGTCAGGCCTGCTCGCTGGTCTCGCCCGGCTGGCCACGGCACACCCGCTGGCCGCCCTGGTGATCGGCATCGCCGGCGCCGCCGCCACAGTCATTACCCAGTGGGACCACGTCCGCAGCTGGTTCAGCGACTTCTTCGACTGGCTCGAGCGGCGGTTCGGCCGGCTCGGCGAGATCGCCGGCCGACTCGAGGGGCCGGGCAAGATGCTCGTCTCGCCGATCATGACCTGGCTGGACGAAGCGAAAGCATTTGGCAGCCGGCTCTCTGAGGTGTCTTGGACGCCCGGATCCCCCTCTGCGGGAGACGCTCCAGTGCAGCCAGGAGTGCCCGGAGCGCCCCCCATCGGTCAGCCACTAACGGCAGGGCCGGGAGCTATCGCTCCTCTATCGCCGCAGGTCAACGTCCACGTCCAGGCGCCGCCAGGATCTGATGAGTATCGAGTGGGCCAGATAGCCGGCGAGGCGGCGCGGAAAGAAGTGGAGCGCCTGATGCGCCAGCAGGAGTCCCGGCGCCGCGGCCGACTCATCGACCCTGAATAGGAGGAGCGCTGATGCTCGCTGTCCTCGGGCTATTCGTCTTCCAGCTCAACACCGCGCCGTATCAGCAGTTCCAGCGCACCACCCACCAGAGCTGGCCCGGGGCCGAGCGGGTGGGCCGCCGGGCTAGCTACCAGTACACCGGCGCCGGCGACGACAAGGTCACCCTGTCGGGCAGCCTAGCGCCGGAGATCACCGGCGGCCGGATCAACATCGACGCCCTCCACATCATGGCCGACCTCGGCCTCAGCTACCCCCTGCTCGACGGCGAGGGGACGCTCTACGGCCTGTACGCCATCGAGCGCGTCGACGAAACCCGGACGGAACTCTACGGCAACGGCGCGCCGCGCAAGATCGAGTTCACCCTTTCGCTCAAGCGCACCGATGACAGCCCCGTAGACGCCATCGGCTCACTGATGCGCCTAGGGGTCGGGGCGCTATGAGGCGGCCGTCTTGGTCCATCACCGTCGAAGGCATCCCGGTGCCAGCCGTCGACAAGCGGCTTTCCAGCCTCAGCGTCACCCAGCAGAGCGGATTCAGCGCCGACGAGCTCGAGCTGGAGATCGACGCCGGAGACGTCATCATCCCGCCTGCGGGCGCCGAGATCGCCGTCGCCGTAGGCATGGAGGACGCCAGCCTCGGCGTCGGTACCTTCATCGGCGCCGTGTCGCCGTCGGCGCCGCGGGACCTGGGGACCTACACCGTCACCGAGATCGAGCACAGCGGGCCGCCGAACACGCTGCGCATCCGCGGCCGCAGCGCCGACGTCGCCGGCTCGCTCATGGCCCAGCGCACGCAGAGCTACGACCACATTCTCCTCGACGCCCTGGTGACGACCATCGCCGGCCGGCACGGCCTACAGCCTGTCATCGGCCTGGGGCTCAGCGGCACCCTGCTCGAGCACATCGATCAGACCGAAGAGAGCGATGCCCATCTGCTCACCCGCCTGGCCGAGGACCACGACGCCATCGCCACGGTGAAGAACGGTCGCTTGCTATTCGTCCGCCGCGGTCGCGGCGTCAGCGCTTCCGGCCTGCCGATGCCGCCGGCGGCGCTGCGCCGCGATGAGTGCGGGCCGCACCGCTACCAGCGCGTCGAGAACCCGACGTCGTACACCGGCGTCCGCGCCCGCTGGTACGACCGCGAGGAGGCCCGCGCGCACCATGTGCTCGCAGGAGAATCCGGCAACCTGCGCGTCCTCAAGGACATCTACCCCAACGAGCGCAGCGCGTACTCGGCCGCCGAGGCCGAGTGGCGCCGCCTGCAGCGCGGCGGCGTCTCGCTCAGCGTCCAGGCAGCGATCGGCCGTCCCGAGATCGGCGCCGAGACCCCCGTGACGCTGCTGGGCGAATGGCCGGCTGAGGTCGTCGCCCAGAGCTGGATAGTCGCCAGCTCCACCCATCGTCTCGACCGGGGCAGCGGCCTGACCACGGCGCTCGAGCTGTACCCCTACACCCCCTGACGGTGTCCAAAATCGCTCGCCCGGGGTTGCCTAAGCCCCTGAGTGCTGCCAGAATACAGAACCAGATGAGCGGCGCCGGTTTTGGACAGATGGGCCGCAACCCACTGAATACCCTGGATCTACGCTAGGATTGTGGCTCCGGAGGTCGTGGGTTCGAGTCCCGCCGCTCACCCCAAGCAATGGGCCGCTAGCTCAAGTGGTAGAGCAGCTGACTCTTAATCAGTAGGTTCGAGGTTCGAGTCCTCGGCGGCCCACCAGCAAAATCAAGGGCTTATCGCTTCGGCGGTAGGCCCTTTTTAGTCTCGGGGCTACACCGGGGCTACAGTCATCGCACATTGGGCGGGGTGTCGGAGTCGTTCAGAAGGGCCTCCACCGCCTTCGGCAGGGTCAGGCCGTGGTCGTGGGCGTAGGCCCGCAGCCGGTCCAGGGTGTCGGTGGGCAGTTTGAGGGCACGCTGCCGTGCTACCCCCCTCCTCGCAGCTCACGGCTCAAGGGGCCCCGTCGTGCCCTCTCTTGGCGGCGGCCCTCGCGCGCGTAGTGGTGTAAAAAAATGCGGCAAGGTGCCTCACCTTCGCGCACGGCGGCTGCGCCCCGGGCCGGCCCTTTGATAACGGGGGACAGCCCGCGCGCGTCGGGGGTGTTGCAGTGTTGCGCGCGCGTTGAGGGTGCGTACCAACTTCGTACCCCAGGGCGTCAGCGGGATGCTGGTGGTGGTCTCGAGAGGGCGCTATTGCAGCTCGGATGCGTTGCAGCGGGTGACCGCAAGGGCGTCGGCGGTGCTGGACGCCCTCACGGTCCCAATGCGCAGGCGCCCGACGGGAGGGGAGGGCGCGGGTGGGGCTGTCGCTTGTTCGCTATCTCAGTGGGTCGAGCCCATGTAGCCGAGCAACACACTGGGCCCGAAGGCGCCCCCGTCGCGGCCGGTAATCTCCCGGCGCTCCACAAAGTCGCCCTGCGCCCTGCCCAGCAGCTCGGAGGCCCTCAGCTGCTCGCTGATCGTCGGCACTGAGCCGTCCGGCCGGTGCTCCCCGCGCATGATGCTCGTCCACCACGCCTGGCGCTCCTCGCGCTCGGCGATCGCGGCGGCCGTTGTCTCCTGGCGCAACGCCTCCAGGGCGTGAGCGATGGCCGGCTTACGCAGGTTCTCGGCGCCCTGGGGATCGGGGCGGCGGTATCCGGCCCGCCGGGCGGCCTCGGTGGCGTTGCCGGCGGCGGCGTACGCCTCGCAGAAACGCCGCTGCCGCTCGGTCAGCCCCTTGTGCCAGTGCTCATCCATCATGCTGCCCTCGCGCGCGTGTAGTGGTCTGATAACTCGGGGTGCCCCTCAGCTACCATACAGCTTCGAGCGACAGCTGCTGTTGAGGTTGCCAGCACTTACCGGTGGGCTTCTTCCTTATTGATTGCGTATTGTGACTCATGCCTGACGGCTCCTTACGCCTCGGGGTTGCATCCCTGGTTAATTCTCCGTAAGTGTCGGCGCTGTCGCACGTTGCGTGTTGTAGGTTGAGAGCTACCGTGACATGATCAACAGGAGGTGAATATGCGTTTCAAGCCTATAACAAAAGGATCTGCAGATCGCTGGTCTCAAGAATCAAGCGCAACAGTCTTCGAGAAGGCCTGAAGCTCTTCAGTCATGGCCTCCTCGGGCGTTCTGAAGTCCAGCGCCTTGCGCGGCCGCTGGTTTAAAAGCCGGGCGATATCGTT